>NZ_JBEYBS010000021.1:0-127431 GCF_040632375.1 Streptomyces sp. NPDC019396 | reverse complement strand
GGGGGGCCCCCCTGTGACGCCTGACCGCGGCGGGCCCCGGCCATACTTGGTCGGGGCCCCACGGCGTTCAGCGTTCAGCGGGAGAGGCCGGGGGCATCGGCCGCGCGTCATGCGCGCTTGCGCGCCGTCAGGCCCGGCCTCAGCCGCCCGTGACCGGACGCGACCGGGACGCACGTCGGCCGGCGGCCGACGATGCCACCGGGTTGCCGTGCGAGGTGTGCGGCGCATGGGAGCCGTGCGGGGCGTGCGTGCCGTACACCGAGCGCGCGACGGCATACGGGCGCGCCTGGGTGAGCTGAGCGGTGGCCCCGGACGCGGCCGTGCCGGACGTGGCCACCCTTCCTCCACCGCCGCCCGCGCCCACCGGCCTGCGCACCGGCTCGGCGTCCTCCGACGGCGCCCGCTGCGCGAACATCGCCGGACGAGGACCGCCCGACACGACCGGGAACGAAGGCACCGGCAGCCGGTGTTCGCGCAGCCGGTCGCGCATCGACAGGATGACGTCCTCCGCCCGCCCGATCAGCGGCTCGCACCAGGGCAGGGCCAGCAGGACGAGCAGTCCCGCCGCCCAGCCGAGCAGCACATCGCTCAGCCAGTGCGTACCGAGATAGACCGTGGTCAGGCCGACCCCGAGCGCCACCACGGCGGACAGCGCCGACAGATAGCGCCTGGCCCGCGGAGTGGTAGCCATATAGGCGAGGATTCCCCAGGTCACGACGGCATTGGCGGTGTGGCCCGAAGGAAATATATCTCCGCCCGCGAACATCTCGGCCGAGCCGATCTGCGTCGCGTAGTGCGGCCCGAGCCGCCCGAGGCCGAGTTTGACCGCGCCGACCGTCGCGTTCAGCAGCAGCAGTGCGGCGCCCAGGGAGAGAAGCGGTCGCAGGGTGTGCTGCCGCCAGGAGCGCCAGCCCAGCCAGGCCGCCACCATCACGGCGGTCGGGCCGCGCTGGCCGAGCACGACGAAGTAGTCCAGAAACGCGTGCAGCTCCGGCCACTGCTGATACGGCCGGAAGAGCATGACCTTCCAGTCGAGGATCACCAGCCAGGACGAGACGAGCACGGCCACGACGATCGCGCCATAGAACGCCGCGGTCCCGCCGAGAAGGGCGAGACGGGTGCGGCTCATCCGCGGGATCTCTATCTTCGGCGGCTCCGGCTCCCGGTCCAGACGGGCAAAGATGTCGGTACGCACCCAATCGACGTTACAGGGAGTGAGTGTGCGGTCAGGCCGATCCCGGCCCTTCGTGATGACGATGTGATGTGGAGTCGGTCTCAGTCGGACATTCTTTCCCGCGCGCCCGGGGAAAAGTCGGGGGAGTCCGGGGAGTGCCGAAGAAAGGCCCACGGTGGCCGTTCGAATTCACCGTTTGCCCTTCTCCGAGCGGTGTGTTTGTACGCCGGGAAGTCCCCGGGGAGCCGGAGGTCAAGCAGTTCACGCGCCATGGTCACGCGGAATTCCGGGGCCCATCCGAGCGTGGTCGGTGCCGCCTCCCCGGCACTGCGGGCGTGGCGTACGCCACACCGCGGGGCTTGTCGAGGTGAGAGGTGGACCACGCGTCAGCGGCTCCGACTCGCGTACATTGACTGATCACTCGCCCTCGATGCCGGGCCACCCACCCTGGGCTCCGCCCCGGAACGCCCACCGACGCGAGAGACCACCAGGAGGTACGTACATGTTCGGGACGACCACGACCGGAGCGCGCTTGCGTGCCACCGGCGGCGGTGCCAACCGCTGGGTCGTCCTGCTCGTCCTCTGCGTCAGCCTGCTGCTGGTCGCGCTCGACGCGACCGTGCTGCATGTCGCGGTGCCCGCCGTAACCGAGGACCTCCGCCCTAGCGGGGTCGAGCTCCTCTGGATCGTCGACGCCTACCCGCTGGTATGCGCCTCGCTGCTGATCCTCTTCGGCACCCTGGGCGACCGCGTCGGCCGCCGGCGCGTACTTCTGCTCGGCTACGCGCTCTTCGGCGTGGCCTCCGCCGTCGCCGCGCTGGCCACCAACCCCGAGGTGCTCGTCGGCGCCCGCGCCCTGCTCGGCGTGGGCGGCGCGATGATCATGCCCGCGACCCTCTCGATCCTCCGTGCCGTCTTCCCGGACCGGCGCGAGCGTGCCACGGCCATCGGCATCTGGACGGCGGTCGCCGCCGTCGGCGCCGCCACCGGCCCGGTGCTCGGTGGCTTCCTGGTCCAGCACTTCTGGTGGGGTTCGGTCTTCCTGATCAACATCCCGCTGATGGCGCTGATCCTTCCGGTCGGCCGCTGGCTGCTGCCCGAGTCCAAGGGAAGCGGCAGCGGCCCCTGGGATGTCGTCGGCGCGCTGATGGCGGCCTCCGGTGTGCTCACACTCGTCTTCGGTGTGAAGCGGCTCGGGGTCGGCCACGGCCCGCTCGACATCCTCACCTCCGGTCCCCTGCTCGCCGGGGTTCTGCTCCTCGCCTTCTTCGTACGCCGTCAGCGGCGCCGCGACCATCCCCTCATCGACATGCGGATGTTCGCCCGGGCCACCTTCTCCACCTCGGTCGGCTGCATCGTGCTGGCCATGCTGGCGCTGGTCGGCCTGGAGCTGATCGCCGTCCAGTACCTCCAGCTCGTGCTGGGGCTCAGCCCCCTCGAGACGGGCCTGCGGCTGCTGCCGCTCACCTTCGCGGCCATGGCGGCCGGTGCGACCGGCTCGTACACCCTGCGCCGCATCGGACCGCGGCGGATGGTCGGCTGGGGCTTCGTGCTGACAGCGGCGTCGGTGCTGCTGCTCACGCTGATGGGGCACGACGACCGGCCGCTGCTGCTCACCGCCGGGTTCGTGCTGCTCGGCTTCGGGCTCCAGACCACGCTGTTCGGCGCGTACGAGTCGATGCTCAGCGAGGCTCCCGCGGCGCAGGCGGGCGGGGCCGCCGCCATCGGCGAGACCTCCTACCAGCTCGGAGCCGGCATGGGCATCGCGCTGCTCGGCAGCGTCATGAACGCCGCGTACGCGCCCGGGCTGACCGGTGCGTCGGGCGTGCCGGGCACCGCGCGCGAGGCCGCGACGAACTCGCTCGGTGAGGCGTACCAGATCGCCGATGCGCTGGGCGGCCCGGCCGGCGACGCGCTGCGGATCGCCGCGCGGTCCGCCTTCGTGCACGGCCTGCATGTCACGCTCGTGGTCAGTGCCGGTCTGCTGCTGCTCGGGGCGCTGGCGGCGCTGCGGCTGCCGAGGGCGATGGAGTGCCCCGACGGGGTCGAGGACACCACCGACGCCAGCGTGATCGCCCAGGCCGGTCCCGCGTCGGGCACCAGGTCCGAGGCGTCCGCCGCTCAGTCCGACCCCACGCGAGACCCCACGTCCGGCACCCAGGCAGGGCCGCACGTGCCCGAGCTGCCCGGCCAGGCCCTGCTCGGCCCCTGCGACCACCTGCGGTCCGCCACCACGGCCCCGGCATACCGCAGCCCCGCGGAGGCGGCGGGCGCGGCCCGCTCTGGACGCACGGCACACTGAGCCGTAACGTCAGCGCTGATCGTTAACTAACACTGTTAGGTTCGCGCACAGCGCCAGTGCCGGCCGCCGGAGGCACCCCTGATGACCGCATCCTCGAAGCTGCCCCCCTTTGACCCAGCCGACCCCCTCGGCATCGACGACCTCCTGGAGCCGGAGGACCTCGCGATCCGCGACACGGTCCGCTCCTGGGCCGCCGACCGCGTGCTGCCGTATGTCGCCGACTGGTACGAGCGCGGTGAGCTCCCCGGCATCCGCGAGCTCGCCCGTGAGCTGGGTTCGATCGGCGCCCTCGGGATGTCGCTGACCGGCTACGGCTGCGCCGGTGCCACGGCCGTCCAGTACGGACTGGCCTGCCTGGAGCTGGAGGCGGCCGACTCGGGCATCCGTTCGCTGGTGTCGGTCCAGGGCTCGCTCGCCATGTACGCGATCTGGAAGTACGGCTCGGAGGAGCAGAAGCAGCGCTGGCTGCCCTCGATGGCCGAGGGCAGCACCATCGGCTGCTTCGGTCTGACCGAACCGGATGTCGGCTCCGACCCGGCCGCGATGCGCACCTACGCCAAGCGCGACGGCGGCGACTGGGTGCTGACGGGCCGCAAGATGTGGATCACCAACGGTTCCGTCGCCGGGGTCGCGGTCGTGTGGGCGCAGACCGACGAGGGCATTCGCGGCTTCGTCGTGCCGACCGACAGCCCGGGCTTCACGGCCCCGGAGATCACCCACAAGTGGTCCCTGCGTGCCTCCGTCACCAGCGAACTCGTCATGGACGAGGTACGGCTGCCGGCCGACGCCGTGCTGCCGGGCGTCACCGGTCTCAAGGGCCCGCTTGGCTGTCTGTCCCACGCTCGCTACGGCATCGTGTGGGGCGCGATGGGGGCGGCCCGTTCCAGCTTCGAGGCCGCACTCGACTACGCGAAGACACGCGAGCAGTTCGGCAGGCCCATCGGCGGCTTCCAGCTCACCCAGGCCAAACTCGCCGACATGGCGCTCGAACTGCACAAGGGGATCCTGCTCGCCCTGCACCTCGGGCGGCGGATGGACGCCGGGAAGCTCCGTCCGGAGCAGGTCAGCTTCGGGAAGCTCAACAACGTGCGGGAAGCGATCGAGATCTGCCGCACTTCACGCACCATCCTCGGTGCCAACGGGATCTCGCTCGAGTACCCAGTGATGCGCCACGCGACCAATCTCGAGTCGGTGCTCACCTACGAGGGGACCGTCGAGATGCACCAGCTCGTGCTCGGCAAGGCGCTCACCGGTCAGGACGCCTTCCGCTAGGGCGTGTTGCGAAAGTAGCGCCGTCCGCCCGGAGGGTGGGGCTCGCGGCGTCCGGTGCGTGCGATCGCAAGGCGGAGGGTCGTCCTCGTACTGGACGTACTTGGCTGAGTCCGACAACGCAGTGAGTGTGCGTGCTGGGGGCACCTCCCAGGCGAAGCTCTGGGGGAGTCGCGTGCCAGGCGGGACTCTCGCAACACGCCCTAGGCCGGAGGCCCGGACCGGCGAGCGCCTTCCTCGGTCCGGCTTCCGCGTCTGCCGGGGGACGCCGCGCGGTACGGCGTCCCCGCCGCGGGCCGGGGTGCGGGGCCGGGATGCATGTCCCGGCCTCAGCTCTGGTTGAAGAAGCCGTCACCGGTCTGGCCGGTGGGCTCTCCGGTGACGATCTCCGTGTCGGCGGGGGTCAGCAGGAAGACCCGGGTCGCCACACGCTCGATCGATCCCCGCAGCCCGAAGGTCAGCCCGGCCGCGAAGTCGACGACGCGCTTGGCGTCGGAGGGCTCCATGGAGGTCAGGTTGACGATGACCGGGACGCCCTCACGGAAGTGCTCGCCGATCATGCGCGCATCGCGGAAGCTGTCCGGGGAGATGGTGGCGATCCGGCGACCCTGCTCCTGAGCCGTCTCGGAGGCCACGCGAACCCGCGGGTCGGTGACCCACTGCTCGGCCGCTCCCGTACCCTCGGTGTACTCGTCGTCGTAGTACCGCTCGTCGTTGTCCTCGACGAGCCCCAGCCATGCGCTCGCCTTGCGTACCGATGCCATGGACGCCTCCTTTCACCGCGGTCACTTGAGGTTCCGCACCCCTATGGTCGTCCATGATGCGGATCGCGCGCCAAGGGGATAGTCGCCGCGCGAGGGTTTCGTGACGGTACTGGTGCAGAAGTTATGGCGTTTCGTCAACATTGTTCCTGAATAGGGGCCCTGAGAGGGCTTCAGGAGCCTCATATCGAAGCAAAATATGAAAGTCGTGCCGGATGGGTGACGTCCGGCGCGTATGGGCTAAGAGGCCCGGCGGGTACGATGCGGCCCGCGCACTCGAACAGCTTCCCGGGGGACATGTCGTGTTCGGAATCGTCAGGCCCTGCACCCATCGGCTGACCGACGGTCTCAAGACCGAGTGGATGGCCCATCTCTGCGGGCTTTGCCTGGCACTTCGCTCGGACCACGGCCAGTTCGCCCGGGTCGTGACCAACTACGACGGCCTGATCGTCTCGGTTCTGACGGAGGCTCAGACCTCGTGGCCCACAGGGCCGCTCCGGAGAAAGGCCGGCCCCTGCCCGCTGCGCGCCATGCGTACGGCGCCCGTCGCCCGGGGCGAGGGTGCGAGGCTGGCCGCCGCCGTATCGCTCGTGCTCGCGTCGGCGAAGGTGCGCGACCACGTCGCCGACCGTGACGGGCTGCTGGCACGCAGGCCGGTGGCCGCCGCGGCGCGCAAGGTCGCCAGGAGCTGGGCGCAGGCCGGTGCGCGGACCGGCCGTGAGCTGGGCTTCGACACGGCCGTGCTGGTCGACGCCGTCGACCGGCAGACGGGGATCGAGGCACTCGCGGGACCCTGCACCCCGCTGCTGGCGGTGACCGAGCCCACGGAGACCGCGACGGCGGCGGCCTTCGCCCACACCGCCGTACTGGCGGGCCGCCCGCAGAACATCGCCCCGCTCGCCGAGGCGGGCAGGCTCTTCGGGCGCCTCGCCCACCTGCTGGACGCCGTGGAGGACAGGGAAACCGACACCCTGTCGGGCGCCTGGAACCCGCTCACGGCGACCGGCACCTCGCTGGCGGAGGCGCGACGCCTCGCGGACGACGCGCTGCACGGCATCCGGCTCGCCCTGCGGGACGCGGAGTTCGCCGACGACAAGCTGCTGCACATGCTGCTCGCGCACGAGCTCAGGCGGTCCGTGGACAGGGCCTTCGGGTCGGCCACCTGCTCGCACCAGGGACACGGCTCCATGCCCCCTCAGGGGAACCCGTACGGCTACGGCCCCGGCGGAGGATCACCCGGGCAGGCCGGCCCGTACGGCTCATATGGCCCTTACGGCGGCGGTCCCGGCGCACCCGGAGGCCCAGGTGGTCCCGGTGGGCCGCCCCCGCAGTTCGGCGGCGGCCCGCACCGGCCGGCCCCGCGCGGCTTCTGGGCTGGGTGCGCCGCCTTCGTCGGACTGTGCTGCACATGCAAGCTGTGCTGTGCCGAGGAGTACGAGGGGCCCTGGTCCCGCAAGAAGCGCGAGGGCTGCTGCCGCGACTGCGACTGCTGTAGTTGTGACGGCTGCGACTGCTGCTGCCCGTGTGACGGCTGATGAGACGTCGACCGCGCCGGAACGTCGACTTCCGGCCGGGGCGCATTCGGGGCGTGCGGGACATGGAGCGGCGGCGCACTCCCGCTGCCGCGCAACCCGGGGCCCCGGCCCGGGCTGTCGTCACCGGCATGTGGTCCGTGCCTCCCACCGGGGGAAACGACCAGCCGATCCGGTCGGCTCCGCACCGTCGCCCGCGGACGGCCGGGCGAACCCAGCCGCTCCCCCCGGTCTGCCGAGCGGCCCGGCCGACGCGGCGGAGCCCGCGGCCCCAAGCGACCGAAAGACACCCTTGCGCAGGTAGTTGACGCTACGAATACTCCCGAGCAAGCGCTTGTCAGGGGCACGGTGGAACTGGAATCCCGGAGTCCCCTGCTCCACTGACTGCGCCTCACGGGCCCGTCACCCCACAGGCGGGTCCCCGATTCCCCTCTGGAGGAACGACAAGTGAGGATCAAGCGCACCATCCCCCGCAACGGAGTGGCGAGACGCAGCCGCCTGCTCGCCCTCACCACCGGCCTCGTGGCAGCCGCAGCCCTGGCCGTCCCCACCGCCAGCGCCGACGAGGCACCCCGCACCTTCAGCGCTTCACAGCTCTCCGCCGCGAGCGACGCCGTGCTGGAAGCCGATGTGGCCGGCACCGCCTGGCACATCGACACGGCGACCAACACCCTGGTCGTCACCGCCGACTCCACCGTCTCCCGGGCTGAGCTCGCCCAGATCCGGCAGTCGGCCGGAGTCAACGCGGGCGCGCTCCGCATCGAGCGGGCCCCCGGCGCCTTCCGGAAGCTGATCTCGGGCGGCGACGCCATCTACACCTCAAGCTGGCGCTGCTCCCTCGGCTTCAACGTCCGTGACAGAGCAGGCACCACCTACTTCCTGACCGCAGGCCACTGCACCGACGGCGCGGGCACCTGGTACTCCAACTCCTCCCGCACCACCGCCCTCGGTCCGACCGCCGGCTCCAGCTTCCCGGTCAACGACTACGGCCTCGTCCGCTACACCAACACGTCGATCTCCAAGCCCGGCACCGTCGGCAGCGTCGACATCACCAGTGCCGCCAACGCCACGGTCGGCATGTCCGTGACCCGCCGCGGCTCCACCACCGGCACCCACAGCGGCACCGTCACCGGCCTCAACGCCACGGTCAACTACGGGGGCGGGGACATCGTCTACGGCATGATCCGTACGAACGTCTGCGCGGAGCCCGGTGACAGCGGTGGTTCGCTCTACTCGGGCAGCCGGGCCATCGGGCTCACCTCGGGCGGCAGTGGCAACTGCACCTCCGGCGGCACGACCTTCTTCCAGCCGGTCACCGAGGCACTCAGCGCGTACGGGGTCAGCGTCTACTGATTCCGTCTGATCCCTTCTGGTCCCTTCGGATCCCCTCCGGTCTCGTCGGAACGCAGCCGCACCGTGCAGCAGTTCGCGCCATAGGCGCCCCGACGCGGATACCGCCGGTGGTTCGTGGGCAGTTCCACTCGGCCTCGCTGAGCCTGGCTCGGCGGGGCCGAGCGCTGCCAGGGCAGGCCGGGACGACCATGACCGCGCGGCGGAGCCCCCGACCGCGACCCGCCTGCCGGGCGTCCACCTCCTCCCCACCGCCTGCCCCCCGTCCGGCGGCCGGGGCCGAAGCCGGTGGCTTCGCCGAAACGCCGTCCGCCGTACCGCCGGTGTCCGAATCAAGGGCAGAGGTTCGACGTCTTGCGGGTATTTGAGAGGATGTCAGAACGGTCGCGCAGCGTTGGGTCTTTCTGGGGGGTTCGATCTGTGAAGCGCATCGGAGTGACCGGCCACCGGAACATTCCGCCCGAGGCCATGTCCCATGTCCGCGCCGCCATCCGTGCCCTTCTGTGCGATCACAGCGGCTCACTGGAGGCGCTGTCCAGCCTGGCGGCCGGAGCCGACCAGATCTTCGCCGATATCGCTCTCGAATGCGGTGCGGCACTCACCGTTGTCATCCCGAGCGGTGACTACGAGCACGACTTCGACCAACCGGACGAGCTTGCCCGGTTCCGCAGCCTGCGCGGTCTGGCCAGCCAGGAGGTGCGGATGGCGTTCGACCACTCCACCGACGAGGCGTACTACGCCGCGGGGGCGTACATCGCCGACAACTGCGACCGGCTGCTCGCCGTCTGGGACGGGCTGCCTGCCCGGGGACTCGGTGGGACAGGTGACATCGTGCGGTACGCGCGGCAGACGGGCACACCCGTCACCGTCATCTGGCAGCCGGGTGTGCGGCGTGCCTGATTCGCCAGTCGGCCGACGGACCGTCAGCTGCGGTGGCGCACCAGCCAGTCAGTGTGCTGGGGCGAGACGATCCGCTCGGTCTCGTACACGGCGGACGGCCACTGCTGCTCGGTCACCGAGGTCTCCATCGCGATATGGATCGCCGCCAGGTCCTCCTCCACCAGCGAGTGGGCGGCGATCAGCGGCTGGTGCCGGCGGATCTCGCTCCAGGCCAGACAGGCGGCGGCCGCCGCCGAGAGCAGCCCGAGCGGCTCCGGGGAGTCGGTGACCGCGAAAGTGCGCAGGATCCCGAAGACGAGGGCCAGCAGGGTGAGCAACCCGATGGTCAACTGCCACAGCAGGGTGGCGCGCCGGGAGACCTCCGTGCGGCGGTGGTACCAGTTGCGCTGCTCGATCAGGCGGTCCCGTACGTAGGTCTCCTTGCGGACGCTGAACACCTTCTCCCGCAGCAGCCGCATCGGCGTGGTGATGAGTTCCGTGCCCGCCGTAGTTTCCCCGCTCTCGCGCGGGTCCGACCAGCCGACCTTCCTCAGCTCTGCCAGACCCTCCTCCAGACGGGTCACGAACAGCTGGTCGGGGTCGGGGGAGTCGGAGTCGAAGGGGGCGCCATGGACGGCGTACCGCCAGCACATCGAGCGGATGAACTCCGCTGCGGAGCGGTTGAGTTGCCACTGCGACTTTGCTCGCTGGCGGGAGCCGCGGAAGCTGACCACGAGCACCCCCGCGTACGCCAGCACGCCGAGCAGTCCCGTGAGTTGGAAGGAACTGCCGATCGCGCCGCGCCATGGCAGCGCGGCCAGGGCGGCGCCCAGGACCAGGAGCAGCAGCTGCAGCCGGGTGCCGTTGACGGCTTCGCGCTGGCGTGAGACGGCCGTTTCATCGGTTCGGTGGAAGAGAACCGGCAGATCAGCGTTTCGGAAGACCATGCTTTGGAGATGTCCGGGAACCCCGGCCATGCGTACCCCCCTCGGCGGATTTGGCTTCACTCTTTCGATGGAATGGCTTGTTCCGTTCGGAGTGGGGAATACTCGCGCCACGCTTTTGTTGCAGATCCACGTGACGAGTTGCTGCGGGTGGCCATGAGAGTAAAGTCGTGCCGCCGACACTGCAACGGTGCGGCGCCCTGTATTAGCACAAGATGACCTAGGACGGCCGTCGTGACCTTCCAGACCTCAGCCACCTTCACCACAGCGAAGAAGAATCGTGTGCCCGTCACCGAGATCGACGTGCACGGTGCCGACGCAGTCAGGAAGCTGGGCCGTGTGCGTCCCGCTTCCGTCGGCAGGACCGATCGGGTGCCGAGTTTCAACTCTGCACTCTAGTATGGGCTCCAGGCCCCCGGCCTGACCCTAGACTGGTGGAATGACAGGACCGTTGGTCCCATTCCGTGAGATCGTCCTCAAGGTGCACAGCAGGTGCGATCTCGCATGTGACCACTGCTATATCTACGAACACGCAGATCAGAGCTGGCGCACACGCCCTAGGACAATCTCTGACGACGCGATTGTCTGGACAGCTCGGCGACTGGCCGAGCATGCCAAGACCCACGCACTACCCTCCGTGACAGTGATCCTGCACGGAGGGGAGCCATTGCTGGCGGGTCCAGCCCGGCTACGACGGATCTGCGAGGAGCTGATCTCCGCCCTCGACGGCGTCGCCGCGCTCGACCTGAGGATCCATACCAACGGGCTCCAGCTCAGCCCCCGCTATCTCGACGTCTTCAACGAGTTCGGCGTCAGGGTCGGTATCTCCCTCGACGGTGACAGGACGGCCAACGACCGCCACCGCCGCTTCGCCGACGGCCGCAGCAGCCACCCCCTGGTCCTCAGAGCCGTGGAGCTGCTCCACCAGGACCGCTACCGCCACCTCGACCTCGGCCTCCTCTGCACGATCGATGTGCGCAACGACCCGGTCGCCGTGTACGACGCGCTCATGGAACTCGACCCACCGCGCATCGACTTCCTGCTTCCGCACGCCACCTGGGACGAGCCGCCCCCGCGTCCCGACGGTTCGCCGACCGCCTACGCCGACTGGATCCTCACGGTCTTCGACCGCTGGAACCGCCAGGGCAGGCCCGTCCCTGTGCGTCTGTTCGAGTCGGTGCTCTCCACACTCTCCGGAGGCTCCAGCCTCACCGAGTCCCTCGGTCTCGCGCCCACCGACCTCGTCGTGGTGGAGACCGACGGCGCGCTGGAGCAGGTCGACTCGCTCAAGAGCGCCTACGACGGTGCCGCGGCCACCGGATTCACCGTCTTCGACCACGCCCTGGACGAGGTCGCGGCCCATCCCGGCATCCGCGCCCGCCAGCTCGAACTGGCCGGTGTCAGCGAGACCTGCCGCCAGTGCCCCGTCGTCCGCTCCTGCGGCGGCGGCCTCTACACCCACCGCTACCGCAGCGGCGGGGACTTCGACAACACCTCGGTGTACTGCACCGACCTGGAGGCGCTCATCCGCGGCATCGAGCTGCGTACCGCCGGCTCCTCCGTGTCGCCGGCGGTGACGGACGCCGCGGCGCTCCGCACCGAGCAGTACGAGCTGACCTGGCTGCTGCTCGCGGGGCTCCATGACGCGCTGGCCGGACGCGGCGGTGAGGACTGGGCCCGTGCCTGGGAACTCATGGAGGCCGTCGAGCACTCCGACGGACTCGGCTTCGACGAGGTGCTGACGCACCCGTACACGGCCAGCTGGCTGCACGAGGCCCTGGACGCCCTGGAGCAGGAGCGCCCCGGAGCCGCCACAGCCCCGGCCGCACGGCTGTCGGCGTCGGTCGCCGCGGCTGTCGTACGGGGCGGATCCGAGCTGCCGGTCCCGGTGCCGTACGAGCACCGCGTGATGTATCTGCCCACTCTCGGCGAACTCCGGCTGACCGGGGCCGAAGAGCGCGGCACGGCGCGGGTGTGCGCCGTCGAGAAGGGCTTTCTGGTGCGGGTCGGCCGTGACGAGCGCCTGATCGTGCGCCCGGGCGAAGCTGCCGCCGGCTGGCGGCCGGTGCGCCGGTTCGGCCGGGACGGTGCCCCGGACCTCGTGATCGATGACCTCGATCCGTACCGGGACTGCTTCGGTGCACCCGTCGAGCCCAGGCTGGGCCTCGGTGAGGCCGCCGACTGGACCGGCCGGCTGGCCGCTGCCTGGAGCCTGCTCCGTGCACGCGTGCCGCGGCAGGCGGACACGGCCGCGGCCTGCCTGACCACACTCACTCCGCTCACCCGGCTGAGCGGCAACGGCCCCGTGGTGGGCCGGCACGGCCTCGGCGCCCTCGGGCTGCCGCTGCGCGCGGACAGCCGGGAACTGGCGCTCGCGCTGCTGCGCGGCCAGCGCAGGGCGCGGTTCCAGGCCCTGCGCGAAGTCACCGACCTGTACGCACAGGACGGCTGGTGGACCCACCCGGCGCCGTGGACGGACGCGCCGGTGCCCGTTTCGGAACTGCTGGCCGGCGCACACGAACGGGCCGGTCTCGCGGCGTTCGACCCGGACGCCGCCGAGCAGGCACTGCGGGCGCTCACCACCCTGGAGCGCGCCGCCGAACTGACCGTCAGCGGGAAGCGCCTGCTGACGCAGCTCGAGGACGAGCTGAGGGAAGAGGTGGACCGTGACCTGTGCCGCGCATGAGCGGGTTGGGCTTGCGTACGACCTCATGCGGTTGGGAATCGGGGCAGGGGACGTGGTCCTCGTCCATGCCGCACTCGGCGGCAGCGGGCTGGAGGCCGGTGCCGTACGCGACGCGCTGCTGACGGCGCTGGGCCCGGACGGCACTCTCGTCGTCCCCGCCTTCACCGCGGAGAACTCCGACACCTCCACCGCTCATCTGCGCCGGGTGGCAGGCATGACACCCACTCAGGCGGCGGCCTTCCGGGCAAAGATGCCGGCCTTCGATCCCGCCACCACGCCCTGCACGGGTGTGGGCCGATTGGCCGAGTGTGTGCGGACCACTCCCGGGGCGGTCCGCAGCACCCATCCCCAGGTCTCCTTCGCCGCGCTGGGCAGCCGCGCCGGGGAGCTGCTCACCGCACATCCGCTGGAATCGCATTTCGGTGAGGATTCCCCCCTGGCCGCCTTGTACCGGGCCGGGGCACGGGTGTTGTTGATCAACGTGGGCTTCTCCGCGTGCACCGCCTTTCATCTGGCCGAGTACCGCACCGGTTCGCCGTTGCGGAGTTATCGCTGTGTGGTGCGCGGCACGGACGGAAGCCCGGAATGGACGGAATACAAGGACGCCTCTCTGGACGACAGTGATTTCGCATGCATCGGAGATGCGTTCGATAGGCGTCGGGTGCAGAACGGACAAGTGGGAGGAACAGCCGCTCGATTGTTTTCGATCAAGGAAGCCGTGGATCACGCCGTGTTGTGGATGACCGAAAAGCGGCGCTGATTGACTGACGGTGAGGGGATGGAGCACGGTCAGCTCCGGAATGATTAATTCGCTCGCACTTCATCAGCCCTGAGAGTGCGAGTGCTCACACAGGACCAGGACGGGGGTCGTGTGCACGCGTCATCGCAGCAGCGAGCGGCGGACCATCGGCCGTACTTCTTTTTGAGCTATGCGCACACACCGAGGTACGGACCCGGGGGTCCCGACCCCGATATGTGGGTCGAGCGCCTCTTCCGTGATCTGTGCGGCCATGTGATGGCCATGACCGATCTGCCGGCCGGCGCCCCCGCCGGCTTCATGGACCGGGAGATACGCTCGGGCGAAGGCTGGTCGGAACGGCTCGGCGAAGTGCTCGCCACCTGCCGTGTCTTCGTACCGCTCTTCTCGCCCCGCTACTTCGCCAGTGAGATGTGCGGCAAGGAGTGGTATGCCTTCGCGCAGCGGGCCATCTACCACCAGGCCAAGAGCAACCGGCCCGCCGAGGCCATCGTGCCCGCACTGTGGGTACCGATACCGCCCGAACAACTCCCGGGACCGGCGGAGCGGTTGCAGTTCAATCACCGGGCCTTCGGCGACCGCTATGTCACCGACGGCCTCTACGGGCTCATCAAACTCCGGATATTCGCCGAGGAGTACGAGCGCGCGGTCTACGAACTCGCCAAACGCATCGTCAGTGTGGCGGACACCGCCGGAGTAGGCCCCAGCCGACCGCTCGACTACCGGCAGGCCCCGAGTGCCTTCGGCACACCGCGCGTGTCCGAACCGCGCAGCACCGGGCCCCGCCCCATCAAGGTCACCGTCGCCGCACCCACCCGGCACGACGTGCCCCGGGGACGCGATCCCGTCTACTACGGCGACATGCCGCAGGACTGGAACCCGTACCACCCGGAATCCGCCCGGGCCCTCGCGTATGTCGCACAGGACCTGGTCCGCTCCCTCAACTACCAGGCCACCATAGGGTCCTTCGACCACGACGCGACTCCCCTCGATGCCAAACAGCCGCCGACCCAGCCCGAGCTGCTGATCATCGACCGCTGGGCGCTGGAGGACGAGGAGAGACGGGCACGGCTCGCGGCCTTCGACGCCGAGCACCGCCCCTGGGTGAGTGTGGTCGTCCCCTGGAACCGCGACGACCACCAGAGCCGGGCCGCCGAGGCCGAGCTGGCCGCCAAGCTGGAGGCCACGCTGCCCACCAAACTCAGCCAGGGCAGGGCCGCCTGCCGCGCCGCAGCCCGGGGGGTGCCCAGCATGGAGGCATTCGGCCAGATCCTGCCGCAGGTGGTGGAGGCGGCCGCCCAGCAGTACCTCAGACACGCACAGGTCTATCCACCTGCCGGCGGCAGTCACACCGAACGCCCACGGCTGCGCGGTCCGATGGCGGCCGAGTACGCCACCACGCAGTTCATTCCCGACATGCTCGACCGTGCGCCTGATGCGGAGGACCCGGATGACAGTCAGTCGTGACGGACGCATCGTCACCTTCTACTCCTACAAAGGAGGCACCGGCAGGACGATGGCGATGGCCAACACGGCCTGGATACTCGCTGCCAACGGCAAGAGGGTCCTTGCCGTGGACTGGGACCTGGAGGCCCCCGGTCTGCACAAGTTCTTCCACCCCTTCCTCGACCCCTCCACGCTCGGCGCCACCACCGGTGTCATCGACCTGATCACCGAGTACGCCTGGGCCGCGACCAGCCCCGTCCAGCGCCCCGACGACTGGCACCGCGACTACGCTCGCATCCAGCCGCACGCCGTGTCCCTGACACCGGAGAGCCTGGGCTGGGAGTTCCCCGACGGCGGCACACTCGACTTCGTCTCCGCCGGAAAGCAGAACCGCGAGTACTCGGCGACCGTCTCCACCTTCGACTGGGACAACTTCTACGACCGTCTCGGCGGCGGGCACTTCTTCGACGCCCTGCGCGACGACATGAAGGCCAACTACGACTACGTCCTGATCGACAGCCGCACCGGCCTCAGCGACATCGCCGACATCTGCACCGTCCACCTTCCCGACATCCTGGTCGACTGCTTCACCCTCAGCGACCAGTCCATCGACGGCGCGGCGGCCGTCGCCCGCCAGATCGACGAGCGCTACGGCGGCCGGGGCATCCGGATCTTCCCCGTCCCCATGCGCATCGACGAGGGCGAGAAGGAGAAGGCGGACGCCGGACGGGCCCTCGCCCGGCTGAAGTTCGACCGCTTCCCGACCGGACTCTCCGGCGAGGAACTCACCTCCTACTGGGGCGCGGTGGAGATCCCGTACCGGCCCTACTACGCCTACGAGGAGACCCTGGCCACCTTCGGCGACGAGACGGGGCTCACCAACTCCCTGCTCTCCGCCTTCGAACGGCTCACCGCCGTGATCACCGAGGGCCGGATCACCGCCATGCCCGCGGTCGGCGAAGACGTCAGGCTGCGGATCCGGGACGCCTTCACCCGCCGCCGGCCCGCCCTGCCCGCCGACCTCTTCCTCAGCTATGTCGCGGAGAACCGGATGTGGGCCGACTGGATCGAGTCCGTCCTCACCCGGGCCGGGTTCCGCGTGGTCCCACGCGATGTCTCCGCCGAACCCTCCCCGGAGGACAGTGCCGTCCAGGCCGCCGAGACCGCCGCGCGCACCGTGGTGCTGCTCTCCAGCGCCTACCTCAAGTCCGCTCGGGCGATGGCGGTCTGGGAACGTGCCGCGTCCGAGGACCCGGGCGGCGGACGGCGCCATCTGCTGCCGTTGCGCGTCGGCGACGTACGCCTGACCACCCCCTACATCGACCGCAATCCCGTCGACCTGTTCCGGCTCGACGAGGTGCATGCCACCACGGCGCTGCTGCGCGCCCTCGACCGCCCGGTGCAGCTCGCCGACGGGGTCTCGCCCGGCCCGCGCTTCCCCGGCACCGTGCCCAAGATCTGGAACGCGCCGCCCCGCAACCCCGGATTCACCGGTCGCTCCGTCGTGCTCGAACGTATGCGTGACCAGCTCGGCGGTGGAATGGCCGTCGTCCTCCCGCAGCCGCAGACCCTCTACGGACTCGGCGGCGTCGGCAAGACCCAGGTGGCACTGGAGTACGTGCACCGCTTCATGGCGGACTACGACCTGGTGTGGTGGATCTCGTCGGAACAGGTCGACGACGTCATCGCCGGGCTCGCCGAACTCGCGGTCCGGCTCGGTGCCCAGGGCGGCGAGGACATGGCCGCCGCCTCCCAGGAGGCCGTCGACCTGCTGCGGCGCGGTGTGCCGTCCGCACGCTGGCTGCTGGTCTTCGACAACGCGGACGACCCCGAACAGCTCAAGCGCTTCTTCCCGACCGGGGGACACATCCTGGTCACCTCCAGGAACCAGACCTGGTCCCAGTACGGCGACGCACTGCCCGTGGACGTGTTCCTGCGCGAGGAGTCCATCGAGCACCTCCGGCGCCGCGCCCCCGGACTCACCGCACAGGACGCCGACCAGGTCGCCAGCGCGGTGGGCGATCTGCCGCTCGCCGTCGAGCAGGCCGCGGCCTGGATCGCGGAGACCGCTACCCCCGTCTCCGCGTATCTGGAACGGCTAGGTCAGCAGGCCTCCAGCGTCCTCGCGCTCAACCAGCCCGCGGGCTACCCCGAGCCGGTCGCGGCGACCTGGAACGTCTCCATCGAGCGGCTCAAGGAACGCTCGCCCGCCGCGGTGCGGCTCCTCCAGCTCTGCGCCTTCTTCGCGCCCGAGCCGATCTCCGCGAACCTGCTCTACAGCAAGGAGATGATCGAAGCCCTCAAGCCCTACGACGCCTCCCTCCAGGAGAAGCTGGTCCTGGGGCGGGTCATCCGGGAGATCGGCCGGTTCGCCCTGGCCAAGGTCGACCAGGTCTCCAACTCCATCCAGGTCCACCGGCTGGTCCAGGCCGTGATCAGGTCCCAGCTCAGCGAGCAGGAGCAGATGGACGCGCGCCATGCCGTCCACCGGATCCTCGCCGGCGCGCGTCCCGACGACGACGAGCCGATCGACAACCCCGAGACCTGGCAGCGGTTCGGCACCATCTGGCCGCACCTCGCCACGTCGGAGGCCCGCTACTGCAAGGAGCCGGAGACCCGCCGACTGCTCATCGACCGGGTGCGCTACCTGTGGAAGCGTGGCGACTGGCAGACGGCGGGAGAGCTCGCCGAGGACCTGAGGGACTCCTGGCGGGAGATGCTCGGCAACGACGACCTCCAGTACCTCTACCTCCGCTTCCACCTCTCCAACATCTTCCGCTCCCAGGGGCGCTACACGGACGCCAAGGAGCTGGACGAGGTGACCCTGGAGCGCCAGAAGGCGGTGCTCGGCACCTCCCACCCGCACACGTACATGACCACGTCCGGGCTCGCGATGGACCTCGGCGCGCTCGGCGAGTACGGCCAGGCGATGGAGCTGGCCACCGAGGCGCACGAGGGCTTCAGCCAGATCTTCCACGAGTCCCATCCGCGCACCCTGGCCGCTGCCAACAACCTCGCCCTGAACCTGCGGATGGTCGGCCACTACTCCCGCGCCCGGGAGATCGACCAGGAGGTCTTCGACCGGCGCACCGAGGTGCTCGGCCCCGAGCACCCGTACACCCTCTCCTCGGCCACCTCACTCGCCCGGGATCTGCGAGAGGTCGGGCACTACGAGGACTCGGTGACGCTGCTGTCGCGCACCTACGAGAGCTACAAGCAGACCCTCGGCCGGGCCTTCCCCGGCACGCTGGCCGCCGCCAAGAGCCTCGCCGTGTCGCTGCGCAGGGCGGGACGGCTCGAGGACGCGCGGCGGCTCACCACGGCTACCCGCAACCGTTACCGCGCCAAGTACACCTATGCCCACCCGGACTCACTGGCCTGTGATCTGAACCTGGCGGCCGACCTGTTCGCCGCGGGGGATCCGGTCGCGGCCAGGGACCTGGCGCAGGAGGTGGTCGACCAGTACATCGAGGCGCCGGGCGCGAAGCACCCCTACACCCTCGCCGCGATCAACAACCTGGGCATCTACCACTGGGGCTGCGGTGATCCCGAGACCGCGGACGAAGTTCTCCGGCCCACCGTCCGGAGGATGACCGGCATCCTCGGCAGCGCCCATCCCCACACCCTGTTCTGCACCGTCAACCTTGCCAACGGCCGGGCTGACCAAGGGGAGTTGGAGGAGGCGCTGGAAACCGAGCGGCGTGCGCTGAGCAAGCTCCGTGAGGTCCTGGGCGTCCACCACCCGGAGACGCTCGCCGTCGCCTCCAACATGTCCGTGACACTCGGCGCGCTCGGCCGCAAGGACGAGGCGGCGGCGCTGCGTGCGGAGACCGTCGAGGAGCTGGGGAGGCTGCTCGGCGACGATCACAACATGACGCGGATCGCCAGGGAGGAGCGGCGGATCCACCGGGATCTGGAGCCGCTCGCGGTGTGACGCGGCGCCTCGTGGTGCGGGGCTGGCCCCGCACCACGAGGCGCCGGGCGTGTCAGCGATCCGGCTCCAGCAGCCAGGTGAGGATCCCCGGCAGGGCATGCAGTGCGTCGAAGTGGGCGGCGGCCGGCTCCAGTACGGCCGTCGCGCCCGGGATGCGCTGAGCGAGCCAGCGCGAGTGGCCGACCGGTGAGAAGACGTCCTTCTCGCCGTGCCAGAGCAGCACCGGTGGCTTGATCTCGGCAGGGTCGAAACCCCACGGGCTACAGAAAGCGAGGGCGTCGTCGATCCAGCCGTACGCCGAAGTGCGCAGCGCTTCCTGGTAGTTGCGCAGCAGCATCGTCCGGACACCGGCATCCGCGACCACCATACGGTCGGAGTCGGTGAGCTCCCTGCGCAGATCGTCGAGGAGCTTGACCGGATCCCTGCGGATCTCGTCGGAGCGCATGATGAAGCGCTCCGTCAGCCGGTCCGGGTCCGTGGTGGCCGTCGAGTACTCGAGGACATTGGACGCGGCCATGCCCTCGAACCAGTCGAGACCCTCCGCGTCCCGCGGGGCCAGTGTGACCAGTGCGGCTGCCCTGGTCACCCGGTCGGGGATCAGCGCGGCACAGGCCAGAGCGTGTGGTGCGCCGCCTGAACGGCCCACCACGGCGAAGCGGTCCAGCCCGAGGGCGTCGGCGATCACCCGGATGTCCTCCGCGACATCGGCCACACTGCGGCCCGGCAATCGGTCCGAACCGCCGTATCCAGGACGGTCGTACGCGATCAGCTGCATTCCGCGCTGGTACAGCACCATGCCCCGCGGGGCCGGGCCGAGTCGGCTGCCCGGGGTGCCGTGCAGCAGGAAGACGGGCCTGCCACGGGGATCCCCGAGTCGCTCCACCATCAGGTGTCGCCGCCCGTCCGAGGCGCGCACGCGACGTCGCAACCCCCGCCTCCTTCACGCTATGAGCCCGTCGGTCCGTGTATCGGGCCGTATGTGCTGTGTGCAGCCATACTGTCCTGGCATTCCCCTCCCTCGTGATGATTACCCATCAACCGACCGGAAACAGTGGGCCCGACAGCGTCGAAATCAGGACAGGACTAGTCCTTACGGGCCGCCCACCGCCCGATTGCAACGGGTGTTCGCAAAAGGAACTGGTGGGTGATGTTCGACGGTTGTGAACGAACGAGGGGCACGTTCGGTCGGTCGTGTGTGCGTCCTGAAGTCGACCTTGTGTGTTACCGGCCGGTCTCGGAATAGTGGACGGCTCATCCTCCGTACTCGGCCACCCCACTTGGCCGCGCACGGTCCCCCACAGGAGGTTGATGTTGAAGCACCGCCGCATATCCCGGAAGCGCGCGACGATAGCGGGCGGCGCCGTCGTCGCGCTCGCCGCCGCCGGAGTCACCTTCCAGACTGCGAACGCCAGTGAGGAAGCCCCGAAGCCCACCCTCAAGACCCTGACGGCGACGGCGGCCGGAAATCTCGCGTCGACCCTGGTCAAGGATCTCGGCGGCGACGCGGCAGGCGCCTACTACGACGCCGAGGCCAAGGCCCTGGTGATGAACGTGGTCGACGAGGAAGCGGCCGAAGCCGTGCGCGAGGCGGGCGGCAAGGCCAGAGTCGTCCAGAACACCCTGGCCGAGCTGAAGTCGGCCCGGAAGACCCTGACCGACCGCGCCACCATCCCCGGTACGTCGTGGGCCACCGACCCGGTGACCAACAAGGTGGTCGTCACTGCCGACCGCACGGTCAAGGGCGACGCCTGGACCAAGCTCCAGGCGGTCGTGGAGGGCCTCGGCGGCAAGGCGGAGCTCAAGAAGTCGGCAGGCGAGTTCAAGAAGTACATCGCTGCCGGTGACGCCATCCACAGCGGTGGCGGCCGCTGCTCGCTCGGCTTCAACGTCGTCAAGGACGGCGCGCCGCACTTCATCACGGCCGGCCACTGCGGTGAGTCCGGCAGCGAGTGGTCCGAGTCCGCGGGCGGACCGGCCATCGGCTCCATGGTCGAGTCCCAGTTCCCCGAGAACGACTTCGCTCTCGTCAAGTACAGCGGTGACACCGAGCACCCGAGCGAGGTGAACCTCTACGACGGCACCACCCAGAAGATCACCAAGGCGGCCGATGCGACCGTCGGCATGAAGGTGAAGCGCAGCGGCTCCACCACCCAGGTGCACGACGGCGAGGTCACCGGTCTCGACGCCACCGTGAACTACGGTGACGGCCAGGTCGTCAACGGCCTCATCCAGACCAACGTCTGCGCCGAGCCCGGCGACAGCGGCGGTGCCCTCTTCTCGGACGACTCCGCGGTCGGTCTGACCTCGGGCGGCAGCGGTGACTGCACCGCCGGCGGCGAGACCTTCTTCCAGCCGGTCACCGAGGCGCTCCAGGTCCTCGGCGCGGAGATCGGCTAGGACCGGACAGGGCCCCCAAGCCCTGACGGACCTGCTGAGGGCCGAGCACGATCCCGAGCCCGGCTCACCCTGAGGGGTGGTCCGGGCTCGGTGCGTCCGAGTGCTCCGGCGTGTTCGTCCGGCGCAGGGCCTGGCGTACGGCCCAGAGCACCGACACCAGGGGCACGGCCACGATCGCGCCGATCACACCTGCTGCGATGGCCCCGCCGACGACCGTGAGGGCGACCACCACCGGGTGCAGCCGGACGGCCCAGCTCATCACGATCGGGTGCAGCACATGCCCCTCGATCTGCCCGATCACCACGATCAGCGCGATGACGACGGCCGCGATGACCGGGCCCTTGGCCGCCAGGGCCACCACCGCCGCCACGGCGAGCGCGATGGGGGAGCCGATCAGGGGGATGAAGGCGGCGAAGAACTCGAGCAGCGCCAGGGGCAGGGCGAGCGGCACGCCGATGAGGTAGAGCGCCACGCCGACGAGTACCGCGTTGGTCGCCGCCACCAGCACGATGCCGTGGGTGTATCCGGTGAATGTGCGCCATGCGGCGCGGCCCGCCACCGCCACCCGGTCCCGGACGGTCAGCGGCAACTGGGCGCAGAACCAGGCCCACTGCCGGTCACCGGAGTGCAGGAAGAACACCGCGCAGAACAGCCCGAGCGCGAGTGTCGTCAGCACCTCCACCAGTCGTCCGGCACCGCTGAGGGCCCTGCTGGCCAGTGTGGAGCGATGTTCGGACAGAAAGCGCCCGATACGTGACTGGATATCCGTGAGGGCCTCCGGGTCCAGCCCGAGCGGCGACTGCTCCAGCCAGCGCTGGATCCTGCCGATCCCGGCTCCGAGCTCCCGCTGAAGTGTGTCCCACTCCCTGGCGACCGTCTCGCCGACCAGTGCCAGGATGCCGAAGACGACGATGATGCTGCCGATCAGCGTGAGGGCGACGGCGAGCGGCCGTGGCAGCGTCCGGGCCAGCAGATCGGCCACCGGCCGCAGCATCGCCGTGCCGACGAGTCCCAGGAAGACGGCCACGGTGAGCTCGTGGAAACGCCCGAGCACCGAGAAGACCGCATAGACGACGATGCCCACGGCCAGCAGCCGCCAGCAGTAGGCGGCTGCCGTGCGCAGGGCGGGTGCGACCGCGGGTTCGCCGCCCGGGGCGGGGCGGGTCGGGCGTACAGGACGGCGCGCGGGGCGCGACGGCCGGTGCCGGCCGCTGCCGTGCCGCGTGGCGGATCGCCTCGGCATCTGCCGTCACCACCTCCCGGTACGCCCGGACTCGTACCACCCGGTGGGGTCGGTCCAACGCCTCCGCTCCGGTATTCCCCCGATGGCACCCCTTACGTCTGTGCGTCCCGGCTGGATGCCCGCCCCTGTGATTCGCACGGACGTTCGAAACTTGGTCTATGGTGGAGGTGAGGGGGAGGTGAGAGCGGATTGAGCCAGGAGGTGCGGATGCCCGGTTTCACGCATCTGCACAGCGCGTCCGGGTTCTCCATGCGGTACGGAGCCTCACACCCGGAGCTGCTGGCCGCGCGCGCCGCCGAGCGGGGCATGGACGCGCTGGCCCTGACCGACCGCGACACCGTCGCGGGGGCCGTCCGGTTCGCCAAGGCCTGCGCCAAGGCGGGGGTGCGCCCGCTGTTCGGCGCCGGGCTCGCCGTACGGGGCGGCGAGCGGCTCGGGGAGAACCCCGGGCAGCACGGGGTGCCGGGCGCGCGTGCCGCACGCCGGCGCACCCCGGTGCGTGGCGGTGCCTTCATCGATGAGTCGACTCCCCGGGTCACCTTCCTCGCCCGTGCCGGCGCTGCCGGCTGGGCGGAGCTCTGCCGGCTGATCACCGCCGCCCATGCCACCGCCACCGACGGCCTGCCCGCCCTCGAGTGGGACGCCCTGGGCGAGGCCGCCGACGGGGTCACCGTGCTGCTCGGCCCCGGTTCCGGGGTCGGCGGGGCGCTGGCCGCGGGCCGCCCCGACCGGGCAGCCCGGCTGCTCACTCCCTGGCGGGAGCGTTACGGCGACGCCCTGCGGCTCGAAGCCGTGTACCACGGGACCACGGGGACCGGGCCGGGTTCGCTGCGGCTCGCCGCCCGTACCGTCGGTTTCGCGGCCGAGCAGGGCGTCCGGGCGGTGCTGAGCAATGCCGTGCGGTACGCCGACCCGGGCCAGGGCCCTGTCGCGGACGTACTGGACGCTGCCCGCAGGCTCGTCCCGGTGGACCCGTCCAGAGGCCTGGACAGTGGGGAGCGCTGGCTCAAGGGGCCGGACGAGATGCACCGCACGGCCGAGCGGATCGCCGAGGCCGCCGGATGGCGGCGCGACGCGGCGCACCGGCTGCTCGCCGCCACGGAGGAGACCGCAGCCGAGTGCCTCGTGGACCCCGAGGACGACCTGGGCATGGGATACGCCTACTACCCGGAGCCGCATCTCGTCGGCGCCGACCGGCGCACCGCGCAGCGGGTCCTCGCCTCCCGGGCCGCGGCGGGAATGGTGCTGCGGGGATACGACCGGATCCCCGGCGCCCGCGCCTACTGGGAGCGTATGCACTCCGAGCTGGACGTCATCGCCGCCCACGGCAACGCCACCTATTTCCTGACGGTCGCTCAAGTGGTCGATGACGTAAGAAGGATGGGCATCAGGGTGGCCGCACGCGGCTCCGGGGCGGGCTCCCTGGTGAACCATCTGCTCGGCATCGCCCACGCCGACCCGGTCGAGCACCACCTGCTGATGGAACGCTTCCTGTCCAAGCGCCGGTTCGTGCTGCCCGACATCGACATCGACGTCGAGTCCGCGCGCCGCCTGGAGGTCTACCGCGCGATCATCGACCGCTTCGGCGGAGAGCGGGTCGCCGCCGTCGCCATGCCGGAGACCTACCGGGTGCGGCACGCGATCCGGGATGTGGGCGCCGCGCTGAGCATGGACCCGGCCGAGATCGACCGGCTCGCCAAGGCGTTTCCGCACATCCGTGCCCGCGATGCCCGCGCCGCGCTGGCGGAGCTGCCCGAACTGCGCGAGGTGGCACGGGAGTACCGGCCGGACGGAGGCAGGCACGGCAGGCTCTGGGAGCTGGTCGAAGGGCTGGACGCGCTGCCGCGCGGAGTGGCCATGCACCCGTGCGGGGTGCTTATCTCGGACGCCTCGCTGCTCCGGCGTACGCCTGTGGTGCCGACCAGCGGTCTGGTCCCGCAGGGCCTTCCGGGCGAGCCGGGCACCCCCTTTCCGATGTCGCAGTTCGACAAGGACGACGTCGAGGACCTCGGGCTGCTCAAGCTCGATGTGCTGGGCGTACGGATGCAGTCGGCGATGGCCCATGCCGTCGCAGAGGTCGAGCGGGCGACGGGGCGCCGGATCGACCTGGACGACCCGGAGCAGGTGGTGCCGGACGATCCGGCGACCTACCGGCTGATCCGCTCCGCCGAGACACTGGGCTGCTTCCAGATCGAGTCCCCGGGCCAGCGCGACCTCGTCGGCAGGCTGCAGCCCGCGGACTTCCACGACCTCGTGGTCGACATCTCACTCTTCCGGCCGGGGCCGGTCGCCGCCGACATGGTGCGGCCGTTCATCGAGGCCCGGCACGGGCGGGCGCCGGTCCGCTATCCGCACCCGGACCTGGCCGGACCGCTCGGGGAGACCTACGGGGTCGTCGTGTTCCACGAGCAGATCATCGAGATGGTGAACATCCTGACGGGATGCGGGCGGGACGAGGCCGACCGGGTGCGCCGGGGGCTCTCCGATCCCGAGTCGCAGGGGCGGATCAGGGTGTGGTTCGCACAACAGGCGGAGCGCAGGGGATACGCGGCTGAAGTGATCGAACGGGCCTGGGAGATCATCGAGGCGTTCGGTTCATACGGATTCTGCAAGGCGCACGCGGTGGCCTTCGCCGTGCCGACGTACCAGTCGGCGTGGCTCAAGGCCCACCATCCGGCTGCCTTCTACGCGGGGCTGCTCACCCATGACCCCGGGATGTACCCGAAACGGCTGCTGCTGGCGGACGCGCGGCGACGCGGGGTGCCGGTGCTGCCGCTGGATGTGAACCGGTCGGCGGTCGCTCATCACATCGAACTGGTGTCCGATGACGGTGATGGCGGGGTGTGGGGCCTGCGGCTGGCGTTCGCCGATGTGCACGGCATCAGCGAGTCGGAGGCCACCCGGATCGAGGCGGAGCAGCCGTACGCGTCCCTGCTGGACTTCTGGGAGCGGGCGCACCCCGGGCGACCCGTGGCGGAACGGCTCGCGCAGGTGGGTGCGCTCGACGCGTTCGGCGCCAACCGCCGCGACCTGCTGCTGCATATCGCCGAACTCCACCGCACCCGGCAGGGGCCGCCCTCCCACGGACGCGGTGGCCAGCTTCCGCTGGGCGGCGGTCGCAGGACCGCGTCCGTCGGACTGCCCGACCTCAACGAAGCCGAGCGGCTCAGCGCCGAGCTGAACATCCTCGGCATGGACACTTCCCGGCATCTGATGGCGGATCACCATGTCTTCCTCGACGAACTCGGCGCGATCCCCGCGAAGCGGCTGCGCGAGGCCGAACACGGCGCCACCGTGCTGGTCGCGGGGGCCAAGGCGGCCACCCAGACCCCGCCGATCCGCTCCGGCCGCCGGGTCATCTTCACCACCCTGGACGACGGCACGGGCCTGGTCGACCTCGCCTTCTTCGACGACAGCCACGAGGCCTGCGCCCACACCGTCTTCCACTCCTGGCTGCTGCTGGTACGCGGAGTGGTCCAGCGCCGCGGCCCGCGCAGCCTCAGTGTGGTCGGCTCCGCTGCCTGGAACCTCGCGGACCTGATCGAGATCCGCCGCGAGGGGGGACTCGACGCGGTGGCACGGCGGCTGGCCGCGGGCGGTCCGTCCACCGGTACTCCGTCCACCGGCCGCAGCATCCGTATGTCCACCGGCTACGAGATGAACGCATGGGCCGACCTCCGTCCGGCCGGTGAAGGCACCGCGTCCACCAGGAAGTTGTGGCACCAGAGCCCGGGGAGCGCGGGATGACGGCGGAACCATCGATCCTGTGCCTGCGGTTCCGCGTGGCCGGGGGCAAGCACCCTCCGGACGAGGCCGCCTACGCGGGACTGCTCGAGTTGCTCGGGGCGTTCACCCCCGTGGTGGAGGCCCTGCCACCCGACGGAGCACTCGCCGACGTACGGGGCGCGCTGCGGTACTTCGGCAGGGACGCGGCCGGACTGGCCGCGGTGATACGGGTACGGGCACTCGCCCTGTACGGGGCCGACTGCGTCATCGGCGCCGGCCCCAACCCGCTGCTGGCCCGGATGGCGGCACGCGAGGCCGGACCCGGTACCACCCTGGCCGTGGGTGACACGGCGGAGTTCCTCACCGGACGCCCGGTCGCCGCACTGCACGGGGTCGGCCCGGCGACCGCCCGTGTCCTGTGCGGATACGGACTCGACACCGTCGACCGGGTCGCCGCAGCGCCGCCGGCCGTACTCCAGCGCATCCTCGGCGCACGCACCGGGCGCGAGGTCCACGAGAAGGCTCATGGCACCGACCGCACCCGGGTCGTCCCGAACGCCGCGGCCCGCTCCACCGGCGCCGAACGAGCCTTCCCCCGGGATGAGCTGGACCCGGCCGAACACCGCCGCGCCCTGGTCTCGCTGGGTGAGGAACTCGGCGCCCGGATGCGCGCGAAGAGCCAGGTCTGCCGGTCCCTGAGCCTCACCGTCCGCTATGCCGACCGCACCACGACCACCAGGTCACGTGCCCTGCCCGAGCCGACCGCCCACTCCGCGTCCCTCACCGGCACCGCGTACGGACTGCTCGACGCCCTCGGCCTGCAGCGCGCCCGCGTCCGCGGCATCGCCCTGCGCGCCGAGGGACTGCTCCCGGCCGGGCGGGCGACGCAGCAGCTCACCTTCGATCCCGCCGACGAGAAGGCCCGCCGTATCGAGGCGGCGGCTGACCGGGCCCGTGCCAGATTCGGACCCCGGGCGGTCATGCCGGGCTCGCTCGCCGCGTGAGCGGGTGTGCCCCCACCCGGTCGCTCCCGCTACAACCTCAGCACCATGACCAACCGGTCGTCTCCGGGGCCGAAGTAATCCGGATAGTGGTCGACCTTGTCGAAACCCAGCGACTCGTACAGCTCGATGGCGGCGGCGTTGGCCGGTTCCACGGTCAGCCGGACCTCGCCCACCTCCTGCGCGCGTAATCGTTCCAGCGCCTCCGCCATCAGCCAGCGGCCGAACCCCCGGCCCCGCGAGCGGCGGTCGATGGCCAGCCCCAGGATCCAGCTGCGGGACCTGTCGGGCGCGGTGCCCATCAGCACGTACCCGAGCAGTTCTCCGCCGTCGTCGACCACCAGCAGCTGGTCCCCGTAGACGTCGTAGAGCTGGCGCAACACAAAGAAGGGGTAGGCGTGTTCGGCGAAGACCTCCTGGTCGAGCGTCGCCAGCGCACTGAGGTCCTCGTCGGTGACCGGTCTCACCCGTGGCGGCCGGCCCCGGGCGGCCAAAGGCACCGCGACGGGGCGCGACGGGGGACGATCTCCGGGCAGAGGAGTCATGCCACTCCCTCACGAAGGGGTCAGAGGCGATGCGCATCACCCACACGAGTGATACGGGCCGGGTGACCCGGTGCCGTGCCCGCCGGACCGCGGGCGGAGGTGGTCGGATCAAGCATTGCCCGCCCCAGCAGGACCTTCAAGGTGGGAACGGGCCGTCGACGGCTCCACGCACCGACGCGCCCCCCGTGCTTCGGAAGTTGTGCGTAGTGCAGGACCTGACGGTGTTTCTCCATTACCATTGGAAGATGGTTCTGAAACCGACTGGCCGTCCGGAGATCCGCGAGTCCGGGAAGCCGGAGCTCAACGACGAGGCTGACTGGAACTCGTTCGACTCCGACGCGTATGTTGATCACAACTATCGCGAGCTGCGTCCCGATGACGAGCAGATCATTCGCATCGTCCGTGATTACTTCTGTGATCACTTCCAGCGGAACCCGGGACTCCCTGATTCGGGCATTGACGTCGGTTCAGGTGCCAATCTCTATCCCGCCCTCACCCTGCTTCCCTGGTGCACGGGGATGACCCTCTTCGAACGGGCCGGGACCAACGTCCAGTGGCTGGAGCGCCAGGTCCCGGGCTACGACGCCAACTGGGACGCGTTCTGGGACGTGCTGTCCGAGCTGAAGCCGTACGCGGCGGTCGAGGACCCGCGCCCGGCGTTGCGCCTGGCCGCCCATGTCAAGCAGGGCAACCTCTTCCACCTGCCCGAGCGGCGCTGGGGCATCGGCACGATGTTCTTCGTGGCCGAGTCGATGTCCACCTCGATCGAGGAGTTCCGGGAGGGCGTACGGCGCTTCGCCGAGTGCCTGACCCCGGGCGCTCCCTATGCCGCCGCCTTCATGGAGGGGTCGAAGGGCTACTCGGTGGGCGACGAATTCTTCCCTGCGTGCAGTGTCGACGCGACTGACGTACGGGACAGCCTGGCGCCCTTTACGGAAGGGGAGGTTCAGGTTTCCCTCATCGGAATTCCAGAGGATCCGCTCCGGGTTGGCTACGACGGAATGATCGTGGCCTGCGGAAAGCGGAATTCCGCATAGCGCCGAGCGCTTCACACAGCTCGCTCAACCAGAACGGCCGATTCATTCACTTCACGCTGCCGGGCAGCAGTACGAGGGGTATGGGGGATGCAGATCAAGCCGCGCCAGCAATTGCTGGACATCTGGCGGGCCATTGCACGCCACTCGTTCAAGGACGGTGAATGGGACTGGGGTGAATGGGGCGGGCGCAGCAGCGTCGCGGACGCCGAGCGCCTGCTCTGCCTCATGTACCCCGCCACCGAGATCCCGGCGTTCCGCCTGGACGATCCGGACACGACGGACCGCGACGTGCAGGACACCCTCAAGGGCGTCGGCGGCCGGCTGGAGATCCCCGGGAAGCTCCTGACGGTGCTCGCGGAATTCATGCGCACCCACACCGCGGGTGACAAGCAGCCCAGCTTCGCGGGCGGCCACTACTTCGTGTCCGGCGACGCGGAACGTGAACTCACCAAAGAACAAAGGGAGTTGGGAGTCGTTGACTCCTTCTCCATGTCGATCACGCTGTCCCTCGCCACACTCGGCTTTCTCAAGGTCTACCTCAGCAAGCCCCGGCGCGCCGAGGTACGAGCCCTCGCCGACGAACTCAGAGCGGCCACCGAGGCACGGCTCACCGCCGCGATGGTCAGCCTGCTGCGCTCCTTCACCATCAACGTCTTCGACGCCGACGCGCCCCAGGGCCGCACGCTCTGCCGGCTCATCGGCCAGGACCAGGTCTCGGACCGGATCGTCGTCCAGCAGTTCCAGCGCCGCTTCAAGTCGCTGCGCGCGGTCCTGCGCGACCAGTTCGTCCTCGGTGTCGACGTCGCCGACGGCCTCAACGACGAGAACCAGCTCTTCGAATGCGGCTGGGCCTGGGGCCTGGTGCAGGACGCACCCATCGTGGAGACCAGCGAGCCGATCGGGCCGCAGCCCTCGGGCATCGCCAAGCCCGTCCCGTACCTCTACTTCACCGTGGTCGCCCTCGACGGCATCCAGGACCTCTTCTCCGACCGCACCCTCACCCTCGGCCTGCTCAATCCCGAACAGCAGCGGCTCGCCGAGGCCCTGCGACTGCGCTGGGAGATCACCCAGCAGTACTGGTCGGCCATCGCCCGTTTCGGGGACGGCGCCTGGCCACTCGAGGACATCCCCTGGCGTACCACCGGACAGCGGCTCGAATCGGAGTACTTCTCGCTCTGTGTGGCCGCCATCCTCGTCTACGACCTCGTACGCCGGCGCGCCACCGACGACGACCTCACCCGCACCGTCGCCATCATGGAACGCCTCGCCGAACGGGGCCGCGTCACCAGCCGGATGACCCAGCGGGACAGGGCCATCACCCTCCACAACCCCGGCATCGAACTGCCCTTGCAGGGCAGTGACGCACTCGGGCCGCCCATGCAGTGGAACATGACGGACTTCTCCGCACAGCTGCTCAAGCGGACCATCCAGCTGTGCGCACTGTCCCGCAACGTGTCCTCGCACGACCGGCTGCTGCGGCTGGGCGAGCGGATCTTCGACCATGTGTGGCAGCGCCGACTGCGGGTCGGTGAGGGCGTCGGCCTCTGGGACAATCCCCGCGCCGTCTATCCCGACTCACCGGAGCGCACCGGCCCGCTGTCCTGGAACGTCACCGAGCGCGTCACCGAGTGCATGGTCGCCGCGCGTCAGCTCTACACCCAGTCGCCGATCCGCAGCGCAGACCTCTCCATGCTCGCCGGCGATCTGCTGAGCGAGGCCACCCATCTCCTCGGCAGCGAACAGCTGGAACCGACCTCGGTCGCCGAAGGCTCCCGGGGCATCGCGCTGAAGAGCATCGAGGTCAAACTGCGGCGGGCTCGCGAGATCATCGACGAACAGCCGGGAACCGCCTACGCGTTGACCATCGAGGTGCTCGGGCAGCTCGACACCCTGGCCCTGGCCAGGCACACCGCTTCCAGGGGAGTGTGAACGGTGCTCGTCTTCGCCGCATCCGACAAGGGGGGCACCGGACGCTCCGTCACCAGCGCCAACCTCGCCTACCGGCGTGCCATCGCCGGTGACAACGTCTGCTATCTCGACTTCGACTTCGGCTCACCTACCGCCGCCGCCGTCTTCGACGTACCCGGTGCGCTGCGCGGAATCGACCACGGCGGCCTCCACTCCTACCTCCAGGGCAAGATCCCCGAGCCGGTGCGGATCGATGTCTGGGCCGAGACCGAGCACGACGTGCTGCGGCACCGCCCCACCGGTTCCGGCGACCTCACCCTGCTGCCCGGTGATCTCAGCGGCGGCGAGTTCGGTGTCACCAAGGACGTCCTGCGCCGCTGTATCGATCTCTTCCTCACTCTGAACAGCGAGTACGACCTGGTCGTGGTGGACCTCAGCGCAGGGCGCAGCTACGCCGTGGACATGGCCCTGGACGCCACGTCCCAGATGCGCAAGGTCAAGGCACGGTGGCTGGTCTACCACCGCTGGACCAGACAGCATGTCATTGCCGCCGCCGGTCTTGTCTTCGGCCAGCGCGGCATCGTCTCCGGGGGAGTCGCCCGCGGCCACGACGAGGAGGAACTGCGGGGCGCCATCCGCTTCGTACGTGCCGCGGTTCCCGACCCCGAGTCACCGCTCTGGTCCCAGGTGCCACCCGCGCAGTCCGCCTGGATGCGCATGTGCGACCAGGACCTCAACGACCTCGCGGGCGATCTCGACATCGGCTTCACCAAGGTGCTCGGCTCGGTGCCACTGGAGCCCGTGCTCCAGTGGCGGGAGCAGCTCATCACCGACGAGGACGTGCTGGCCAGCCAGATCGCCAACATGGAGACCTGGCAGGCGCTCGAGGAACTCGCCGCGAAGCTCACCGACGACGAGTCCTGGGGGCAGCCGTGAGCGATGCCGTGTTCCGCGAGACCACCGCGGAGCCCCGCACCCAGTCCGTACCGCTCTCCCATGTCTCCCTGGAACTGGGCCACCTGTACATGGAGGACTTCGAAGCCGGCCCCGAGCGGCTCGGGGAGCACTTCGCGATGGTGCGGCCCTGGGTCGAGGCGGTACGCGGCACGGCGGCCGGAAACAACGGCAAGCGGGCCCGGGTCAGCACCTGCTTTCTCATCGACGACTACTTCACCCGCTTCTCGACCCCGGCCGAGCTCGTACCGGTGCTGCTCGGCGAGGCCGAACGGCACGGGCTGACCATCGACTACCTGGCCCGGGAGTCCGGCTGCGCCGTCGCCGACGGCATCGGCATCGCCGAGATCGTGGAACACCGGCTGGTCGAGTCACCCCCGCCCGGCAGCGACGGATCCCGCCCGCCGGCCAGGGAGATAGGGTGGCTCGCCAACGGCGAACGCACACCCGGTGTGGAATCCCTGGAGGCCATGGCCAACGTGCCGTCGTGGCGCCCGCCCACCGAGACCGCCGCCCGCCGCCACTCGGTCTTCATGGACGTCGAGCTCTGGGACGACCTCGACCAGCGCCGCACCTGGTCCTGCCCCTTCCTCGCCGCCGTCTGGCAACTGGCCCGGATGGGGCTGCTGCGTTACCGGGGCGAACCAGTGCTGCGACCCAAGCCGTGGTCCGGCAAGGAGTTCCCCCGCCGCTGGGACGATCTGCCCCCGCTGATCCAGCTCAACGCGACCGCCGCGCCCTTCTGCGCGTACCGCACCCACTCCGTACTGCCGTCCCGCTTCCTGCCCGTGGAACACGCCGTACGGGTCATCCTGGGCCAGGTCGAGGTGGATGCGGTCGCGTTCGGCCAGATCGCCGAACGCTCCGCCCGCGAGGGGGTGTCCGTTCCCGACGGCATCGCCGACCGGGCAGGCTACGTGTTCTACCCGGGACCATGACATGGGCGGACCTGAAGAGCCCAGGACATACGCGCTGGCCTGCGGCGAGATCCGCACCGGTCTGCTCAGGACCCACCAGTCGCTGCCCGCGGCCGGGGCCCTGGAACTGCTGCGGCTGCGTGCCGACGAACGGGTAAGGGTCTCCGAACGCCCCAATCTGCACGCGGTGTCACCGGATGTCCTGACGGGCGTGGACTGCCGGCTGCCCACGGCGTCCGGTGCGAAGGTGCGCGTGGTCGGCACGGTCGCCGCGCATGCCGTGCTCACCGAGGGCCGGGTGCTCCAGGCCACCGCGTACTTCCGTGCCCCGGCCGCGGGCCCTGAGCAGCGGCAGCCCTGGGACCACTATCTGGTCCGGCCCGGGGTGATCGAGCCGCTGGGACGGCTCCCCGGACAGGACGCGGCCGAAGCGTTCCTGACGGCGCAGCAGCGCCCGGGGGAGCTCGACCTCGGCACCATCGCCGAGCAGCTCCTGGGGAACGTCATGCGCCATCCCCTCCTCGACCAGTCGCCGCCCTTCAAGTCGGGCCGCACCCGGCTGCGCTGGACGGCGCTGCCGTCCGGCGCCGCCGGACCGGCCCCGGCGATCGAGCGCTTCACCCTGGCCACGGACGGCCTGCGCACCGTGGAACTGCGAGTGCCCACGGACATGGAGCCTGCCGCGGTCGCGGGGCTCTGCGAGGACCTCGCCCTGCACGACTGGCTGCTGACGACCCTCGTCAGGATGGTCGAGCGTAGCCGGCTCGGGTCGGTGGACGGGCACGACGCCGTCATGGCGCTGCGGCCGGCCGTCGATCACCTGCTCCATCTGTGGATGCCCAAGGCACGTACGGACAGGGCCCTGTGCCCGCTCTGGGAGGTACTCGAAAGGGAGCCGGGATTCACCCGGCAGTGGCAGACGCTGGTCCAGCGGATCCGGGACCAGTTGGCTCTGCAGGCCATTCCGTTGCTGCGCGAGGCCTTGACGGCACGCTGACACACCGCTGGGAGTGTGGGCACGCGCGACCCTAACCGGGGGAGTAGACCGAAGTGAACGCATCGACGACAGCGCGCGGAACATCGGACTCCTTAGCGCGCCCGCAAGGGGGCGGCATACCACCGTTCCTGCTGAAGACCCTGATCACGGTGGTGATCGGCGGATTCACCTACGCCCTGACGAACGCCACGGACCAGCCCGAGGTGTGGAAGCTGACGGCTTCCATCTTCCTCGGCGGGGCCGCCATGATCATTCAGTACATGGTCGACTTCGAGCGGCGGCTGGGTGCCGTGGAGTCCAGCCTGACCGTACACAACTCCGAGATGAAGGGCCTGGTCGCCGAGGGATTCGCCAAGATCAACCAGGCTACGGAACTGTTCGGACTTGTCGAGGGGTCCGCACTGCGTCCCGACGGTGTGACCCGGCTGGTGCGCAATGCCACCTCGGTGGGTTCCGACGGGCCCCCGATCATCCGGGCCTTCGCACAGGCCGAGATCAACCGGCTCGCCACGCTGATGGCCAACCTCAACCAACAGCACACGGACTACGACGGCGAGGACCACGACTGGATCGTCTCGCTGACCCAGTGTGCGAGCGGCAGCATCGATGCCACCAGCACCTCGGTCGACCATGACTTCTGGCCCAGTGAGCTGGGTCAGCGCTACCTGCGGGCGCAGCGAGACGCCATCCGCAGCCGAGGGGTACGGATCCGCCGGCTCTTCATCGTGAACACCCCCGACCAGATCGACCGCGCGCTCGAGAAGCTCGTGGAGCGTCAGCAGAGCCTCGGCATCCACGTACGTGTGCTGGCGCTGTCCCAGCTGCCGCCGGAGGCCGGGATCGACACCACGAACGACTTCATCGTGTTCGACGACTCCCTGTCCTATGAGGTCGAGCCGGATCTCCAGGGAATGAACGCCAAGACCACGCTGGACCTGCGGGAGGACCGAGTGGCCCGGCGCGTCAAGCGCTTCGAGGAACTCTGGGAGGCAGGGGACGGAGACCCCGAGGGGGAGTGACCCCAGCGGCTCTGTGCCGGCCCAGGGCCGGCGACATCCGCACCTGCGACCACCGGGAGGCACCATTCCCGGTGGTCGTTCGCGTGTGCACTATCAGATCGCACGATGACGGGCGGTCAGTTTTTACCAACGCGTAACTTCCCAGTTCTGGTTACTCGTGCGTACGTTGGCAGTGGTACAGCTCTCACTTGTGGTCCGGGCCGCAGGGAATCCCCACATCCCCATCCCCAGTCGTCGCCATTTCCCTTGAGCCGCAAGGAGATCGCCCGATGCTGTCCTGGAAACGTGCCCTGAGACCATTCGCCGCACTCGCACTGGCCGCCGTCATCGGCTTCACCCCCGCAGCCACCGCGACCGCCGCCCCTGCCGTCACCGCTCCCAGCAGTGGCTGGAACGACTACTCCTGCAAGCCGTCGACCGCCCACCCCCGCCCGGTCGTCCTCGTCCACGGAACCCTCGGGAACTCCTGGGACAACTGGCTCGCCCTCGCGCCGTACCTCGTCCACCGCGGCTACTGCGTCTTCTCGCTCGACTACGGTCAACTGCCCGGCGTCCCCCTCTTCCACGGCCTCGGCCCCATCGACAAGTCCGCAGCGCAACTCGACGTGTACATCGACCGGGTACTCGCCGCGACCGGGGCTGGTGAGGTCGACATCGTCGGGCACTCCCAGGGCGGGATGATGCCCCGCTACTACCTCAAGTTCCTCGGCGGGGCGGACAAGGTGAACGCACTCATCGGCCTCGCCCCCAGCAACCACGGCACCACCCTGAGCGGGCTCACCGGCCTGCTGAAGTACTTCCCCGGCGCAGCCGACCTGCTGAACGCCGCCACCCCGGCTCTCGCCGACCAGATCACCGGGTCCGCCTTCCTCGCCAAGCTCAACGAGGGCGGGGACACGGTCCCTGGCGTGCGCTACACGGTCATTGCCACCAAGTACGACGAGGTGGTCACGCCCTACCGCTCGGCCTTCCTCAGCGGGTCCGACGTCAAGAACGTCACGCTCCAGGACCTGTGCTCCGTCGACCTCTCGGAGCATGTGGCGATCGGTCTGTGGGACCGGATCGCCTACCACGAGGTGACCAACGCACTGGACCCCGCGCACGCCCGACCCACCAACTGCGCGTCGGTCTTCGACTGAGCGGCAGCCGGGGTTGCCGCCCGTAGGGGCAACCCCGGCCCGTCGCCCGTCAGGTCCTGCGGCGCCTGGCCCCGAAGACCGCCGCGGCCCCGAGCGCGAGCACGGACGCACCGCCCACGGCCAGATAGGGTGTCGCATCGCTGCCACCGGTCTCGGCCAGGTCCGCACCAGCGCTGTTCACCCGAGGGGCACTCTCCGCCGGAGCGGCGTCCTGGCCCTCGGCGCCGTGGCTGCCATGCCCCGCGTGGTCCGCGGTGGACTTGTCGCCGCCCTCCGCTATCTGGTCCTCCGTCGGCGCGGACGCGGTCGGCGACGGCGCGCCCACCTCGGGGGACGGCGGGGCCGAACCGCCGCTGTCCCCGCCGAACACCACGTCCGAGCAGGTGTAGAAGGCCTCCGGGGAGTCGGAACGCTGCCAGATCGAGTAGACGAGATGGCGGCCGGACTTGTTCGGGACGGTCCCGTCGAAGACGTACTCACCGTTGACCAGCTTCGGGTCGCTGACTCTGGCGAACGGCGCCTTTTCCAGATCGGACCACGTGAGCGGCTTCGACGGGTCGTACCCGTCCTTGGTGATGTACAGCTCGAAGGAACCCTTGTGCGGTGCCGTCCCCTTGTAGCGGAAGGTGTGACGGCCGGCGGTCAGCTTCGACGCCGGCCAGTCGGCGCGCGGCAGATCAAGGCCCTTGTACTTGTCCCGGCCGGCGCTGCACAGCTTTCCGTCAGGGATCAGCTGCCGGTGGTTTCCGGCCGCATTGGCGATGTTGACCTCGTTCCAGTCGTAGAACGCCTGCGCCCCACTGGTGGCGACCGCGGCCCTGCACGCCGCCGACTCGGGGCTTTCCGGTCCTTCCGCGTAGCACGAGGACACGCGGCTCACCGGGTCCGTCATCGAGCCGTGCGCGACGGCCGGGGCGGCGGCCAGGACGGTCAGCACCACCGATACGGCACCGAATGCGGCGACCACGACGGTCCTGTGGCGAGCGGTCATGGCGGGGGATCTCCTTCGTCGGCGGCACGGGGGGAGGGGGGGCGCGGAGCGCCCCGTCTGACAGCAAGCTAGCCGCACATTCCGCTGAAAACCGCTGCTGGGAGCGGGTGGAGGGGATCCTTATGCTTCCTTTAAGGGGGGCGTAAGCAGGGGCTCAGGAACGCGCGGTGCGTTGGGTCGGCGGACACCAGCGGTCGTCCGCAGTGTCAGGAGTGTCACGCTGGCCGGGAACAGCCGCTTTGAATCAAAGAGGCTCCACGGCACGTCAGTTGTGGTGCCAGACCCTTGTCCATCGAGTGTTCGTTCCACATAATCGCTAGGCGCTCTGCGAACTCATCCCCCACTGGGTTCGGACGCCTTACGCCGTGCTGCCGTCGTTTCGCCGTGCAACACCGGTGGCGACTTCCGTTTCCCGGACGCGGGTCTGGGCTCGTGGCGCTCATCCCCCCACGAGAGGAAGTCCCTTGACCAGTTTCCTGAAGCACCTCAGGGCGGCGACCGCGATCGGTGCCGTCGCCCTCGCCGCCTTCAGCCTCCAGTCCAACACCGCCATCGCAGCCCCCGAGCCGACCCCACGCGGCGACCTGGGCCCGGCGGTCGTCGGCGGAACCCCGGCCGAGCAGGGCGAGTTCCCGTTCATGGTCCGGTTGTCCATGGGGTGCGGCGGTGCGCTGTACGCCAAGGACATCGTGCTCACCGCCGCTCACTGTGTCGACGGCAGCGGTCCCGACACGGGGATCACCGCGACCGCCGGAGTCGTCGACCTGGAGGACTCCGGCGCGGTCAGCGCGAAGTCCACCCAGGTGCTCCAGGCCCCGGGATACGACGGCAAGGGCAAGGACTGGGCGCTGATCAAGCTCGAGAAGCCCATCGACCTGCCGACGCTGCCGATTGCCGAGGACGACAAGCTCACCAACGGCGACTTCGACATCGCCGGCTGGGGCGCGGACAAGGAAGGCGGCTCCCAGCAGCGCTACCTGCTCAAGGCCAAGGTGCCGTTCATCGATGACGCCACCTGCCAGTCGGCGTACGGCGACCAGCTCACCCCCGGTGAGGAGATCTGCGCCGGAAACCTGGACGCCGGTGGCATCGACACCTGCCAGGGCGACTCGGGCGGCCCCATGTTCCGCAAGGACGAGGCCGGGGCCTGGATACAGGTCGGCATCGTCAGCTGGGGCGAGGGATGCGCTCGTCCCGGTAAGCCCGGCGTCTACACCGAGGTGAGCGCCTTCGCCGCGGACATCAAGAAGGCCGCCGGAGAACTGGGCGGCTGAGCGGGCCGCGTCCTGCCCGGACAGCCCCGGGCATCCGGTGCCGGCGGCGGCAACTCCCCGCCGCCGGCACCGGACTGCCGGTCGGCCGCGGCCGCCGGGAACCGGCCCGCGTATCAGTGTCAGTGGTGGCTGTGAACATCGGACCCATGACGACGATCGACTGGGACGCTGCCGCCGACACCTTCGACGAGGAGCCCGACCACGGGCTGCGTGACCCAGCCGTGCGGGCCGCGTGGGCGGCGCGGATGGCAGGGTGGTTGCCCGATGAGCCGTCCGACGTGCTGGACCTCGGCTGCGGCACGGGCAGCCTGGCCCTGCTCGCTGCCGACCAGGGCCACCGGGTGACCGCGGTGGACCTCTCGCCCCGGATGACCGACGCCGCCCGTGCCAAGCTCGCTGGCACAGGTGCCGAGGTGCTCACCGGGTCCGCCGAGCGGCCACCGGTGGGGCAGCGGCGCTTTGATGTCGTGCTGGTCCGGCATGTCCTGTGGGCGCTGCCCGACCCCGAGGCCGCACTCGGTGGTTGGGCGGCACTGCTGCGGCCGGGCGGCCGGCTGGTGATCATCGAAGGCGTGTGGAACGGCACCGGGCTACCCGCGCGGCGACTGACGGAAGCCCTCGCACCGCTCACGGTCCATGTCGAGCTGGAGCGGCTGTCGGGAGAGCCCGCGCTGTGGGGCGGACCCGTGGACGACGAGCGGTACGCACTAGTGGCACGGGTGGCGCCGCCCACGCGGCACCAGGAGGTGGTCGACGTACATCTCATTCTCCGCAGGGGCGATGAGATCCTGCTGGCCCGGCGCGCGGGCACCGGCTATGGCGACGGGTTGTGGAACGGGCCGTCGGGGCACGTCGAGGACGGGGAGGACGTGTGCCAGGCGATGGTGCGCGAGACGTCCGAGGAGATCGGTGTGGCGCTCGGGCGGGAGGACCTGCGGGTGGCCCTCGTGATGCAGCACCGGGGGCCCGGCGGCCCGCCCCGGACCGGCTGGTTCTTCGAAGCCGCGTACGGTAGTGGCGGCGAGCCCTACAACCGCGAGCCGCACAAGTGCTCCGAGCTGGCCTGGTATCCGCTGGACGCACTGCCGCGCGACGTGGTGGCCTACTGCCGGGCCGGGATCGAGGCCTACCGCGCCGGTGAGCGATTCGTCATCCACTGGCACGAGGACGGCGACCCGATCGGATACGACCCGGGCACACCCGATCGCGCGCTGTCGCTTCCCGTCACTCGAACAGCGACATGAACCGCCCATCGAGGGCGAGACGTTCAAGGGCGTCCAGCGCCCCGGTGGCCTCCCTGGCCGCCGCGGGGTCGGTCCGGGCGAGGCCGCTCGCGGCGAACTCGTCCTCGTCCAGCCGGACGGTCAGACGGCCGTCGGCAGAGACCCAGAGGTCCAGATCCAGGTCCTCCGAAACCACCTCGGTGGCCCCTGCTCGTTCCGTCACCACCACGGGCCTGGTGATGTCGCAGTACCAGCCCTTCAGCTCCCCGTCGTCCGCCCTTACCTCCTTCACGGCGTACCAGCGGTCGCGCCAGTAGTGCTCCGTGAACACATCGCCGGGCTCGAAGCGAACGAAGCCGAAGTCCCGTGCGCCCTCCCCGGCCCAGGGCGCACGGACCGTGATCCGGGAGCCGTCGTCCGAGACCAGCCGGGCCGGATAGCGGATCTTCGTGCGCCCCGCCTTGACGAGCACGACCTCCGCTTCTTCGGCTGCCCCCGGATCAGCCGAGTCCGCGGACATACCGCACCTCCGTGGCGCAGACCCGGTAACCGAACCAGCTGTTGACCGCCAGCATCGGGCCGTTGCCCGTGTCATTGCCGGTGAACGCCTCAGTGAGCCCCGCTGCCCTGGCCCGGTGCAGCGAGTCGTTCTTGGCGAGCTTGGCCAGGCCCCGGCCGCGGTAGGCGCGGGCGGTTCCCGTCATCGCGGTGGAGTAGCGGGTGGAGCCGTCGGTGTAGGCCGCGGTGAACGCGACGGGGCGGCCGTCGGCCACCGCCACGGAGGTCAGCTCGCGGTTGAGCAGCGGATGGCCCCAGGTCTGGCCCAGCCAGTGGTCGTAGTCGGAGAACTCCACGTCCACATCGCCCGGTTCGTCCGCCGTGGTCTCGGCGTCGAGCTCGTACAACGGCCGGGGGTCGTCCTCGAACGCCGTGCCGGGGACGATCTCCACGCCGGTCGGCGACTGCTGAAGCGGCGGCAGGGTGCCGTCCGTGAGATCGAGCCTGAGGAAGTGGGCGGCGCGGCTGGGACGGTAGCCGTGCCGCTCCGCGAAGGCACGGTTGGCTGGCTCGTCGAACACCCAGGAGTACACCGTCGTGACGCCCTCGTCCGCCAGATGCCGCTCGGCGGCGCCCACGATCAGCGAACCCGCGCCACGCCCGCGACGCTCCGGGTGCACATAGATGTTCGCCTGCCCCACACCGGGCTCGACGCTCTCGAAGTCGACGCTCACCTGCGCCGTGCCGATGATCTCGCCGTCCTCCTCCGCGACCAGCGGGCGCCAGTGTGCGTCGGGATGCGCATGGGTGCAAGCGAAGGCCACGGACTCGGCGGTGGCCAGCATGAACGGCACTGCCGCTCGCCGGACGCGGGCGAAGCCCTCGGTGTCCCGGGGATCATCCGGACGTAGATCACGCACGATTACTGTCATGGGCCGCCACGCTAGGCGCGGGCCGGGGCGTGCGCCTCCCATTTTCCGCCACCCGGGTGCAGGGATGGGGGACAATCGCCCGGTGACTTTGCACCTCGTCATCGAAGCCGGCTCCACCGCCGCGCCCTATGAACAACTCCGCGCCCAGATCTCCGAGCAGGCCCGGTCGGGTGCCCTGCCCGTCGGCTACAAGCTGCCCACCGTCCGGGGCCTCGCCGAGGAACTGGGTCTGGCCCCGAACACCGTCGCCAAGGCCTACCGCGCCCTGGAAGGCGACGGGGTGATCGAGACCCGCGGCCGTCACGGCACCTTCGTCGCCGCGGCGGGCGCCGCGGCCGAGCGACGGGCGGCTTCGGCCGCGCAGGCCTACGCGGAGGAGGTCAGACGCCTCGGGCTGCCGCGGGCCGCTGCGGCATCCGCGGTGGAGGAAGCACTGCGGGCGGTGTACGGGGACTGATGCGCACGAGGCCCCGGTGCCACGGGATTCTTCCGGTGGCACCGGGGCCCGGTCGAACAGCGGCGGGGCCAGGATCCGAACCCGCGCCTCTCCGGGTCATGAGCCTGTAGCACTGCCGAACTGCACCACCCGACAGCTTCCTGTGCCCGGACCACGCTCTACGGGACAACGGAACTGACCGCGGTGCGCAGCAGACGCACACCGCCGCGCGACCTGCGGACCATGGCGTATCCCTTCGTCAGGACCCGGTCCCGGGCGAACGAACGGGCCAGGGCGCGCCCCTCGACCAGCCGCTCGAACTCCTCGATGCCGGTGCTCCGCCGTACCGTCACCCGTTCCAGCGCCTGGGGCCCCTGCCTGCGGCGGGCCAGGGCGTTGCCCACGGCGAGCGACTGTGTGAAGCCCGCCGCGCGCACGATTCGGCGCACCCGGCTGCTGGAATAGCCGTACGGGTACGCGAACGAGACCGGGGCCGCGCCCAGTTCGCCGGTGATGATCTCCCGGCAGCGCCGGGCCTCGTAGCGCAGCCGGACGTCGTCGAGCTGGTCGAGCTGCGGATGGGTGTGGGAGTGGCCTCCGATCTCCGCACCGGTGGCGGCGAGTTCCCGCACCTGGTGCCAGTCGAGCATGGTGTCAGGGGCGTCGCCCGTCTCGTGTCCGCCCCGCAGCCAGCCGGTCGACACGAACAGCGTCGAGGCGAATCCGTGCCGGGCGAGTACGGGGAGGGCGTGGCGGTGCACGCCCTCGTAGCCGTCGTCGAAGGTGATGAGCACGGGCCGCGGCGGCAGCGGCTCACCCTGCCGCCACGCCCGGGCGAGCCGGGCCGTGGTGACCGGGGTGAAGCCCCGTCCGCCGAGCAGCTCCATCTGCTCGGCGAACGCCTCCGGGGCCACGGAGAGGCCGAAGGCAGCCGGCGCCGGCCGGTGGCCCACGGCGTGGTACATCAGGATCGGGACGGCCTCGTTCATGCCGAACCGCCTTCCGTCGGGACGGGAGCGTAGGCGGATACCGGGCCGTGTGAGAACGCCACAGCCGAGCGGGTGCGCAGCCCGGCGAGCAGGTATCCGGCCGCGGCGGTGGCCACACCCGCCACGATCGCACCGGCCCGTGCGGCCCCGCCGGGTCTGCCCAGCAGGGCGTCGCGCAGACCGCGCGCGACGCCCGCCGGAAGCACCCGCGTGGTGTACCTGCGTTCGGACTCCAGGCCCTTGCCGCTGCCCACGCTGCGGGAGACGAGGGCCTTGGAGAGTCCTTCGGCATAGGTCCGGGTGCGGAAGTAGCCGAAGCGCTCACGTGCGGAGGGGACCTTGTGGTGGATGACGGCACGGTCGTCGATCAGCAGGACCGCGTGCGGGATGGCCCGACTGAGCCGGATGCACAGCTCGGTCTCCTCGCAGCCCAGGGGCCGTTTGTCACCGTCGCGTCCGATCCCGGTGGCGAAGCCGCCCGAGGTGTCGAAGGCCGTGCGCCGGAAGGACGCGTTGCCGCCGAGGACATTGCGCACCCGCACCCTGCCGGGTGGCAGGCCCCGGTACGTGCAGCCCACCACCCAGTCGAACTCCTCGGGGAACCAGGCGGGGCGCCGGCCCGAGGCCCAGAGGGGCAGGGTCCTTCCGCCCACCGCCATGACCCGGGGGTCGCCGTACGCCTCGGCGAAGTGGCGCAGCCACTCACCGTCGGCCACGGCGTCGTCGTCGAGGAAGGCGACGAACTCGCCGTGTGCCGCGGCGATTCCGGTGTTACGGCCGGCGGAGAGGCCGCGGGGGCCCGCGTTGGCGAGCACCCGCACCTCTTCGCGGACGTCTGCGAACCGTTCGGTCAGCCGCTCCAGCAGCGCTGGGTTGTGGTCGACCACGACCAGCGTCTCCAGCGCGGGAAGCGACTGCCCGCGCACCGAGGCGACCGCGGCCAGGATGTCCTCCCAGCGGTCCTCGGTGTAGGCGCAGATCACCACCGAGAAGGTCCGGTCGCTCAAGAGAGCTCTCCCTGGGGCGCCTTGAGGGTGAGTGGCGGGGTGCTGCGCCCGGTGCGGCGCGGTATCCCCTTCTCCCGCAGGATCACCCGGAGCACACGCAGCCCGTCGCGCACGGCGCTGAGGTTGCTGACGCCGTGGATGCGCACGTACTCGTGGCTGGGCACCTCCTGGACCCGCAGTCCGGCTCTGACGACCCTGATGTTCATCAGGGTCTCGATCTCGAAGCCGGTGCAGTCCAGGGTGATCCTGTCGAGGCAGTGCCGCCAGAAGGCGTTGTAGCCGTAGCACAGGTCGGTGTAACGGGCGCCGAACTTGGCGTTGACCACGGCGCACAGGGCGCGGTTGCCGAGCCTGCGGACGGGGGTCATGTCGTCGGTGCCGCCGCCGTTGGCGAAGCGGGAGCCCTTGGCGAAGTCGGCCCCGCCGACAAGGGCGGAGACATAGCTGACGATCTCCTGGCCGTGGGCCGAACCGTCGGCGTCGACCATCACGATGATGTCCCCGGTGCAGGCGGCGAATCCGCTGATGAGCGCGTCGCCCTTGCCCTTGCCCGCCTGCTTGACGACCTTGACGCCGGGCCATAGACGTCTGGCCACGTCCACCGTGCCGTCGGTGGAGTTGCCGTCGACGAGGACGACTTCATGGATCCAGCCGGGGAGTGTGCCGAAGACGTACGGAAGGTTCTCCGCCTCGTTCATGGCGGGGATCACGACGCTGACCGGCGGAGAGATCGCGAGATGGGAGGAGATCGGACGGTACTGGGCGGGGTCGGCGGACTGGGTGAACTCGGCAGACCGGGTGAACTCGGTGGAATCGCCGTCCAGAATGGCGGTGGCGGTGGCGGTGGCGGTGGCCCCGGCCGCGGCAGAAGCCGCGGTGCCGGTCTCATGGACCGCCGGGCGCAGGATCGAACTCATGAGTCGGTTTCCCTCTCGTCCGGTGGACCGCCCGCCCCGGGCGGTCCGGATGAGTGTCCGGTTCGAAAGGGGGGTTCTCACCCCGGCCATGACGGCATCGAACTCCGTACCGCCGGGTGAGCTGGCATTGCTGGCCGCGCGGCCCGTGGACCGGCGCATGCGTGAGTACACGGCCGATCACGGCACCCCCCTACCGCGCTCCGCTCCGGACCATCGCGACGGTGACGAGCCCCTCCCCAGGAGTCGCTTTGCATGAAGGTCCGTTGCGGGTGGATGTACGACGGTATTGATGAATAGGACTGTATGACAAGACCTGGAACGAGGTCTCACCTTTTCGCTTCTTTATTCCTCCCCGGTGGAAATGTGCAAGCTGCTTCCGTATTTCGGTAAAAGGGGGAAGTGGGGAGATTGGTGCGATTGGCGCGATCGGTGGGGCGGTTGCGATGGCCGGCTTCACGCGGCTGCTTGACTGTGTTGACGGTTCGTCAGGGAGATCGCACTAAACCTGGATTGTTCTTGACGTGAACACTTCCAGTGAAGTATGCGCCGTGCTACGACAGTTGAGACAGAACTCCTGCTAAAGGGAGGTTCCATGAAACCGTCCCGAATCGCGGCATTCTCCTCCTCACTCCTCCTCGGTGCCGTCCTCGCTCTCACCGGCGCAGGCCAGGCACAGGCAGCCCAGAGCGCGGCAGCAGTGGACTACGTGGCCCTCGGGGACTCGTACTCCTCCGGTGTCGGAGCCGGTGCGTACATCGGTTCCAGCGGCAACTGCCTGCGCACCAAACGCGCCTATCCCGCGCTCTGGGCCGCGGCGCACTCACCCTCGTCGTTCGCCTTCACCGCCTGCTCGGGCGCTCGTACGAGTGATGTGATCGCCAATCAGCTCGGCCCCGTCACCTCCGCTACCGACCTCGTGTCCATCTCCATCGGCGGCAATGACGCCGGCTTCGCCGACGTCATGACCACCTGTGTCCTCCAGTCCGAGAGCACCTGCGTCGCCCGCGTCGCAGAAGCCAGGCGCTATGTCGACACCACCCTGCCGGGGCGGCTCGACTCGGTGTACTCGGCGATCAGATCGCGGGCGTCGGCGGCGCATGTCGTCGTGCTCGGCTACCCGCGCTTCTACAAGCTGGGGGGCAGTTGCCTCACCGGCCTCACCGAAGGGGAACGCGCCGCGATCAACGGCGGTGCGGACTACCTCAACGCGGCGGTCGCCAAACGTGCCGCCGACCACGGCTTCACCTTCGCCGATGTCGCCCCCGGCTTCACGGGGCACGAGATCTGCTCCGGTTCCGCCTGGCTCCACAGCGTCAACTGGCTGAACATCACGGAGTCATACCACCCGACCGCGTCCGGACAGTCGGGGGGCTATCTGCCGGCCCTCAGTAGGGCGGTGTGACGGCCTCACTCGGGTAGGACCGCCGGGAGGACTCACCGGAACCAGCACTACCCGTATCGCCGGTACCACCCGCATCACCAGCACCGTCGGTATGCCCCGAAGGGGACGGGGACTCCTCCCGCTCGCATGTCACCGAGAACGCCAGCCAGTTCGACCGTGCCCCGACCGGACTCCGGACCTCCACCCGGATCCGGTCGTGGTGTGCCGCGTCCTCGGCGTACGTCCGCTCGGTGTGGTGGACGTCCTGTGACGCACCCCCGCCTGAAGGGAAGGCGAGTGTCCGCCAGCCGTAGGCGGAACTCCGGCCGCTCTCGGTCACCCAGCGATAGGAGACGGTCGCCGGGACGCGGCCCACAGCGATCGTCGCACTGAACGAGGGCGCTTCCGCCTCGGGCGGCGGGCAGACCCCGTGGTAGCTGTCCCGCACCGACCGGGCGTACACCTGAACGGTCTGCGGCGGCAGGTGGGCAGGCGAACCTGCGCCGCCTGTGCCGGCTGCTCCGCCCGTGGCCTCCGGAGCGCCGGTCGACCGCGCGGACGAGCCGCTGCCGCTCGCGTCCGGTCCACTGGACGTCGCCCCCGCGTTCTTCGAGCCGCTGTCGTCCGCGGCGCCGCTGCTCGACGTCCACCCGCCGCGTGTTCCGCCCTTGCCGGTGCCGTCCCGTGCGTCGCCGTTCTTCACCAGCGAGTACGTCAGGCCGCCGATCGACAGCAGAAGCACCGTGATTCCGGCGACCAGCGCGGCCAGCGCACGTCGCGGCCTGCCGGAGCGCAGGGTGGTGGCACCGGTGGACGGGGTCGGCGGCCCGAAGCCCCCCACGGGTGTCGCGGCCCCGGTGGTCGCCGCCCCGGCCGTTGTCGCAGAGGTGGCGGGACTCGGGGCGGACGATGCCACGGTGGGGGCGTACCCGCCCGAGCGCGGCCGGGGAGTGGAGCCGGTGCGCGGCGCACCACCCGCTCCCACGATCCGCAGCTCGCGTTCCGCATCGGCGGCGGACACCCGCTGGGCCGGATCCTTGCGCAGCAGCCCCTCGATGACCCCGGCGAGTGCGCCTGCCCGGCGCGGTGGCGGCAGCTCCTCGTCGACCACCGCGCGCAGGGTGCTGAGCGCTGTGTCCTGACGGAACGGCGACCGCCCTTCCACCGCCGCGTACAGCAGCACGCCGAGGGACCAGAGATCGGACTCCGGGCCGGGAGTGCGCCCCAGCGCGCGCTCCGGCGCGAGGTACTCGGGGGAGCCGACCAGTTCACCGGTCATCGTCAGATTGGTGGTGCCCTCGACCGTGGCGATGCCGAAGTCGCTGAGCACCACGCGCCCGTCGTTGGCGATCAGCACATTGCCGGGTTTCACGTCGCGGTGCAGCACCCCGGCCTCGTGCGCCGCGCGCAGCGCGGCGAGCACCTCGGCTCCGATGTGCGCGGCGCGGCGTGGCGCCATCGGCCCCTCGGCGTCGAGCACGTCGGAGAGCGAGAGCCCCCGGATCAGTTCCATCACGATCCAGGGGCGTGCGTCATGCGTGGCCACGTCGTAGACCGTGACCACGTTGCGCTGGGAGATACGGGCGGCCGCCCAGCCCTCCCGTTCCAGCCGGGCGTACAACCGCCGAATGTCGGCGGTGCCGAGCGCGGCGGGCGCCCGGACCTCCTTGACCGCCACCTCCCGGCCCAGCGTCTCGTCACGGGCCCGCCAGACGACGCCCATCCCGCCTTCGCCGAGCCGGCTGAGCAGGCGGTAGCGGCCTGCGACCAGCACCTCGTCGTTCCGGCCGTCGCCCGGCACTTCGCTCATGACGAACCCCCCATCCGCAGCAGAGCGACCATCACGGTGGAAACCCTTCCAAGTTAGCTCAACTGATGGCGCCGGCGGCCCCCCTGAACACCAATCCACATCCCAGGACGAACACGGCGAGCGCCGTACTCAGCGGCGCGGTCCGCTGGACGAAGCCGAGGAACCGCCCGCTCGTACGGCTCGCGGCCCGCCGCCGGTCGAGCCATTCCGCCGCGCGTTGTCCGAGCCGTACGACGGCGAATCCGGCCGCGGTGAGGGTGAGCGCGAGGCCGGCCCCGTATGCCACGACGAGCAGCAGCCCGAACCAGGCGTGCCCCAGCGCGGTGGCGCCGACCAGCACCACGACGGCGGACGGGCTGGGCACCAGGCCTCCGGCGAAGCCGAGGAGCACGGTCCGGCGCAGTGGCTGGGAGGACGCGGATGCGGAAGCTTGCGCATGGGCGGCCTGATCGTGTCCGTGCGGATGGGCGTGACCGTGGCTGTGGGCATCGGCATGGACGTGACCGTGGCTGTGGGGGCGGGCGTGTTCGTGTGGGTGCTGGTCGTGGTCATGTGCCGCGCCGTGACCGTGATCGCCGCCAGCGGCGGCTGCGTCGTGCCGGTCCTGGCTGTGGGCGTGGCCATGGCCGTCCTCGTGGCTGTGGCTGTAAGCGCGTCCGCCCACCCAGTGCACATGGGTGTGCCCCTGCCCGCTGGCGCGTTGCCGCCATGCCCGGCGTACGAGCAGTGCGCCCGCCACCGTCACCAGGCAACCGCTCGCCACGCCCAGCCAGCCCACCACGGACGGGCTGACGGCCGCGCCCGTGGCCACGAGCGCGCCGAGGGCGAAGACACCGAGGGTGTGGGTGACGGTCACCGATGCCCCGAGGGTCAGGACGTCCCGGAGCGAGCTGCGGCCACCGACCGCCGCCGCGGCGGCCATCAGCGTCTTCCCGTGCCCGGGCGCCAGCGCGTGCAGGGCACCGAGACCGAGTGCGACCGCCAGGGCGAGGGCCGCGAAGGGCATCGTCAGCTCGCGGTGTTCGACCAGCCCGGTCAGCTGCTGCGTCCAGCGGTCCACACCGCGCGGCAGGATCGAGGCCGGAGCCGCGGTCTCCGTGCCGTCCTCCGCCAGTGCGGGCCCTCCAGGTACCGCCGTGACCTCGGCGGTCGTACGGTTCGGAGGGGAGTCCAGCAGCCCCTCCGGGTAGCCGGACAGCCGGTTCGACACGGAGTCCCGGGGCACGGACGAGGACTCCAGGGTCCTGCGGTCGCCCCGCGCGGTGATCTCGCGCCAGCCGGGACCGTCCGCACCCGCGGCCCGGAAGACCACGGCCGCCGCACGCTCGGGCAGCGGCGCGGTCATCCCGCACTCCAGGCGCAGGGTGGGCAACCCCGCTTGACCGGGACGCACTTCGGCCCGGGCCGGGCCGGGCTCGAGAGGCACCGGACGGCCGTCCACGCGCAGCTGCGACGTCCGTGCCGCCTCCGCGCAGCGCTCCGTCGCCCATGCCGCGAGACCGGATGCGGGGAGTTCCTTCGGACGCACCCTGGCGGTGGGTATCTCCGCCAGGTCCTCGACATGGTCGACCGCCAGCTCGTCCGGGTGGAGGACGAGCCCGTCGAACCGGTTGACCGTGAAGTTGCCGAGCGGATGCGCCAAGGCGGGCGTCGTGCCGCCCGCGAACAAGGCGGCGAGCACCAGACCCAGTACGGCGACCACCCGTGTGAGTGGCCGCCTCGGGCCGGCGGGGCCCGGCTTCCGGGCGGGGACGCAGGTGCCGACCGCGTACGTCGGCGACATACAGCCCACCCCCGCGATCGGCCCCGCGCCCCTGAGCAGTGGTGGCAGAGTCCCGCCTGGCTCGCCCTCCGGGCGGACGGCGCTACTTCTCAGAAACTGCCTGGGCGGGAAGTTCATGACCCCTCCAGGGCGTCGAGCGCGCGCCGGGCATCGCGCGAACCGAGTGGTGAGAAACCGGGGTTCAGCTCCAGGGCGAGGGAGAGCGAGGCCCGTGCGCCGGCCGTGTCACCGACTGCCCGCTCGATCATTCCGCGGTGGAACAGGAACGCGGCGTTGCGGTATCCGGTCGCCGTCGCAAGCTTGGCGTGTGCCAGCGCCTCCTTCGACTCGCCGGACCGGTGCAGTGCCCAGGCCAGCGCGTCCTCCGTGTGCACCGTGCGGCGCCGCTGCCACTCGGCCCGCGCCGCGCGCAGTGCCGCCGCCCTGTCACCGTGGTCGGCCGCGGCCAGCGCGGTGTCCAGGTCCGGGTTCACCCCGCCCGCACGGGCGAGACCGGTGTACGTTTCGACGACGGCGTACTGCTCCCGGGCGTGCTCGGGCTGGCCGGTCGCCTCGTACAGCTCGCCGAGCGCGACCAGCCGTCCGGGCAGCGGATAGCGCCCGACCAGGTCGTCGAACTCCTTGATCGCGCCCTTCAGATCTCCCTTTCCGGCGAGTGCCCGTGCCCGGCACTCGCCTGCTTCCGGGTTGCCCGGCTCGGCCTTGAGCGCGAGACCGCAACGCCGCAGCGCCTCCGTGTAGTCGCCCTGCGACCAGGCGAGCTGGCCCAGCGCCGTCGATGTGTAGGCGACGTCGGCCCGGCGGGCGGCCGAGTCCAGGGCGAGCTCCAGCACCCGGCGCGCCTCCTCGGTCTCCCCGCGCAGCTCCCGCACATAGGCGAAACGCGTGAATACCGGGATGCCGGGGCGGCGCGCGTCGGCCAGCTTCGCGGCGGCCAACGCGTCCGCATAGCGACCGAGTTCGACCAGCGCGTCGATCCGCACCGCCAGGGCGCGCTCGCTGTACGCGTTGACCGCCAGCGCACCGTCCGCCGCGCGGAGCGCCCCGGGGAAGTCATGGCGGGCGGCTGCGAGCGCGGCGCGGCCGGCGATGGCGTCCGCGTTGTCGTCGGGACGCAGCTCCAGCGACCGTGCGAGGGCCTTCTCAGCCTGCGGATACCGGGCCGCGTCCCCGCTGACCCTGGCTTCCTCGACGTACGCGGAGCCGAGTGCCGCCCAGGCGCCCGCGTCCTTGGGCTGTTCCCTGAGGTGCGCCTGGAGGGCGCGTACGCCCTGGCCGGCCGCCGTCCCCGTGGCGGCGGCCGGAACGGCGGGCACCTCGCCCTCGCCGCCGACGACCGCTCCCACGGCCGTCAGCACGAGCGCCAGACCCGCCACCCCGGCCGCGAGCCGCCCCGCACGGGCGTGCTTGCCGAGCTTCACAGAATGCCCCTGCTGCGCCGGCGCATCCGCCACCAGCCGAGACCCAGGGCCACCAGCACCACTCCGGCGCCCGCGGACACCAGCGACGTGACCACGAGCTTGTCGCCGCCGCCCGCCAGCGCCGAGAGCTCGGAGGCCCCGCCCTTCAGCTGGCTCTCGGCGCCGTTGCCCTTGGCCACCTGGCCGCGGGAGCCGGACGTCGGCAGCGCCACATACGGGAACTTCTTCTCGAACCCCAGGTCGTTCGCGTCCACCGCGTCACCCAGGTCGTTCTTCTGTCCCAGCAGTTCGCCTTCGACCACCTGGAGCGAGATGTCGATCACATCGTCCGTCAGCCGCCGCCCGTTGGGGAAGCCGGCCTTGTCGCCGTCCAGCACCCCGAGGCGCTTGGGGTCATGGGCCGGCGGGATCGAGGTGTTCAGACGCAGCGCCTCGGCGGGCTTGACCTCCGGCGGCTGGTTGAGGTCCTTGACCCCGGTCAGGAACACCGACACCAGATCGTCGCGGGGTGTCGCGGGAGCCTTGATCTTGTAGATGGACTCGATGAGCTTGGGCAGCTCGGGTTCGGTGACGAACGGCAGGAACTCCGCGTCGTTCCAGGGCGACGAGGCGTTGAACTTGTCCTTCGCCTTCACCGGTACGACGACCTCGTTGACGAGAGGCATGCCGAGGCGCGACACCTGGGTCCAGTCGCCGCTCGCGTTCTTCCGGGACGTGGTCGACCAGATGCCGACCACCGGCTGTCCCTCGGACTCCCGTATGTGCTCGGTCGGCACCTGGAGCGCGATGCTGTTGACGTTGTAGCCCTTGAGCGTGTCGTTGCCGACCTCGGAGAGGTCGCCGCCGTACAGCAGGTCGAAGACACGCAGGTCCAGGAAGAAGGGGTCGTCGGCCTGGCCGGCGAACACCGATGAGCCGTCCTCCATCCGGTGCACGGCCTGGGCGCGCAGCTGCGCATAGTCCGGCATGGACGCTTTGCCCACGTTCGAGGGGGCGACCGGCACATGGTCGGCGATCTTCGTGTGGGAGATCACATGCTGCTTGCGCAGCTTCAGCAGTTCGAGGTCGTAGGTCTGCGTGATGTTGAGGTCCGGGTCGTCGACGCTGGTCACCGGTCCCGTGTTGTACAGGAAGGTGTCACCGTTCTTGACCTGGTCGTGGAAGGTCCAGCGGTAGAGCAGATCGCCCTGTGCGTCGCCGTCCGAGTCGACGTGGATCTCGTAGCGGGCGTCCTTGGCGAACCGGTAGAAGTTCGGCCCGCCCCCGGGTTCCTCGAAGGGCAGCCAGTTGGCGACGATCGTCGTCGTGTCCGGCCGGTCCGGGCTCACGAAGGCGTAGACGTCCGTGTTGTCGAGCTGCGGCTGGCCCGAGATCAGCGGGGCCTCCCGGTGGCTGGAGGCGTGCGCGGCCCCCGGCGCGAGCGTGGTGGTGACTCCCGAGGCCGCGAGCCCCCCGGCTGCCAGCGCACCACAGACGAGCGCGGCAAGATTCCTGCGCCCCCGCGCGCTCCACTTGATAGCGGTCATCGAGTCCATCCCGTTCCTGTCCGAGGACCTTGGATCAGTCCTGCCTGATGACCGGTGTTCGGGGCAGGAGGCCGGATGGATTGGCGTGGATCGGAATCGGATTGGCGGCGCACTCGAAACTGTCCAACTCGCCCTGGAATCAGTTGGATTCGCTGAGTAACCGTCAACACCCGTACAGGGGTGGTGAATCCTGCGACCGGGATACACGAGTGTCACTACGGGACGATAGGGTTAACCTGCCCGGGCCGGGTGCCCTCGTACGGGTGGGGAGTGAAATGGAACAGATAACGGTGCGCAGCAGGGCGCGAGTGCCCGCGATCACCTGTGGAAGCAACGCGACCAGCTCGCGTCTCGACCGCCATCTCGCGGTGCTGGGCGGCCCTGTCGTCCCGCAGCGGGAGTCGGCGGAGGCGACGTCGCTGATGCGTGAGCTGACGACACGTGATGTGGCGCACACGCGTGCGAGCAAGAGTGAGCGGGTCTCGCTCTTCGCGCCGCTGCGCCGGCTGCGGCGCTCGCTGTTCGGCAGCCGCCGACACTAGGTCACACAGACCCCGCAGCTTCCGGCCTGGGTGGCCGGCAGGCGGAGCCGGGCTCGCGTGACCGCTTCACGCGCACCCGTCCCCCGCTCGCCCGTCCGGCTCCGATGCCCGCCCACCCAGGCCGTGCACCACACCGGGGCAGCCCCGGCCGGCACCCACCGCCCCGCCCGGACACCGCACTAGAGCGGCAGAGCCGGCAGCTTGGCCTCGTACAGCCACATCGCGAACAGCCTGTCCAGCGGTAGCGCCGAATGCCGCCGTGCCAGGGCGATGAACCCCTCGGTCGTCACCACCCCGTGCCGGTGGGTAGCGGTCCACTCCCGCAGCAGCCCGACGAACGCAGCATGTCCCATCTTCGTGCGCAGCGCGTGCAGGGTGAGCGCACCCCGTTCGTAGACCCGGTCGTCGAACAGCCGCCGCAGTCCCGGATCGGCGATCCGGATGTCCTGCCGCATCATGGCCAGCCGGGCGCGCGACCTGGCCGCCAGTGACGAGGCCGAAGGGCCGCCCGACAGCTCGGACCACAGCCACTCGGCGTACTTCGCGAAGCCCTCGTTGAGCCAGATGTGCCGCCAGTCGGCCACGGTCAGACTGTTGCCGAACCACTGGTGGGCCAGCTCGTGCGCGACCAGCCGCTCGCTGCCCCGCCGGCCGTCCACATGGTTGGCGCCGAACACCGACAGGCCCTGCGCCTCCACGGGCACGTCCAGCTCCTCGTCCACCACCACGACCGCGTAGTCGTCAAAGGGATACGGGCCGAACAGGTCCGTGAACACCAGCATCATTTCCGGCTGGCGCGCGAAGTCCCGCTCGAAGCGGCCCAGGAGGGTGCCCGGCACCGCGGCCGGCTGCGGCACCTCACCCGCATGCGGCACCTCCACCAGCTCGTACGGTCCGATCTGGACGCTCGCCAGATAGCTCGCCATGGGCGCGGGCTGCTCGTACACCCAGGTCGTCGTGGACGCGCTGATGGTGCGTGAGGCGAGTGTCCCGTTCGCCACCACCGTGTACGGGGACGGGGCGGTCACCGTGATCCGGTAGGCCGCCTTGTCGTCCGGGCGGTCGTTGCAGGGGAACCAGGAGCGGGACCCGTTCGGCTGAGAGGCCACCAGTGCGCCCTCGTCCAGCAGCTCCCAGCCCAGGTCGCCCCAGTCACGGGTGCGCACCGGCCGGGGGACACCCGTGTAGCGCACCTCCACCGTGAAGGGCGTCCCCGCGCGCAGCGGCTTGGCTGGCCTTATCCGCAGTTTGTCGCCGCGGTGTGTGTACTTCGCGGGGCGGGCGCCGTTCACCAGGACCTTGGTGAGCCGGAACTGCCCGAGATCGAGCACGATCTCGGGCAGCGCGCGTTCGGTTCCCACCACGGCGTGGATCGTCGCCCGGCCCGTGAGACGACCCGTCTGCGGACGGTAGTCCAGCTCCAGGTCGTACTCCGTGGTCCGGTGGCCACCGTCGCCGTGCTGCGGCAGATACGAATCCGTCACCGTGGTGCGTCCTTCGGTCGTGCCCTGTGCCCGTGTTCTGTGCCCGTGCCCTGCTCACGTCCGCCATGCGGCGATCGGGTTGCCCAGCCACCGCGTGTCGGAGGGCACCCGCTCCCCACGCATCACCAGCGACGCCGGACCGACCGTGGCACGGTCTCCGATCATCGCGCCGGGCAGCGCGATCCCATGCGGACCGAGTGTCGCACCCGCACCGAGAACCACATTGTCCATGCGCATGATCCGGTCGTGGAAGAGATGGGTCTGCACGACACAGCCCCGGTTGACACTGGCACCGGCGCCGATCGCGACGAGATCCGCCTCCGGCAGCCAGTACGTCTCGCACCAGGCGCCCCGTCCGATACGGGCACCGAGGCCGCGCAGCCACAGGTTCATCAGCGGGGTACCCGCGGTCGCGCCCACCAGCCAGGGCACGGCCAGCACCTCCACGAACGTGTCGGCGAGTTCGTTGCGCCATACGAACGACGACCACAGCGGCTGCTCCACGGCCCTGAACCTGCCCACCAGCAGCCACTTCGCGGCGATCGCGACCAGCGCCGCCACCACGCCGGAGGCGAGGACCACCACCCCGCCGAGCAGCACCGCGACCGCAGGCCCGAAGCGCCCCGCGACCAGGGTGAACGCGGCGAGTGCGAGCACGGCCAGCGCCACCCCGCACATCACCGGGACCACCCGGCACAGCTCCACGGCGGCGCGCGCCAGCTTCAGCCGGAGCGGTGGGGCGAAGGTGCGGCTCTGGTCGCCCTGCTCGGCGGCCCGCGGCAGCCTCATCGGTGGCATACCGAGCCACGAGGAGCCCGCCTTGGCACGCTTGGGCGCCGCCGACAGCACACCCACCAGCCCCCGCTTGGGCACCCTGCGCCCGGCCGCGGCCATCCCGGAGTTGCCGAGGAAGGCGCGCTTGCCGACCCGGGCCTCGGCGATGCGCAGCCAGCCGCCGCCGAGCTCGTACGAGGCGACCATGGTGTCGTCGGCCAGGAACGCCTCGTCGCCGACCGTCGCCATGCCCGGCAGCGCCAGCACGGTCGACGCCTCCACCCCTCGCCCGACCCGCATCCCGAGCGCCCGCAGCCACACGGGGGTGAACAGGCTGGCGTACAGAGGGAAGAGATGTACCCGCGCCATGTCCATCAGCCGCTCGGTCGCCCACGCCTGCCACGCGACCCGGCCGTGCACCGGATGGTGCCCTTCGCGCAGCCCGGTGCCCAGCAGCCGCACACCCGTCACGATCAGCACCGCGTACGCGGCCATGGCGACCAGCGTCGCCAGCGGCACCGCCGCGAGGGCCGCTGCCAGCGCCTCCCCGGCGCCGCCGCCGGTGCTTTGCAGGAAGTCACCGATCACCAGTAGACCCGGCAGCGCGGCGACCGCGGGCAGCAGCCCGATGAGCAGCGATGACACCGAGTAGATGACGGTCCAGCGGCGTCTGCGCACCGGGCGCCCGCCGCCGGGCAGGCCGCGCCCCGCCTTGCCTTGTCTGCACGCCGGGGCTCCGGCCCAGCGCTCGCCCGCGGGGACGGCTCCGGTCACGCCCGAGCCGGGGGCGACCTCCGCCCGCTTGCCGATCCGGGCACCGGGGAACAGCGTGCTGCGGGCACCGACGGTGGCCCCCGCCCCGATCCGTACCGAGCCGACGCGCAGCCGGTCGCCGTCCAGCCAGTGACCTGACAGGTCCACCTCGGGCTCGACGGCACAGCCCTTGCCGAGCCGCAGCAGCCCCGTCACGGGCGGCAGCGCGTGCAGATCCACATCGTCCCCGACGCGGACACCGAGAGCCCGCGCGTAGTAGGTGAGCCAGGAACCCGCGAGCCCGGTGGCCCCGCTGAGTTCGGCGAGCCGCTCCGCCGTCCACAGCCGCAGATGGGTACGGCCCCCGCGGGGGTACGTGCCGGGGCGCAGTCCGCGCAGCAGCAGCCGCGCCCCGCCCGCCGCGATCACGATCCGCCCGGGTGGACTGACCACGAGCAGCCAGCCGACCGCCACCCACCACCAGGACACCGTGGGCGCCCAGGGCAGCCCGATGACGTTGTTCACCGCGGCGGCGACCACCGCCCAGCGCAGGCCCAGGACGCCCATCAGCGGCAGCGTCAGCAGCAGCTGCACGACGCCCGTGCGCAGCGTCACCGGGCGCACGGCGCGGATCCTCGCACCGCGCCCGGACGCCGCCTCCAGGGTGCGTGCGAGGGCCCCCAGGGTGGGGTTCCGGTAGATGTCGCCGACCGAACCGGTGCCGTAGTGCTCACGGATCCGCGAGACCAGCTGGGCGGCGGCGAGGCTGCCGCCGCCGTTCACGAAGAAGTCGGCGTCGGGCCCGCCGGCCGGGGCCCCGAGCACCTCCCCCCACTGCCCGGCCAGCCAGGCCTCGGTCTCGCTCAGCCCGGCCGTGTCCGTGGCCCCGCCGCCCGGCAGCGGCCAGGGCAGCGCGTCGCGGTCCACCTTTCCGGACGTACGCGTGGGCAACTCGGCCACGACGGCGATCACGGGGACGAGCGCGGCGGGCAGCTCCTTGCGCAGCCGGGCCACGGTATCGGCGGCATCAAACGCGTCTTCGGCCTTGCCCGGCACCACGTACCCGACCAGCAGCTGATGGCCCGCGGCCGTGGTACGGACCGCGGCGGCGGCGCCCGCGACCCCGGGGAGCGCCTGGAGGGCCGCGTCGATCTCACCCAGCTCGATACGGCGGCCGCCCAGCTTGACCTGCTCGTCCGCGCGGCCGACGAAGACCAGGCCCTCGGACTCCGCGCGCACCAGATCACCACTGCGATAGGCACGCTCCCAGCCCAGCGCGGGCAGCGGGGCGTACTTCTCCGCGTCCTTGCCGGGGTCCAGATACCGGGCGAGACCGACACCGCCGATCACCAGCTCACCGGTCGCGCCCATCACTGCCGGCTCGCCCCGCTCGTCCACCACCGCGAGCTCCCAGCCGTCCAGCGGCAGCCCGATGCGCACCGGGCCCTCACCGGTCAGCGGGGCGGCGCAGGCGACCACGGTGGCCTCCGTCGGGCCGTAGGTGTTCCACACCTCGCGCCCCGGCACGGCCATCCGCTCCGCCAGCTCGGGCGGGCAGGCCTCACCGCCGAAGATCAGCAGCCGCACCTCGTCCAGGGCATCCACCGGCCACAGCGCGGCGAGCGTGGGCACCGTCGAGACCACGGTGATGCCCTTCTCGACCAGCCAGGGCCCCAGATCAAGACCGCTGCGCACGAGCGAACGCGGCGCGGGCACCAGGCAGCCGCCGTGCCGCCAGGCCAGCCACATCTCCTCGCACGAGGCGTCGAACGCGACGGACAGCCCGGCGAGCACCCGGTCACCCGGGCCGAGCGGCTCGTCCGCGGCGTCCGTGAGGAAGAGCCGCGCCTCCGCGTCGACGAACGCCGCCGCGCTGCGATGGCTGACGGCGACACCCTTGGGCTTGCCGGTGGAGCCCGAGGTGAAGATGACCCAGGCGTCGTCGTCCGGCGCGGGCCTGCCCTCCGTGTCCCCACCCGGGCTCCCGACCACCACGATGCGGCGCCCGGCCCCGATCACGGCTGCCACCCCGGCCTCCCCGAACACCAACTCGGCACGCTCGTCGGGGTCCTCCGCGTCCACGGGGACGTACGCAGCGCCGCTGGCGAGCACCGCGAGGATGGCCACGTACAGGTCGACGGTCCCGGACGGCACGCGCACACCCACCCGGTCACCGCTGCCGACCCCCCGCTCGGCGAGCCGCCGACGCAGCTTCTCGACCTCGTCGGCCAGCCCGCGGTAGGTGAGGGCCTCGCTGCCGTCGTCCACGGCCGGCGCCCCTGGGTGCCGCCCCGCGGTCTCCTCCAGGATGTCGAGCAGTGTCCGCTCCGCGGGAGCGACTCCCGCGGCGAACAGCGCCGGCAGGGGGGCCGCGCTCGCATCGAGGAGCGGGTCGAGCAGCGCCGGTGTATCCGGGACGACGGTCATACGGCGCGCCGTTCGCCCACCTGCATGACGCGGTTCTCGTTCCTGCGCATCGCTCACTCTCCGTCCGTGTCTGTGGAGTGCGCCGCGAATCGTGGAACCTCCGCGCGCATGGCAAACGAGGAGTTTATCGAGCGTTCACCCAGGTGGCCTGTCGAACGGGGAGTCCCGCGTCCGTAGGGCAGACGGGTGGCGCGGTGTGCCGCGCCCCGGTGGCCGGACGCCCGGGGCGCCGCACGGGGTGGTGCGTGCACGCCGGTGGCTCACCCCACCACTCCGTCCTTCCGCAGCGCCGCGATCTCCGAGGCCCCCAGTCCCACCTCCCGCAGCACCGCATCCGTGTGCTCCCCGAGTGCCGGGATCGGACCCATCCGGGCATCAGGGCCGCCCGGCAGGTTGATCGGGGGGAGGAGCGCACGCAGGGGGCCCGTGGGGGAGGGGACCTCGCGCCAGCGGGAGCGGGCCGCGAGCTGGGGGTGGCGGGCCAGGTCGGTGACGGTGTTGAGACGGGCGCAGGCGATGCCGCCCGCCTCGAGGCGGGCGACGGCGTCGTCGGTGCTGAGACGGGCCAGGGCCTCGCTCACCACCGCATCGGTCTTCGCCCGGTTCGCCGTGCGTGCCGTGTTCGTGGCGAAGGCGGGGTCCTCGCCCAGCTCGGGGCGGTCCAGCACCTGCTCGGCGAGCCGCCGCCACTCGCGGTCGTTCTGCACGGACAGCAGCACCTGGCCGCCGTCGGCCGTCGCGTAGGCGTCGTACGGCGCGATCACGGCGTGCGCGAGGCCGGTGCGGGCGGGGGGCGCGCCCCCGTGCATGCCGTGGTGCAGGGGATGGCCCATCCACTCGGCGAGCGACTCCAGCATGGAGATCTCCACCGGCCCTCCGAGCCCGGTCGTGGCGCGGCGCAGCAGGGCGGCGAGCACCCCCGAGAACGCGTACATCGCCGCCGCCACATCCGCCGCCGGGATGCCCGCCTTCACCGGCTGCCCGGGTGTCCCGGTCACGGACACCAGGCCCGCCTCGCACTGCACGAGCATGTCGTAGGCCCGCTTGTGGGCGTACGGTCCCTCGGCCCCGTATCCGGAGATGTCCACCGCCACGAGCCGGGGGAACTGCTCGCACAGTGCGGCCGCGTCCAGGCCGAGCCGCGCCGCGGCGCCCTGGGCGAGGTTCTGCACGAACACATCGGCGCCGGTGATCAGCCGGCGCACCACGGCGATTCCGCGCGGGTCCTTCAGATCGACCGCGAGTGACTCCTTGCCGCGGTTGCACCAGACGAAGTGCGAGGCGAGACCCTGCGCCGCTGTGTCGTAGCCGCGGGCGAAGTCACCGCCGTCCGGTCGCTCGATCTTGATCACCCGGGCTCCGAGGTCGGCGAGCTGGCGGGTGGCGAACGGAGCCGACACGGCCTGTTCGACGGCGACGACGGTGATGCCTTCGAGGGGCAGCGGCTGGCTCATATCAGCCGTACTACCGCTTGCCGGCCAACTTTGTCACGCCGGATACGGTGGGCGGCCAGATCATCCGGAAGACCGGCGGCGCCGCGAGATCCGTGATCACGTCCCCACGGGTGTGCTGCTCGACCCGGTCCGGGGACCGGTGCGCGATGTCTGTGGTGAAGGGCTCCAGGCGCACACGGCGGGGCACGAACGCCGCGTTCACCAGTGTGCGCAGCCGGGTGTTGACCACGCCCTGCGCCGTGTCGGCGAGTAGCCGACCGATGCGCTCCCTTCGCGGTTAGCTGATGCGAGCCTGCCCCGGACGGGATCCGGCCTGCCGGGGCACCGGTCGTTGCTCAGATCAGCGCGAACTGCCCTTCCGGGCCCTCCTCGTGGTGGTCCAGCACCGATGCGGGCCGGCGGGCGGCGTCCGTCACCGGTGCCAGTTCCGGGTCGGCCGGACCGGAGGCGGAGATGGCCTGCGCCAGCGCCTTTCGCGGGGCCTCCGACCTGCCCAGCAGCGCCAGCACGGTGATGAGTTCGAGCAGCTCCGACGTGCGTTCCTGGGGCCAGGCGCCCGGCCGGATCGCGTCCAGGGTCCCGGGCTCCGCCTCGGTCGTCGTACGCCGTTCGAACCAGCTCTCGAGCACCCGCACCCCGGCCACCGTGAAGTCCCACGCCTCCGCGGGGACGGGGGCGATCCGTCCCCCGCCGAGCAGCAGGGCCTCCTCGTCGGCGTCGTAGGCCATGCCCTGGGGCCGTGCCGGGAGCGATGCCCGTACATACGGCCGCTGGCCGCCGGGCAGCCTGGGCCGCTCGCCCCCGTGGGCGCCCCTGAGCTGGATGTCCAGCAGCCGCTGACCCAGCCGTACACCCTCCGCCCACACCCCGGGGTCCGGGGTGAACGGCACCTCGCACCCCCGGCCCGAGACCGACGGCTGTCCAGCGGCGACGATCCAGGCGAGGACCTCCGCCGCGGTGACCTTCTGTCCGTAGCGCGCACGCAGTGCATCCAGCACGCCCGCCGCCAGATTGGGCTCGGTCCCACCGGGCCGCCGGTACAGCGGCCGTATCCGCCCGGGCCGTCCGGCCGGTGACCGGCCGTCGGGCAGCGCCGCGGACACCAGCAGCGCGGGGCCCGCGGCTCCCGGCACCCGGCCCAGTTCCTGCACGAACAGCTGCCGCCCGTCGGCGACCCGCCACAGCTCCGGCCGGGCGTTGTCGATGAGGCGGTGGTCGGGGATCACCCACTGCTGGTCGAAGGGCCCGTGCATGATCGGAACGGGCTCGGGGCAGGGGCCGCTCTCCCCGGCGAACCGCGCGGTCCCGGTGGACTGCCCGGGCAGGGCGGCGACACCGCTGTGCAGCGTCCGCGCCCGCGTCTCCCCGAAGAGCGTCCGGCGTTCACCCTCGCCGGCCCGTATCAGCGTGTCCCAGCGGGCCCGCAGCGTCCGTGCCTCCGGGGCCACCACCCAGTCGCGGCCCAGCCTGAGGGGTCCCGCGGACCAGGGCATCAGATCGTCCAGCAGCATCGCGGATCACTCCGCCTCGACGGTCACCGAGAACGAGAACCGGTCCCCCCGGTACCGGATGCGCGCCACGTCCACCACCCGCCCCTCGTCGTCGTAGGTCACCCCGGTGTAGTGCAGGATCGGCGACAGCAGCGGCACCTGGAGCAGCTCGGCCGTCTCCGGGTCGGCGAGTCTCGCCTCCACCGTGTCCGTGATCCGGCTGATCCTTACCCCGACGACGTCCCGCAGCACCTTCGTCATCGGCCAGCGCTCGAGGTCGCCGACCTCGAGCGCCGCCGCGATGTCCGGCCGTACCGCGTTCTCCGCCCAGTTCGTCGGTTCGCCGCTGTCCCCGTCGCAGCGGAGCCTGCGGTACGTCACGACCTCGTCCACGTCCGTGAAGAACTCGGCGAGCTCACCGGGCACCGTGGACGTCCCATGCCCCAGGACGGTGGTCCGCTCGCCCGACTGCTGGGCCACGATCGCGTCGATCGAGCCCAGCAGCCGCCGGGGGGCACTGCGCCGCGCCCCCGGCTCGATGAACGTGCCGCGCCTGCGGTGCCTGCTGATCAGCCCCTCGGCCTCAAGCTCCTTCAGCGCCTGCCGCATGGTCAGCACGCTCACGCCGTAGTGCTCGGCGAGCTGCTCCTCGGTGGGCAGCCGCAGCGGGTCGTGCGGCCCGCGCCCGAGTATCGAGGCGCGCAGGGACTGCGAGACCTGGTACCACAGCGGCAGTTTGCGGTTCAGGACGAGCGAGTCTGGGGCGAAGGCGGTCACGGCATCTCCGTACTACGACCGGAAGTGGCGCTCAAGACCCTGCCACACGTCGTCGTACCCCTCCTGCAGATGTCCGGCGCTCGCCGCCTGCTCCGTCGCGGTCACCGGCCAGCGCGTCTCGAACATGAACGCGAGACCGTCGTCGATCTTCTGCGGCTTCAGCTCGGCGGCACTGGCCTTGTCGAAGGTCTCCCTGTCGGGGCCGTGCGCGGACATCATGTTGTGCAGCGAGCCGCCGCCGGGGACGAAGCCGCCCTCGCCCGCTGTCTTGGCGTCGTAGGCGCCCTCGATCAGGCCCATGTACTCGCTCATCACGTTGCGGTGGAAGTACGGCGGGCGGAAGGTGTCCTCGCCCACCAGCCAGCGTGGCGCGAACACCACGAAGTCCACACTCGCGAGCCCGGGGGTGTCGGTCGGCGAGGTGAGCACGGTGAAGATCGACGGGTCGGGGTGGTCGTAGGAGATCGTGCCGATCACATTGAAACGGTGCAGGTCGTAGACATACGGCAGATGGTTGCCGTGCCAGGCCACCACATCGAGCGGGGAGTGGTCATAGGTGGCGGCCCACAGGTTGCCGCAGTACTTGTTGACCACCGCAACAGGGCCTTCGACGTCCTCGTACGCCGCGACCGGGGCGCGGAAGTCCCGGACGTTGGCCAGGCCGTTGGCGCCGATCGGTCCCAGGTCAGGGAGCTGGAACGGCGCGCCGTAGTTCTCGCAGACGTAGCCGCGGGCGGTGTCGTCGAGCAGCTCGACCCGGAAGCGCACGCCGCGCGGGATCAGCGCCACCTCGCCCGGCCGGGCCGCGAGCAGGCCGAACTCGGTGCGCAGCAGCAGCCCACCGTGCTCCGGGACGATGAGCAGTTCGCCGTCCGCGTCGCTGAACACGCGGCGCTCCATGGAGGCGTTGGCGTGGTAGAGGTGCACGGCCATTCCGGTGCGCTGGGCGGCGTCGCCGTTGCCGCCGAGGGTCCACAGGCCGGCCAGCCAGTCGGTGCCGGGCGCGGGCTCCGGCAGCGGGTTCCAGCGGAGCCGGTTGGGGTCCGGCACGGTCTCCGTGAAGGGCGCGGAGCGCACCGCGTTGTTGTCGACGCGGACGAACGGCGGGTGGGTGGCGGACGGCCGGATCCGATACAGCCAGGAGCGCCGGTTGTGGGCGCGCGGCTCGGTGAAGGCGGAGCCGCTGAGCTGCTCCGCGTAGAGGCCCAGCGGGGCCCGCTGCGGCGAGTTGCGGCCCAGCGGCAATGCATCCGGCACGGCCTCGGAGCTGTGCTCGTTGCCGAAGCCCGACAGGTACTCCAGGCCTTCGGCGGTCTTCCTGGCCTGCTCGGTGCTGTTGCCGCCGCTCGTCCCGTTGCCGCTCATGCACACTCCCGATGCGTCCGCTGAGGAATCCTATGCTTGACAGTAGGATTCCCTGGCCGGTCACGTCAACGGCATCGCCCCCCGACACCGAAGAGCGACACGAGGGGCGGCGCCTCCGCCGTGGCGCCGGCGGTGCCTCAACCTGGCGCCCGCGGCGACTCGGTCATGTCGCCGGGTGGCCTCCCCGGTCGTCGTGCTACCCCTCGCCGTCATGCATACCGGTCGGTATGCTCGGCACTGCCCGCGCGCCAACGCCGCCGCCCACGGGGAGGCCCCCATGCCGGAAACCGATGCCACCCGCACCGCCCTGCGGATCTGTCCACTGTGCGAAGCCACCTGCGGGCTGACCCTGACCATCGAGGGCGGCCGTGTCACCGGCGCCCGGGGCGACCAGGACGATGTCTTCAGCCAGGGCTTCCTCTGCCCCAAGGGCGCGTCCTTCGGCGAACTCGACGCCGACCCCGACCGGCTGCGCACGCCCCTGGTCCGCGCCGCATCCGGTGAGCTGCGGGAGGCGACCTGGGAGGAGGCGTTCGACACCGTCGCCGCCCGGATCCGGCCGCTGATCGAGGAGCACGGACCGAACGCGGTCGGGATCGTCCTCGGCAACCCGAACGTGCACACCATGGCGGGCGGGCTCTATCCCCCGGTCCTGCTCTCGAGCCTGCGCACCCGCAACCTCTTCACCGCCTCGACGCTCGACCAGATGCCCAAACACGTCTCCAGCGGACTGCTCTTCGGCAGTGCGACGGCCATACCCGTCCCCGATCTGGACCGCACCGACCATCTGCTGATGCTCGGGGCCAATCCGCTGGAGTCCAATGGCAGCCTGTGCACCGCGCCCGACTTCCCCGGCAAGCTCAAAGCGCTGCGCCGCCGCGGCGGCAGTCTCACCGTCGTGGACCCGCGGCGCACCCGCACCGCCCGGCTCGCCGACCGGCATGTGAGCATCCGCCCGGGCGCGGACGCCCTGCTGCTCGCCGCACTCGCCCATGTCCTTTTCGAAGAAGGGCTCACCAATCTCGGCGATCTTGCCGGGCGGGTGGAGGGAGTGGACGAGGTCAGGGCGGCCGTACGGGACTTCGCGCCCGAGGCCGTCGCGGCGGCCTGCGACGTGGACCCCGCGGAGATACGTGCCATCGCCCGCGAGCTGGCCGCCGCCCCGACCGCGGCCGTGTACGGACGCATCGGCAGCTGCACCGTCGAGCACGGCACCCTGGCCAGCTGGCTCGTGGACGTCCTCAACATCCTCACAGGCAACCTCGACCGGCCCGGCGGTGCCCTCTTCCCCCTCGCCGCCACCGACCGGGCGCCCCGCCCGGACGGCCCGGGCAAGGGCTTCGTACTCGGGCGCTGGAGCAGCCGGGTGAGCGGCCATCCCGAAGCCAAGGGTGAATTTCCCATGTCGGCACTGGCCGAGGAGATCGAGACCCCGGGCAGCGGGCGGATCCGGGCCCTGATCGCGATCGCCGCCAACCCCGTGCTCTCCGCGCCGGACGGGGACCGGCTGGACCGCGCCCTGAGCGGCGGCCTCGACTTCATGGTCAGCGTGGACCCGTATCTGAACGAGACCTCGCGCCACGCGGATGTCGTGCTGCCCCCGCCGCCCCCGTCCCGCAGCGCCCACTTCGACTTCGCCTTCAACGCCTTCGCCGTACGCAACCAGGCGCGCTACACACCCGCCGCCATCCCGCTCGACCCGGGCGCGATGGACGAGTGCGAGATCCACGCCCGGTTGATCCTCGCCGTGGGCGGGATGCACGGAACCGACCCCGCCACGGTCGACGAGACGGTCATCGAGGCCTCGCTCGTCAAGGCCGTCGCCGACCCGCACTCACCGGTGCACGGACAGGACCCCAAGCAGCTGGCCGCCCGGCTGGCCGGCGCCACCGGGCCCGAGCGGCGACTGGACATGATGCTCCGCCTCGGCCCGTACGGCCTCACTCTCGGCGATCTGCTCGACCGGCCGCACGGAGTCGACCTGGGCTCGCTGCGCCCCCGGCTCGGCCAGGTGCTCAGGACCCGCAGCGGACGCATCGAGCTGCTGCCGGGGCCCGTCGCCGCCGATCTGCCGAGACTGCGCCGCGCGCTGGGGGAGCGGGGCGGGGGGCTCGTCCTGGTGGGCCGCCGACATCTGCGCTCCAACAACAGCTGGCTGCACAACGTCCCCGCGCTGAACGGCGGTTCCAACCGCTGCACCCTCCAGGTGCACCCCGATGACGCCGCCCGGCTCGGTCTCGACGACGGGGTCGCCGCCGTGATCGAGGCGGGGGGCGGACGGCTGGAGGTGCCGGTGGAGGTCACCGACTCCGTGCGCACCGGTGTGGTGAGCCTTCCGCACGGCTGGGGACACGACCGCCCCGGCACCCGGATGACGGTGGCGGCGGCGCGGCCCGGAGTGAACGTCAACCAGCTGCTCGACGGCTCGCTGCTCGACCCGTTGTCCGGCACGGCCGTGCTCAACGGCTTCGCCGTGGACGTCGCCCCTGCCGCGCTTCCTCTCTCCGTCGATGAGCCTTCTGTTCGATGAATCGCTCTCGCGTTCGTGCGCGTGCTGAACGCGAGATGGTGCCCCTGCGTACTAAGGGCTGTCCGCGTCCGGAACAGACGCGGCGGTACCTCTCACTCCGGCGGGTCTCTCCGGGGCGCGGTTCCCCGGTGCGGTGACACGTCTGAGCGCGAACGACAGGAGCGGCAATGACTGATGGTGACGGGCCGATCATCCACGGACTCCCGGACGGTGGCGCTGAGTTGTCCGTCGTCCTGCGGCTGCGCTGGGACGATGTGGCCGCACTCGGCCGTGAGGCCAGCCGGCTCGCGGAGCAGCGGGGGACACCGGTGAGCCTGGACGAGGCCGCGAGTCACCGGCTGCGCACCTGGTCGTCGGTGGCGAAGGGGCCGGACGAGAAGGCCCAGGCCGCACACGGCACCCCCGCTGCCGCCCAGTCCGCTCCCACGGCTGCGGCGATCTCGGCGGCGCCCGCCGGCGACCGGTCGCGGGTCCAGGTGGGGCCGATCGGCGAGTCCGCCCGGGTCGCCTCGATCTCGGCGTCGCCCGTCGCGGCCCGCCAGGTGCAGGCGGCCCCGGCGACGGCCGGCCAGACGCCGGCCTGAAACCAGCCCGCGCAGGGCTCGGGCCGCATCCCCGGAGTCTCCCCACCCCGCTACAGGAAGGAGCGGGGTGGGGTGGGGGAAAGGCGTGAGTAGGGGGAGAATCACAGCACCACCCGGGCACGTGGACGTGGCGCTGGAAAACTAACACCGCTAGTTTGGGCGTCGGATCGCGAGTACTGCCGTGCCACGCCCAAAGGAGACAGCGGATGAAGGCCCACGACGGGATGTACATCGGCGGCGCCTGGGAGCCCGCCGCCGGTAGCGACACCATCGCGGTGGTGAACCCAGCGGACGAGCGGGTCATCGCCCATGTCCCGGCCGGTACGGCGGAGGACGTGGACGCGGCGGTACGCGCCGCCCGCGCCGCTTTCCCCGCCTGGGCCGCCACGCCGCCCGCCGAGCGCGCGGCCGCCATCACCGCGCTCCGCGACGCGCTCGCCGCCCGTACGGCCGAGATCGCCGAGACTGTCACCGCCGAGCTCGGTGCACCCGCACAGCTGGCCCAGACCGTGCACGCGGGCCTTCCGGTCCTGGTCGCCGGCTCGTACGCGGAACTCGCCGCCTCCTGTTCGTTCGAGGAGCAGATCGGCAACTCCACCGTGCTGCTGGAACCGGTCGGCGTCGTCGGCGCGATCACGCCCTGGAACTACCCGCTGCACCAGATCGTCGCCAAGGTCGCCCCGGCACTGGCGGCGGGCTGCACGGTCGTGCTCAAGCCCGCCGAGGACACTCCGCTGACCGCCCAGCTCTTCGCCGAGGCCGTCCACGAGGCGGGCCTGCCGGCGGGAGTGTTCAACATGGTCACCGGGCTCGGCCCGGTCGCCGGACAGGCGCTCGCCGCACACCCCGGAGTGGACCTGGTCTCCTTCACCGGCTCCACCGCCGTCGGCCGCCGGATCGGCGCGACCGCGGGCGGCGCCGTCAAGCGCGTGGCTCTGGAGCTCGGAGGCAAGTCCGCCAACGTGATCCTGCCGAGCGCCGATCTGGCCAAGGCCGTGAGCGTCGGCATCGCCAATGTCATGTCCAACTCCGGCCAGACGTGCAGCGCCTGGACCCGCATGCTCGTGCACACCGACCAGTACGACGAGGCCGTGGCGCTCGCCGCGGCGGCCGTCGCCAAGTACGTGCCCGGCGAGCGCATCGGCCCGCTCGTCAACGCGAAGCAGCAGCAGCGGGTGCGCGGCTACATCGAGCAGGGCGTCGCCGAAGGCGCCCGGCTGGTCGCCGGCGGTCCCGAAGCCCCGCACGACACCGGTTACTTCGTCGCCCCGACCGTCTTCGCCGACGTGACGCCCGAGATGGCCATCGCCCAGGAGGAGATCTTCGGGCCGGTCGTCTCGATCCTGCGGTACGAGGACGAGGACGATGCCCTGCGGATCGCGAACGGCACCGTGTACGGCCTGGCGGGCGCGGTGTGGGGGGAGAGGGACGAGGCCGTCGCGTTCGCCCGCAGGATGGACACCGGACAGGTCGACATCAACGGCGGTCGCTTCAACCCCCTGGCACCGTTCGGCGGTTACAAGCAGTCCGGCATCGGCCGCGAACTCGGCCCGCACGGTCTCGCCGAGTATCTGCACACCAAGTCCCTCCAGTTCTGACCCGTCCGACCAGTTCTGAAAATCACCGAGGAGTGCTCAGCGTGGTCCGCGCCGCCGTACTGCCCGCCATCGGCTCCCCCCTGGAGATCATCGGGATCGAGCTCCCCGAGCCCGGTCCCGGACAGGTGAGGGTCCGTATCGCCGCCGCGGGGGTCTGCCATTCCGATCTCTCGCTGTCCAACGGCACCATGCGGGTGCCGGTACCCGCCGTGCTCGGCCACGAGGGCGCGGGCACGGTCGTGTCCGTCGGTGAAGGCGTCACCCATGTCGCGCCCGGCGACGGGGTCGTCCTCAACTGGGCGCCGTCCTGCGGGAAGTGCCACCACTGCTCGATCGGCGAGGTCTGGCTCTGCTCCGACGCCCTGACCGGCACATCAAGGGTGCACGCCGTCGCCGAGGACGGGACCGAACTCCACCCCGGTCTCAACGTCGCCGCGTTCGCCGAGGAGACCGTCGTCGCCGCCAACTGCGTCCTGCCGGTCCCGGACGGGGTGCCGCTCGTCGATGCCGCGCTCCTCGGCTGCGCGGTGCTCACCGGCTACGGCGCCGTGCGCCACAGCGCCCGGGTCCGCGAGGGCGAGTCGGTGGTCGTCCTCGGTGTCGGCGGGGTCGGGCTCGCGACCCTCCAGTCCGCCCGGATCGCCGGCGCGTCCACGATCATCGCCGTGGACGTGTCCCCCGAGAAGGAGGCACTGGCCCGCCGGGCCGGTGCCACCGAATATGTCGTCGCCTCCGACACCACCGCCCGTGAGATCCGCAAGCTGACCGGTGGCCAGGGCGCGGACGTGGCCGTCGAGTGCGTGGGCCGCGCTGAGACGATCCGCACCGCCTGGGACTCGACGCGGCGCGGCGGCCGCACGACCGTCGTCGGCATCGGCGGCAAGGACCAGCAGGTCACGTTCAACGCCCTGGAGATCTTCCACTGGGGCCGGACCCTCTCCGGCTGCGTCTACGGGAACTCCGACCCGGCGCGTGACCTCCCGGTGCTGGCGGAGCACATCCGCACGGGCCGGTTCGACCTGAGCGCGCTGGTCAGCGAGCGGATCGGCCTGGACGGCATTCCGGCCGCCTTCGACAACATGATCGCGGGGAGGGGAGCCAGGGCGCTGGTCGTGCTCTGAAGCGGCGCGTGCGGCGCGGCCGGACGCCCGCGGCTTGTCCGTGCGCGCCGTCGTTCTCCGCAGCGTTCTGCTCACCGCAGTGCCTCGCTTTTCGATAGCCAGGAGCTCGCCCAGCGCCCGCTCCCCGTCAGGTGTGACCTTCACGGCCCGCTGCGATCCGATGCGTACGCACCATCCGACCGCAAGTGCGTGCCGGCACAACTCCGCGCCCGCGACCCCGGCCAGATGCGATCTGCGCTCCGTCCAGTCCAGACAGGCCCGGCCAGCGGTCGGCGTCCGCCGCGCGGCAGAGCGATCCCCGCGTCCCGGAACCATGCGAGACCGGCGTCGGTCAGCGCGAAACCGGTGTCCTGGAGCAGCAGTCCGCGGGCGGTCATGGCTTCGGTGATCGCGATGCCTAGGCGCCCCGCGAGATGGTCGTAGCAGGTGCGCCCCCGTGCCATGGCGCTCTGGGCGTTCGCCGCGCGCAGCGAACGCGGGGGCTCGGCCACGGGAGCGGTGCAGGCGGCCAGCTCCTCCACGAGGTGCGCGGCCCGCCCGTGGGCCAGTCGTACATAGCGGTGCCGCCCCTGCCGCTCCTCGGCGAGCAGACCGCCCGCGACCAGCCTGCCCAGGTGCTCACTGGCGGTCGACCGGGCCACCCCGGCGCGGCGTGCCAGTTCCCCCGCGGCCCAGGCCCGGCCGTCGAGCAGGGCGAGACACATGGCGGCGCGTGCCGGGTCGGCGAGCAGCGCGGCCAGTGCGGCGACAGGGTCCCGTGCCTACGCTTCGGTGTCGGCCGAAGTGTCCGATCGCCGTTCGTACTGCACCGCGAGCCCGTCCAGCAGCGCCCGCAGTCCCGTCGTGAAAGCCCCCTCGTCCACCTGCTGCTGCCGGTCGGCGAGCAGATGGGCCTGGCCGAGGTGCGGATAGTCGGCCGGGTCGTAGGCGGCCTCGTCGTCGACGAAACCGCGGGCGAAGGAGCCGAGCGCCGAGCCGGTGATGAAGTACCGCATCAGCGCGCCGATATGGGTCGCCTGGGGAGGCGGCCAGCCGGACCTGACCATCGCGCCGAAGACGGTGTCGGCGACCTTCAGGCCCGCGGGCCTGCGGCCGGGGCCGCGGGCGAGTACCGGGACGATATTGGGATGCTCGGTGAGGGCCGCGCGATAGGAGAGGGCCCAGTCGTGCAAGGCCGTGCGCCAGCCGCGGCCGTCCGACGGGTCGAACATCGACAGGTCCACCTTGGCGCTGACGGCGTCGGCCACCGCTTCCAGGATCTCGTCCTTGTTGCGGAAGTGGTTGTAGAGCGATGGGCCGCTCACGCCCAGCTCTGCGGCGAGGCGGCGGGTGGAGACCGCGTCCAGTCCTTCGGCGTCCACCAGCGCGCTCGCCACCCCGACGATGCGGTCTCTGCTGAGGAGGGGCTTGCGCGGTCGGGCCATGCGGCACATAGTAGGCCCTGCGAATCATAAACTAGCAGTGTTAGTTAAAGTGGGGAGTGCCCGGTGGATCTGGAACTCGGCGACGAGCACGAGGCTGTCCGGAAACTCGCCCGCGACTTCGTCGAGCGGGAGGTCACGCCCCATGCGGCCGCATGGGACCGGGCCGAGGCCATCGACCGGGCGATCGTGGCGAAGCTGGGTGCCGTCGGCTTCCTGGGGCTCACGATCGACGAGAGGTACGGTGGTTCGGGCGGCGACCACCTCGCGTACTGCCTGGTCACCGAGGAGCTGGGACGGGGCGACTCGTCGGTGCGTGGGATCGTCTCCGTGTCCCTCGGGCTCGTCACCAAGACCATCGCGGCCTGGGGGAGCGAGGAGCAGAAGCGGCACTGGCTGCCCCGGCTCGCCTCGGGCGAGGCCCTCGGCTGCTTCGGTCTCACCGAGCCCGGTACCGGATCCGACGCCGGGAGCCTCGGCACCACGGCCGCAAGGGACGGCGAGGACTACGTCCTCAACGGTTCGAAGATGTTCATCACCAACGGCACCTGGGCCGACGTCGTGCTGCTCTTCGCCCGCACCAACGGCAGCCCGGGCCACCGGGGCGTCTCCGCGTTCCTCGTGCCCACGGCCACCCCGGGACTGAGCCGCCGCGCCATCCACGGCAAACTCGGGCTGCGTGGTCAGGCAACCGCCGAGCTGGTCCTCCAGGATGTCAGGATCCCCGCGACGGCGATGCTCGGGCCCGAGGGAAAGGGATTCCCGATCGCCATGTCCGCGCTGGCCAAGGGGCGGATGTCGGTGGCCGCCGGTTGTGTCGGCATCGCTCAGGCGGCGCTGGACGCCGCCGTCGGCTACGCGGGTCAGCGTGAGCAGTTCGGCAAGCCCATCGCCTCCTACCAGCTGGTGCAGGAGCTCATCAGCGACATCGCCGTCGACGTGGACGCGGCGCGGCTGCTGACCTGGCGGGTCGCCGATCTCGTCGACCGGGGCGAGGACTTCGCCACGGCCGCGTCCAAGGCCAAGCTGTTCGCCTCCGAGGCCGCGGTGCGCGCCGCGAACAACGCACTCCAGGTCTACGGCGGATACGGGTACATCGACGAGTACCCGGTGGGCAAACTGCTCCGCGACGCGCGGGTGATGACGCTGTACGAGGGCACCAGTCAGATACAGAAGCTGATCATCGGCCGTGCGCTGACCGGGGTCTCCGCGTTCTGAGTACCGAGCCGCCGCACCGAAGCTGCCCGCAATCCGACCGATCATCTGAGCTGTTCATCTGAGTACCCGTACGGATGTGGCGGCCGTCACGCGCGCCGATGCTGGTTCCCATGAGCGACAGACAGATCACCCAGCAGAACACGGCGGCCTACTACGCCCAGGCCGCGATCTCCTTCGGTATCGCGCTCGGTGCGGTCACCCTCGGCATCGTCAACCTGGACGCCGATGTCTGGGTGCGCGCCTTCCTCGGCATCGCCGTCCTGTACCTGACCACCTCGTCCTTCACCCTGGCCAAGGTCGTACGGGACAAGCAGGAGGCAGGTCAGATCGTCAGCCGGGTGGATCAGGCCAGAGTGGAGAAGCTGTTGGCCGAGCACGACCCGTTCCAGAAGCTGTGAGCGTGTTCTAAGCGCTTGCTCAGGTTCAGGGTATGGTGTTCGTCCGGCCGGGAGGCGGAGACGAAGGGGCGGAGCGAGCGATGAGTACGGCGGAGGAACGGGCCGGCGTCGATGACATGCCGTGGGGCGAGGTCACTCCGGAGGCGGCCAGAAGGCTGCTCGTCGCCGCCGTCGAGGCCTTCGCCGAGCGCGGCTACCACGCCACCACGACGCGCGACATCGCCGGCCGTGCCGGGATGAGCCCGGCCGCGCTCTACATCCACTACAAGACCAAGGAAGAGCTGCTCCACCGGATCAGCCGCATCGGGCACGACCGTGCGCTGGAACTCCTGGAGGAGGCGGCCGGCGGGGAGGGCACGGCGGCCGAACGGCTCGCCGACGCCGTCCGCTGCTTCGTCCGCTGGCACGCCGAGCGGCACACCACGGCCCGGGTCGTGCAGTACGAGCTCGACGCACTCAGCGAGGAGCACCGCGCAGAGATCGTCGCCCTGCGGCGCAAGTCCGACGCGGTGGTCCAGCGCCTCGTCAACGAAGGCGTCGCGGCAGGGGAGTTCGACGTGCCGGACGTCCCGGGCACGACTCTCGCCGTGCTGTCCCTCTGTATCGACGTGGCCAGGTGGTTCAGCGCCCAGGGGAGCCGTACGCCGGACGAGGTCGGCGCCCTCTACGCCGACCTCGCGCTGCGCATGGTCGGTGCCACTACCGCTCAGGAGAAGCGGCGGCTCGGGTAGTGGCTCGAAGGCGGCGGCCCGGGAGGCGTGGGGCTCAGAAGAAGTAGCGCGACACCGACTCGGCCACGCAGACCGGCTTGTCGCCGCCCTCGCGCTCCACGGTGACGACAGCCGTCACCTGGACGCCGCCGCCCGCCTCCTCCACGCTCTTGAGCACCGCCGTGGCGCGCAGCCGGGAGCCGACCGGCACGGGTGCGGGGAAGCGGACCTTGTTGGCGCCGTAGTTGATGCCCATCTTGATGTCCTCGACCCGCATGACCTGAGGGACGAGCGCGGGCAGCAGCGACAGGGTGAGATAGCCGTGCGCGATGGTCCTGCCGAACGGGCCGGCGGCGGCGCGCTCGGGGTCCACGTGGATCCACTGGTGGTCGCCGGTGGCATCGGCGAAGAGGTCGATCCGCTTCTGGTCGACCTCCAGCCAGTCGCTGTACCCGAGCTGCTCACCGACCCCGGCGACCAGTTCATCGGCGGACGTGAAGATCCTCGGCTCGGCCATGTTTCTTCCCTGCCTCTCATCCGTGGCGACGCGCATCTAAGCGACTGCTTAGCATGGTGGGCCGCCGGTCGTCTGTCAACGGATACCCCGGCCGGGAAAACGGTGGCGCGGGGTGGCCCGCACCCCCGTGCCGGGCCACCCCGCGCCGGACCGGTCACTCGTACTCGGTGCCGCCCTTGCGGGTCAGATACGCCGGGCTGACCGCCTTGGCTATCGCCCGGCCACCCGTCACCGGGCTGTAGCGCTCGGCGGCCGGACGGATCACCACGCCCTCGCGCAGATGCAGCTCCCGGCCGGAGACGGTCTCGCGACCGCTCGCCAGCTCCAGAACCTTGCCCAGCGTGAACGGGCCCTCGTACAGCCTCGGGACCAGGGGCAGTTCACCGTCGAGCAGCTCTGCCGCGTCCAGCCACTCCACCCGCCCGCCGGTCTCGGCGCACACGTCGAACGCCGCGAAGCCGAGCGCGGCCGAACGGGCGTCCGCGCCGTACACGAGGTCCTGCACCCCGGCGCCGTACACCTCGCCGAAGATGCCCACCCGCTCCGCGCCGAGCCGCTCGGCCAGTCGTGCCGCGACCTCCGCCACGCCATGGCCCCGCACGGCGCGCCAGTACAGGTTGCGTGGGTCCTCCCTCAGGGCGAGCCCCTTCGACCCGAAGCCCTTCGACGACACCAGCAGCCTCCCCGTCGAGGCGACATAGGTCACCAGGCAGGCCGTGCCGTGCAGCTTCTCCGTGAGCACCACGGGCTCATCCGGAGCGAAGATGTCCGGATAGCGCTGGAGATTCTCGATGTCGACCCAGCGCAGCAGCTCAGGAGCCGGCTCGACCTCGCCGCTCATCGTGGGAGGGATCGGCGGCGACCACTTGGTGATGCCGAGCAGCCCGGCGAAGTCGGTGCCCTCGGTGGCCGCGCGCTCCAGGTCGGCCTCCGTGAGCGCCTTGGGTCGGCACACGATCCCCTGCGACAGCTCGCCGCGCAGGCGCACCGCCTTGACCCGGTCGGACGCCCGCCCCGCCAGCCGTCCGGTCAGCCCCAGCTCCTCGATCAGCCCGGCAGGCAGCACGGCCTGCTCCGGGATGTAGACGGCGATGTCGCCGCTGCGGTAGGCGCCCTTGGCGACGACGGCCCGGTACAGGCCCACCTGGGCCAGTTCAAGGGCATCGGCGTTCGGATGATCATGGATGGTCAGCACTTCGGCGGTGACGCGCAGCGTCGACATGTCACGGCTCCCTGGACGTGGTTCGCATAACAACGCCACTGTCGCCGTGGGGAATTGCGGTGAGCCACCGAATTTCGCCCTGCTACGGTCTCACCGCGGCGCAGGGGACCGGCTTCGCACCGCCGGTGCCCCGCGCCCGCTGTGTGCGAGTCAGGCCACCGACGCCAGTGCCCTGCCGCGCGTCCGCTTGGCGGTCCTGAGTGCCTCGTTCGTCAGCACGGGCTGGGGCACCACGACCCCGCAGCCCGCGCACACCGGACCGAAGCCCGGATCGTGTTCCAGATCCTGCCGCCAGACGATGCGCCGGTCCGCACACACCGGGCACACCGCACTCGGGCGCGACCCCAGCGCCTTGATCAGCCGGCGCAGCACCACGTCCAGTGGGTCCGTGGGGTGCACCTCCGGGTCGTCGCACCGCGCGATCCCGTTGCCGCCCCAGGTACGCCGGTGCCAGTCGTCGATCGACCCGGGCCGCCGCAGCCCGTCGTGCTTCTCGCGTTTACGGCGCTCTGCGAAACGCTCCTCGTAGGCGAGCCATACGGCCCGCGCCTGCTCCAGTTCGTTGAGCGCGGCCACCAGCCGCGCCGGATCGGGAGCCCGGTCCTCGGGCTCGATACCGTGCCTGCTGCACAGATGATTCCAGGTCGCCCGGTGTCCATAAGGAGCGAACCGCTCCAGGCACTTGCGCAGGGAATAGCGCCGCAGCGCCAGATCACCTCGCGGGTCGCGGACCTGTCTGGCAAGACTCCGGAAACCGGCCATCGCACGCCACCTCCGTCGCTCGTACTTCATGGCTCGTACTTCCGCGTTGAGGAATGGACGTACGACTACCCAATCCGGCTCCCTCGAACATCCGTCCCCGGATGCGGGGCTGAATTCAGCCGGATGGTCGGAACAAGCGGCGCGAGAAAGCGCGGACGCAACAGAAGAAGTGACGGTCACTCATCTTACCGACGGGTCATACGGCCAGTAGCCTGCGCCGCACCGGCTTCACCGAGGAGCACCCATGCGACGAATCACCGGACACCCCACCGGACGACTGAGAACCGCCTGTGCAGCCCTCGTACTCGGCACGGCCCTCCTGGCGCCGCTGCCCCAGGCCACCGCCGCCGAGGACCCCGCCCCCGTCGTGGACCACTGCCTCGCACAGGGGCAGAGCCAGTGCGCCGACATCCTGCCACCAGGACAGAACGGAAACGCCACCCTCACCGACATCCTGCTCCACCGGCTGTTAGGTACCCGCCCCGGCCACAGCTCCGACCAGCTCGGGCGCTATGACGCACTGGCCGGCGGGTACGGCGGGCTCACCGACGCCAAGCTGACCGAATTCTTCAACGACGCCTCCTTCGGCGTCGCGTCGAACCAGGTCGAGTCGGTGGCCACCCCGCGCTCGGACGTCAGCATCACCCGGGACAAGAAGACCGGTGTCCCGCACATCAAGGGCACCACCCGGTACGGCACGGAGTTCGGCGCGGGATACGCCGCCGCCCAGGACCGGCTCTGGATGATGGACCTCTTCCGGCACATCGGCCGCGGCAACCTCACTCCCTTCGCCGGGGGTGCGCTGGCCAACCAGGGCCTTGAGCAGCAGTTCTGGCCGGGGGCCCCCTATACCGAGGCCGACTTCCAGGCCCAGATCGACCGTATCCGCACCGGCGAAGGACCCCGGGGCGCGCAGGCGATGGCCGACGCACAGGCCTACGTCGACGGCATCAACGCCTATCGCACGCAGTCCAAGAACGGTCGCTACTTCCCCGGGGAATACGTCCTCACCGGTCATATCGACGCGATCACCAACGCCGGTGAGATCGCGCCCTTCAGCCTGACCGATCTGATCTCCATCGCCTCCGTCGTCGGCGGCCAGTTCGGCGGAGGGGGCGGCGGCGAGGTCCAGGCCGCGCTGGCGCTGCTCGCCGCCCAGCAGAAGTACGGCGTGGCCGAGGGAACCCGGGTCTGGGAGTCCTTCCGTCAACGCAACGACCCGGAAGCCGTCCTCACCGTCCACGACGGCGCTTCCTTCCCCTACGCGCAACGGCCCGAGAACCCGCGCGGCACCGCCCTGCCCGACCCTGGCTCGGTGCGTGTCGAACCGCTCGTCCACGACCGCACCGGCTCGGCCGGCACCAACGCCAAGACCCCGGTGCGCAACCCGGGAGCGCTGGCGCCCGCCCAGGGCATCTTCGACCAGGGCGTGCTGGCGCCCGGGGCACTCAACCCCAGGCGCGGTATGTCCAACGCCCTGCTCGTCTCCGGAGCCCACACCGCGAGCGGCCACCCCGTCGCCGTCTTCGGCCCGCAGACCGGCTACTTCGCTCCTCAGCTGCTGATGCTGCAGGAGATCCAGGGGCCGGGGATCTCCGCCCGCGGTGTCTCCTTCGCGGGCGTCGGGATGTACGTGCAGATGGGGCGCGGCCAGGACTACGCCTGGTCCGCCACCTCCGCCGGTCAGGACATCACCGACACCTACGCCGTCGAACTGTGCGTGCCCGGCGGCAGCACACCCGGCCTGGACGCCGACCACTACCTCTACCGGGGCAGTTGCACCCCGATGGAGAAGCTGGAACGGCGCAACGCCTGGAAGCCGACCGTCGCCGACGGGACCGCGGTGGGTTCCTACCGGCTCCAGGTGTGGCGCACCCGGTACGGCACCGTCACCCACCGCGCCACGATCGGCGGCAAGCCCGTGGCCTACACCTCACTCCGCACCACCTATGGGCATGAAGCCGATTCGATCATCGGCTTCCAGATGCTCAACGATCCCTCGTTCGTGACCGACGCCGCATCCTTCCAGCAGGCCGCACACCAGATCGACTACGCCTTCAACTGGTTCTACGCGGACTCCCGCACCGCCGCCTACTACAACAGCGGCATGAACCCGGTGCGTGCCCCGGGCGTCGATCCGGCCCTGCCGGTGAAGGCCGAACCGGCATATGAATGGCGCGGCTTCGACCCGGTCGCCAACGCGGCCGAGTACACCCCGTTCGCCGAGCACCCCCGTTCCACCGGCCAGGACTACTACATCTCCTGGAACAACCGGCAGGCCAAGGACTACAACACCGCGGGCTTCGGGATGGGCGCCGTCCACCGCGGCGACCTGCTCGACGACCGTGTCGCCCAGCTGGTCCGGAGCGGCGGGGTGACCCGTGCCTCGCTCACCCGGGCCATGGCCGAGGCCGGTGTCACCGATCTGCGCGGCGAGCAGCTCCTGCCCGAGCTGCTCCGGGTCGTGAAGAGCTCACCCGTCACCGACCCCCAGCTCAGCGCGGCGGTCCAGCAGCTGGAGTCATGGCGGACCGCTGGAGCACAGCGCAAGGAGACCACCTCCGGCTCGCATGTCTACGGGCATACCGACGCCGTACGGATCATGGACGCCTGGTGGCCGCTGCTGGTCGGCGCCGAGTTCAGGCCCGGACTCGGTGACGCTCTCTACCAGGCCCTGGCGGCGAACCTGCCCATCGACGAGTCGCCCGCAGCTTCCCACGGCCCTACGGGCGGGCACAGTGGCTCGGCCTTCCAGTCCGGCTGGTGGGGCTTCGTGGACAAGGACCTGAGGCAGGTCCTCGGTGACCCGGTCGCCGGTCCGCTCGCCGCGACCTATTGCGGTGGAGGCCAACTCGCCGCCTGCCGGGATGCGCTGCTCACCACCCTGAGGCAGGCGGTGGCGAAGCCCGCCACCGAGGTCTACCCGGGTGACACGAGCTGCCAGGCCGGTGACCAGTGGTGCTCCGACGCTGTGATGCACCGTGCCCTCGGCGGGATCACCCATCCGGCGATCAACTGGCAGAACCGCCCGACCTACCAGCAGGTCGTGGAATTCCCCTCGCACCGCTGACAGGGGACCGACCACGCGGGACCCGGATCGGGTGCTCCCGGCGCCGCCTCAGCGCCCGATCCGGCCCGCGCGCAGCACCACCCGGGCCAGCTCCGGATGGAGGATGTCGCTGTGCGCTCCGGACGGCGGCCCGCCGCTGCACACCACCGTCGCCGTGTCCACGCTGACGCAGCCAGAGGCGGGAAGCCCTTCCCGTAACGCCGCCTCCAGGGTCAGTCGCCGCGCGCCGGTGACCGCCTGTATGCCGTCGTGGCCCACGGCCCACCAGCGTTCGTCCAGACCGACGATGGTCGAGGAGTCCCTCGCCATCCGTGACGCCAGGGGGTAGAGCACTCCGAGCGCGGTGTCATGGCGTGAGTAGCACCCGACCACCGGGCCGTCCACCCGTGTCTCCATGGCGCGCAGCGCCCCGCCGCTGCCGCGCGCATGGGGGAGCGACGGTGCGAACGCGTAGTGCGAGAAGGCGCCCTGGAGCAGCGTCACCGACTTCACCGTCCGAATCCCGTCCGGCAGCCCGCGCAGCGCGAAGGCCACCAGCCGGGCTCCCATGCTGTGCCCGACGAGATGGATCCGGGTCCGGGGCGACGAGCGGGCCAGATGACCGATCACGGGCCCGAGACCCCGCTCGCCGACCGTCCCCGCCCGCCGCTTCATCGTGTAGTACGTGGCCTGGCGCAGCACCTCACGCCCGCCCTTCCACAGTCTCCTGAGCCCGGTACCGAGGGCCAGGGACGGCTCCACCCCGTCCAGGGCCTCGGTGAACACCCGGCACACCTCGACCGGGTCCTCCTCGAGGAAGGCGGGCGCATCCTCCCCGTCCGGATCGCTCAGATCGCCGGCACAGCCCTCGGCCGGATCGGTGCGGACCAGCTCCCGCACCAGCGCCCCGAACTCCTCGAAGGCCGCCCGCTCCTCGGGCTCGTCCGCGAGCAGTGCTGACAACCGTGTGAGCACACGATCCTGACCTGGGAAGACCCCGGCGAGGGTGTCGAAGTCCGGGATCGGCTCATCGGTGAACATCATCGAGGGCCAGACGACGCCCACGTAGCCGACGGTGGCCCCGCTCGCCACGAACCGGGGGAACGGCTCGAAGAAGCGCGTGTAGAAGCCCCGTGCCACGGACGGGGAGTTGTTCCATCCGTGCGCGAATATCACCAGATCCGTGACCTTCAGCGCCGCCAGCGCGTCCCGCTGGGCGCGGTGCACATCCCCCTGCGCGTCGAACGTGAGCTCCCGATACGGCTCGGCACCCATCTCGGTCACGAGCGTGTCCCTTCTCCCCGCGCACGTCCCCAGGAATCGCACCAGGGGCGACGCACGCCGCGAAACGGCTGTGCGGAAAGCATCCCGCGAGGAGGGATGGACGACCAGAGCGTTGGCGCACACACGCCAGCAGAACCCTTTCCGCTGCGGCTTCGCAGGGCTTTCGTCGGACATACCGACTGGTTAGTCTGTTGCCGAGACGGTCACACCGCCGAGCCGTCCCAGTCGAGCCGTTACCGAAGGCAGGTCCCATGAGCAAGGTGCAGGGTGCGAACGTGGTGGTCACGGGTGCGGGCGGCGGCATCGGGGCCGCACTCGCCCGCAGGTTCGCCGCAGAGGGCGCACGGGTCGTCGTCAATGACCTCGACCCCGGCAGGACCGCGGCCGTCGCCGACGAGACAGGCGCCATCGCCGTCCCCGGCGATGCCTCCGCCATCGTGGAGCAGGCCCGTGAGGCGCTCGGCGGCACCGTCGACATCTACTGCGCCAACGCCGGACTCTCGGCCGCGGGCGGCGCCCTCGCCGACGAGGACGCCTGGGCCGCGGCCTGGGACGTCAACGTCATGGCGCATGTGCGTGCCGCGGGCGCCCTGCTGCCCGACTGGCTGGAGCGCGGCAGCGGCCGCTTCGTCTCCACCGTCTCCGCCGCCGGGCTGCTGAGCATGGTCGGCGCCGCCCCGTACAGCGTCACCAAGCACGGCGCACTCGCATTCGCCGAATGGCTGTCGCTGACCTACCGTCACCGCGGACTCAAGGTCCACGCCATCTGCCCCCAGGGGGTGCGCACGGACATGCTCACCCAGGCCGGAACGGCCGGTCAGCTCGTCCTCGCGCCCGGCGCCATCGAGCCCGAGGACGTCGCCGAGGCCCTCATGGACGGCATCGGAGCCGACCGCTTCCTGATCCTGCCGCACGTCGAGGTCGCCGGGTACTACCAGGCCAGGGCCACCGACACCGATCGCTGGCTGGACAGCATGAACCACATCCAGCAGAAGTGGGAAGGCATGGGTGGTGCGTGAGCGGAGCGCACGGGAAGGCGACACCCGACTGCGAGAAGCTCCCGATCGCGACTAGTGGGAAGATCTCCGGACGGGAGTCGCGTTCCCGAACACGAACGGCACCGGATGCCGGCACGGAAGACGTTACGGAAGGGCGGGTGGCGGCAATGGCCAGGACAACGGACGGGAACGGCACCCCCGTCCCCCAGAGGCTGCTGGCCACGGCCACCCGGCTCTTCGCCGGACAGGGCTACGACCGCACCTCCGTCCAGGAGATCGTGGAGACGGCCGGAGTCACCAAAGGCGCCCTCTACCACTACTTCGGCTCCAAGGAGGACCTCCTCCAGGAGGTCTACGCCCGAGTGCTGCGTCTCCAGCAGGAGCGTCTGGACGCCTTCGCCGGGGCCGACGCGCCGGTCGAGCAGCGCCTGCGCGCCGCGGCCGCCGATGTCGTCGTGACCACCATCGAGAACCTCGACGACGCCTCGATCTTCTTCCGCTCCATGCACCACCTCAGCCCGGAGAAGAACAAGCAGGTCCGTGCCGAGCGCCGGCACTACCACGAGCGTTTCCGGGCGCTGATCGAGGAGGGTCAGCGCAGCGGGGTGTTCTCCGACGCGACCCCGGCCGACCTGGTCGTGGACTACCACTTCGGCTCGGTCCACCACCTGTCCACCTGGTACCGGCCCGACGGGCCGCTCAGCCCGCAGCAGGTCGCCGACCACCTCGCCGATCTGCTGCTGCGGGCCCTGCGTCCCTAGGCCGTGTTTGAGTACCCGTCCGCCCGGCGGGCGGGGCTCGCGGCGTCCGGTGCGTGCCATCGCCAGGCGGTGGGGGTACCCCACTCAGGCGCTACCGGTACTTCTTCAGCTCCTGCCGCGCCAGCGACCGCTGGTGCACCTCGTCCGGACCGTCCGCCAGCATCAGCGTCCGCGCCCCGGCCCACAGCTCGGCCAGCGGGAAGTCCTGGCTGACGCCGCCCGCACCGTGGACCTGGACCGCCCGGTCGAGGATGTCCACGACGGCACGCGGAGTGGCGATCTTGATGGCCTGGATCTCGGTGTGTGCCCCCCTGTTGCCCGCGGTGTCCATCAGCCAGGCGGTCTTGAGCACCAGCAGCCGCAGTTGCTCGACCGTGACCCGCGCGTCCGCGATCCAGGACTGGACGACACCCTGCTGGGCGATCGCCTTGCCGAACGCGGTACGGGACACCGCCCTGCGGCACATCAGCTCGATGGCCCGCTCGGCCATGCCGATGAGCCGCATGCAGTGGTGGATACGGCCCGGCCCGAGGCGTGCCTGGGCGATCGCGAAGCCGCTGCCCTCCTCGCTGATCAGGTTGGACGCCGGTACGCGCACGTTGTCGAAGACGACCTCGGCGTGGCCGCCGTGCAGATGGTCCTCATAGCCGTACACCGTCATCGCGCGCCGGACCTCGAGCCCGGGGGTGTCGCGCGGGACCAGGATCATCGACTGCTGACGCCGGATGTCGGGATTCCCGGGGTCGGTCTTGCCCATCACGATGAAGATCCTGCAGTTCGGGTTCATCGCACCGGAGATGTACCACTTGCGGCCGTTGATGACGTACTCGTCCGTGCCGTCCGTGCCCTGCGCGGCCCGCTCGATCCGCGTCTCGATGTTGGTGGCGTCCGACGAGGCCACGGCGGGCTCGGTCATCGCGAACGCCGAGCGGATCTCGCCGGCCAGCAGCGGCTCCAGCCACTGCTTCTTCTGCTCGTCGGATCCGAAGAGCGCGAGCACCTCCATGTTCCCGGTGTCCGGGGCGGCGCAGTTCAGCGCGGTGGGAGCGAGATGCGGGGAGCGGCCCGTGATCTCGGCGAGCGGTGCGTACTGGAGATTGGTCAGCCCGGCCCCGTACTCCGAATCCGGGAGGAACAGGTTCCACAGCCCCTGCCTGCGGGCCTCCGCCTTGAGGTCCTCGATGACCGCGGGGGTGTCCCAGGGGGAGGCCGACCGGACGAGCTGCTCGTGCGCGACCGCCTCTGCCGGATACACGTGTTCGTCCATGAAGGCGAGCAGCCTGGCCCGCAGTTCCTCGGTGCGTGCGTCGAACGCGAAGTCCATGGGGTTGATCAGCCTTCCTGAAGGGTGGTGAGGCCGTGCTCGATGAAGACGGGCACGAGTTCGCCGATGCGGTCGAAGCCCGCGCCGACGGTCTGGCCCAGGGTGTAGCGGTAGTGGATGCCCTCCAGGATCACGGCGAGCTTGAACCATGCGAAGGCCGTGTACCAGGCGATCGCGGAGGTGTCCCGGCCGGAGCGGGCGGCGTAGCGCCCGACCAGCTCGGCGGGGTCCGGATGGCCCGCGGCCCCGGCCGTCGTGCTGATGGGAGAGCCGGGCAGCTCCAGCTTCTGGCTGTACATCACCAGCAGCCCGAGGTCGGTGAGGGGATCGCCGAGTGTGGACATCTCCCAGTCGAGGATCGCCCTGATCCGGTCGTCCTCGCCGATCAGTACGTTGTCGAGGCGGTAGTCGCCGTGGATGACGGTGGCCCGCGGTGACGCCGGAAGCGAGCGGCCGAGGGTGGCGTGCAGCTCGTCGATGCCCGCCAGCTCCCTGCTGCGGGAGGCGTCGAGCTGCTTGCCCCAGCGGCGCAGCTGCCGGTCGAGGAAGCCGTCGGGGCGCCCGAAGTCGCCGAGCCCCACCGCGGAGGGCTCCACGGCGTGCAGCTCGACCAGCGTGTCGACCAGGCCGAGCACGGCGCCCCGGGTGCGCTCCGGGCCGAGCGGAGCGAGCTCTTCGGCAGTGCGGTACGGGGTGCCGTCGACGAACTCCATGACGTAGAACGGCGCCCCCATGACCGTGTCGTCCTCGCACAGCAGCACGGGCCGCGGCACCGGTACCGCCGTGGGGTGCAGCGCGCTGATGACCCGGTGCTCGCGCCCCATGTCATGGGCGGTGGCCAGGACGTGTCCCAGTGGGGGCCTGCGGACCACCCAGCGGTTCGAACCGTCGGTCACGGCATACGTGAGGTTGGACCGGCCGCCCTGGATCAGCCGGGCACTGAGCGGTCCGCTCACCAGGCCGGGCAGCACGTGGTCGAGATGGCCGCGCAGCCGCTCGGGGTCGAAGCCTGGCGGGGGGACTGAGCTCATGGGGCACCTCCGGTGGGGCTGCGGGTCGTCTCCCCCTCATCATGACCGACCGGTCGGTATGTCGTCCAGGGTCCGGCCGGCCGGGACCCGCTGAGAGCCCTGCGATCAGGCGTGGCAGGCCACCGGCACCCCGCCGTTCAGCACCGCCATGTCCCCGAAGACGGCGACCGGATCGAGCGGCGAACCACCCGGCAGACCGTCGAGCTCCGCGTAGGCGCGGTGCAGGTTCGCCACCAGCCGCTCGCTCTCGCGCAGGTCCCCGAACTCACCGAGGTCAGCCCCCTTGGCCGCCTCCAGCGGCGTCAGCCCCTTGGTGTGCGCGACCTCGGCGATCTCCGCGACGAAGCGCAGATAGCGCTCGGTCGCGTCGTAGGCGCCGGGGTCGGTGACCGGACCGTGCCCGGGTACGACGACCGTGGCGTCCAGCGAACGCAACAGCTCCAGCGCCTTCAGCGAGCCGGTGAGCGAGCCCATCGGGATGAACGGCGTACCCCCGTTGAAGATCAGGTCCCCCGTGAAGACCACACCGTGCTCCGGCAGGTGCACGATCGTGTCGCCGACGGTGTGCGCCACACCGGGGTGGATCAGCCGTACCTCGGTGCCCCCGGCGTACAGGGTCAGGCGCTCGCTGTACGTGACCTCCGGCGCGGTGATCGCGATGTCGCCGAAGTCGGTGCCGGGCCAGATGAGGTGGAGCTGGTGCCCGGCGGCGATGACCTCACTGCGGCAGGCCTCGTGGCCGACGACCGTCGCCTCCGGGCGGAAGACGGCGTTCCCGTAGGTGTGGTCCCCGTGGTGGTGCGTGTTGACGAGCAGCCGCGGCGCCGGGGCGCCTGTCGCGAGCAGCGCCTCCCGCAGCAGCAGGGCGCGGTGCTCGGTGGCGGTCGTGTCGACGAGGAGGGTGGCATCCCCGTCGCTGACGAACCCGGCGTTGTTGAGGCACCAGCCGCCGTCGGGCTGGACGTAGGCGTACACGGACGGTGCGAGCGGAACGGTGTACGGATCGGTCGCGGGCACTGCGGCTCCCCGGGAGAGTCGTCGGCTGAGGTCGGGTCGCGGCCGGTCGGCGTCGGTGGCGGCCGGCTGACGGGAGCAGCCTTCCCGGCCGGTCGGCGCCCGTCCAGTGCTCCGCCCGGTGGAGGCTGCCCCTGCCTGGGCCGTGTCCACGGCGCTTCTGCTTGCACACGGCCCCCTCGAGCCCGAGTGTCGGACCCATGAAGGCGATCAGCTACAGCCGCTACGGCGGTCCCGAAGTCCTGGAGTACGGGGAGCTCCCCGAGCCCAAGCTCGGACCCGACAGCGTCCTGGTCAAGGTGCGGGCGGCGGCCGTCAACCCGGTCGACTGGAAGTGCCGCGAAGGCTACCTGGACGGGCTCATCGACGCCGTCTTCCCGGTGATTCCCGGCTGGGACGTCTCCGGGGTCGTGGTGCAGCCAGGGGCTTCCGCCCCCGAGTTCTCCGTCGGTGACGAGGTCATGGGTTATGTCCGCGAGGACTTCCTCTCCCGGGGCACCTTCGCCGAATACGTGGCCGCCCCGGTCCGCACCCTCGCCCGCAAGCCCCGCAACCTCAGCTTCGAGGAGGCGGCCGGCCTGCCTCTCGCCGGGCTCACCGCCTACCAGGTCCTCACCCATGACCTCGGTGTGGGCACCGGTGACACCCTCCTCGTGCACGCCGCGGCCGGCGGGGTCGGCTCGATGGCGGTACAACTCGCCCGCCACTTCGGCGCCCGGGTGATCGGCACCGCGAGCGAGTCGTCCCACGCGTACGTGCGTGAGCTCGGCGGGGAGCCGGTGACCTACGGCGAAGGGCTCGCGGACCGCGTGCGGGCCCTCGCGCCCGACGGTGTGCAGGCCGTCTTCGACACCATCGGCGGCGAGGCGCTCAGCGCCTCCGCCGAACTGCTGGCACAAGGCGGCCGGATCGCGTCCATCGCGGATCCGGCCGTCACCACCCTGGGTGGGCACTACGCGTTCGTGCGCCCCAACACCGCGGACCTCTACCGGCTCAGCGAGCTCGCCGAGGAGGAGGTCATCTCCGTGCACGTGGCCCGCAGCCTCCCGCTGGAGGAGACCGCCGAAGCCCACCGGCTCAGCCAGAGCGGGCACACCCGCGGGAAGATCGTCGTCACCGTCGACTGGGAGAGCTGACGCGCCCCGCGCATACGGCCCCGGCGCGCCGGCCCGGCAGGGGAGCAGGGCGGGGCAGGACGGCACGGGGCAGGGCGGATCACCAGACGATCGCCACGGCGAACGCCGCCAGCGCGAGAGTGCAGGCGGCGGCGCCGAGGGCCTGGGCCGGTGGCATCGCACCCGGTGGGCGCGCCATGGCCATCGCCCCGATGCGCCGGTGAGCCACCGTCAGGAACCCCAGCCACACCAGCGCGCTCAGCCCGAGCGCCACCAGATCGCCGCCCCGGATCTCCTCATGGTGGACGACCTGCCGCGCCGCCAGCACCGCGGCGACCGTGAACGCCAGCGTCGTACGCCGCCATGCAAGCCGCGTCCGCTCCGGCTGCAAGCCCGGGTCGCGTGCCGCGTCGCCGCTCACCGCGGTCCCCAGGCGATGACCACCACCATCGTGACCGACACAGCGCCCACGACGAGCGCCAGCACCGTGGGGAAGCGCGACACCGGCAGATCCTCGCCCCGCCGCATCGCCCGCTCGCACCGCACCCAGTGGTTGACCCCGCGCAGGGCGCACAGCACGCCGGCGCCGATCAGCGCCAGGGACAGACCTACGCGCACACCCCAGCGCAGCTCCGGCAGGAACTGGTCGACGGCGAAGCCGCCCGCGATCAGGGCGAGCGCCGTACGGATCCAGGCGAGGAACGTGCGCTCATTGGCGAGCGAGAAGCGGTAGTCGGGAGTCTCGCCCTCTTCCCGGATCCGCCCCGGCGACACCCACAGCCGCAGATTCCGTACGAATTCGCTCACGCGCCGCACCCTACCCGCGGTGGGCGCGCAGACGTTCGTAGGCGGCCAGGCCGTCCGGTACCCACGCCCAGGTGCCCAGCCGGGCATCCAGCTCCTGCTGCGGCAGGAAGTCGTACCAGGCGACCTCCTCGGCCTGCGGACGCACCGGGAGCAGGCACGGCACCTCGTACACGGCCGACCACCACGTCTGCCGGATCCCGTCCCGGCCGGGGGCGGAGGCCTCGTACAGGAACCTGAAGAGCGGGACCGGACGCGGGAGCCCACTGACGCCCAGCTCCTCCTCGGCCTCACGCAGCGCCGCGTCGTCGTACGACTCGCCCGCGCCGACGACACCACCGACGAACATGTCGTACAGCGAGGGGAAGACCAGCTTCGTCGCCGTGCGACGGTGCACGAAGATCCGGCCCTGTGCGTCCCTGGCCTGGACGAACACACAGCGGTGGCGCAGACCGCGCGCGTACGCCTCGCCCCGCGCGGCCCGGCCGATGACCTCGTCGCGCTCGTCGACGATGTCCAGGATCTCCTCGGAAGGGCCCGGAGCGGCGTCGGTGTCGTCTCTCATGCCGTCCATCCAATCAGCAGCCCGAAGCCGGTTCGTCCAGCCGGTTCGTCCAGCCGGTTCGTCCCGGACTGTTGACGAGTTACCCGCGCGTACCGAAGATCGGAGCCACCGCAGAGGTCCGCGCCGCAGGCGCCCGCTCCGAGAGGGTCCCAACCCATGGCGTACGACGCCGATGTCATCGTGATCGGGGCAGGGCTCTCGGGCCTCGTGGCCACCGCCGAGCTCGTGGACGCGGGCCGCCGCGTGATCCTGCTCGACCAGGAGCCGGAGCAGTCCGTCGGCGGACAGGCGCACTGGTCCTTCGGCGGACTGTTCCTCGTGGACTCGCCCGAGCAGCGCCGAATGCGTATCAAGGACAGCCACGCACTCGCCCTCCAGGACTGGCTGGGCACGGCGGGTTTCGACCGTGACGAGGATGTGTGGCCGCGGCGCTGGGCCGAGGCGTACACCGACTTCGCCGCGGGCGAGAAGCGGTCCTGGCTGCACGCCCAGGGAGTGCGGTTCTTCCCGGTGGTCGGCTGGGCGGAGCGCGGCGGCTACGGGGCGATCGGGCACGGCAACTCGGTGCCGCGCTTCCACATCACCTGGGGGACCGGGCCCGGACTGGTCGAGCCGTTCGAGCGACGTGTCAGGGCGGGCGCCGCACGCGGCCTGGTCGATCTGCGCTTCAGGCACCGGGTGACCGGGCTCGGCCGCACGGACGGCAGTGTGGACACCGTCACCGGGGAGATCCTGGAGCCGTCCGCGGTGGCGCGAGGGGAAGCGAGCAGCCGGGAGGTCACCGGCTCCTTCGAGCTGCGCGCCCAGGCCGTGATCGTCACTTCCGGCGGCATCGGCGGCAACCACGACCTGGTACGCGCCCAGTGGCCCGAACGGCTCGGCACGCCGCCCGCCAAGCTGCTGTCCGGTGTGCCCGCCCATGTCGACGGGCTGATGCTCGGGATCGCCGAATCCGCCGGGGCGAGCCACATCAACCGCGACCGGATGTGGCACTACACCGAGGGCATCGAGAACTGGAACCCCATCTGGGCGCGGCACGGCATCCGCATCCTGCCCGGCCCCTCCTCGCTCTGGCTGGACGCACGCGGAAACCGGCTCCCTGTACCCCTGTTCCCCGGATTCGACACGCTCGGGACGCTGGAGCACATCATGCGCACCGGCCATGACCACACCTGGTTCGTCCTCGACCAGCGGATCATCGGCAAGGAGTTCGCCCTGTCCGGCTCCGAGCAGAACCCCGACCTCACAGGCAAGTCGGTGCGCGGGGTCATCGGGCGCGCCCGCGCCGAAGTGCCGGGACCGGTCAAGGCGTTCATGGACCACGGTGTGGACTTCGTGGTCGAGAGGGACCTCGGGGCCCTGGTGCGCGGAATGAACGCGCTCACCAAGGAACCGCTCATCGACGAGAACCGGCTGCGCCGCGAGATCACCGCACGCGACCGGGAGATCGCCAATCCCTTCACCAAGGACCTCCAGGTGACGGCGATCCACGGAGCCCGCAAGTACCTCGGCGACAAGCTCATCCGCACCGCCGCGCCGCACCGCATACTCGACCCGGCCGCCGGGCCGCTCATCGCCGTTCGGCTGAACATCCTCACCCGCAAGTCGCTGGGCGGCCTTGAGACCGACCTGTCGTCGCGGGTGCTCACCGCGGACGGGGAGCCGCTGCCCGGGATGTACGCCGCGGGGGAGGCGGCCGGCTTCGGCGGAGGCGGTGTGCACGGCTACCGCGCTCTCGAGGGCACCTTCCTGGGCGGCTGCATCTTCTCGGGCCGAGCGGCGGGGCGTGCGGCGGCGAAGGCGGTCGGCTGAGGAGGCGGTACGGGCGACGCGCGCCGGGCGGGGTGGGTGCCCGCGACGCGTGCGACCGAGGAGCGGATGCCCGCGGCGCGCGCCTGACGAGGTGGGTGCCCGGGCGGTGCGGGCCTGACGGGGATACGGGGCCAACCAGCCATATCCACAAGTGTGTTGCTCATCCGCGGGGCCGCCCTTGACGCGGAGCCTTGCCTACCGCTTTGCTGTGCGCGACCGTTCGCTCACATCCCGCGTTCATCACGTGAAGCGCTCATCACACGCAGAAGGAAGCCCAGCGGATGCCCCCACCTCCGCCGCTCGGACGTGCACGACGTCGCGGTGCGCGCACCGGGCCCGCCTTCGACCCGGCACTTGGCGACCTCGAGCTCATCGCCACCCGCACCAAGCTGGCCCAGGGCCGGTGGACGGCCGCGCGTTCCCTGCTGGCCGCGACCAGGGACGACTGGGATCGCAGAGGACACCGTCTGCTGGCGCTCGGTGATGCCCCGTCGGCCGCCGCCTGGGCGCGTGAATGGCTGCTGGCGGAACCCGGCAGCCCCGATGCCACCGCGCTGCTTGCCAGCGCGTCCGTCAGCGCGGCCCTGCGCCGTACGGAGCACCCGGACCAGGCGCGTACGGCCTGTCTGACCGCCGCCGGACTCGCTCCCGAGGATCCGAGCCCCTGGCTGGCGTTACTGGTGCTCGCCCGCAGCCTCGGCACCGAGGGCGAGGTGGTGCGCCTTTTCGACGAGGTCCGGGCCCGGTACCCCGAGCACCACCACGCCCACCATCTGATGGCCGCCCGGCTCGCCGAACGCCACCCCGACGCGGGCCAGGACCCGCTCCACGAGGTGTACGACTTCGCTTCCTGGGCCGCCGAACAGGCTCCGGCCGACTCCCCGCTGGCCATCCTTCCGGTCGTCGCCCACGCCGAGCGCTACCGGGTGCTGGCGGCCAGCGGCAGTGAGTCCGCCGACCCGCTGACCTCGGGGCACTGGACCGGCCGCCGTGCTCGGCAGGTCATGAAGGCCGCCTTCGACTGGTGGCTCGAGTGGGAACGCGAGGACCACCCCCGCAACCGCGTCGACCTCAACTTCCTCGCCCACGCCAAGTTCTGCGAGGGCCGGCCCGCGGAGGCCGCCGCGCTCTTCCACCGGATCGGCTCGCACGCCACTCCCGCTCCCTGGTCGTATCCGGACCAGGATCCGCACCACGCGTTCCAGGCCGCGCGCAGAGCCGCGCTCGGCACCGTCTGACCGAACGCCCCTTCGACTGCTCTGACTGCTCCGACTCCGATCTGAGAGGCCGAAACCGCCATGTCGCCGAGCACTTCGCATACGCGCGCCGCCACCTCCACGAGCGCCGCGTCCAGTGAGTCCAGTGAGATCAACACCTACAAGGGGCAGGACCGCGCCCTGCGGGCCGACCGGCTCGGCACCGCCGGTCTGCTGCTCTCGGTACTCGCCGCCAGCGCGCCGCTGATGGTCGTCGCCGGGGTCATGCCCACCGTGTTCGGTGTCATGGGCATGCTTGGCCAGCCGCTGCTCTATGTCATCCTCGGCGTCGTCCTGATGCTGTTCGGGGTCGGATACTCCGAGATGAGCCGCCATGTGCACAACGCCGGCGCCTTCTACGCGTACATTGCCCGCGGCCTCGGCCCCACCGCGGGCGCCGGGGCCTCCTACGTTGCCCTGGTGGCGTACAGCGCCATGCAGGTCGGCATCTACGGCATCCTCGGCTTCGAGATCTCCGGCCTGATGGCCACGCATCTCGATCTGACGGTCGCCTGGTGGATACCCGCCCTGGCCGCCGCTGCCCTCGTCGCCGCACTGGGCTGGCTCAAGATCGACCTCAATGCCAGGGCCCTCGGCGTACTCCTCGTCATCGAGTGCACCCTTGTCGTGATCTTCGATGTCGCCGCGCTCACCGATCCGGGTCCCGAGGGGGTTTCGTTCGCCGCCTTCGACCCCGGCACCCTCGCCGGGGCGGGGCTCGGCACCGCGCTGTGCTTCTGCATCGCCGCGTTCATCGGCTTCGAGCAGTCCCCCGTGTACGCGGAGGAGACCAGCCGTCCCCAGGTGATCGTCTCGCGGGTGATGTTCCTGGCCGTGGGATTCGTGGCCCTGTTCCTGGCGCTCGGTGCCTGGGCGCTCACGGTGGCCACCGGACCCGGCGCGGTCGTCGACGCGGCGGCCGAGCAGGGGCCGGGGCTGCTCTTCTCACTCACCGAGACCCGGCTCGGCGGCACCTTCACCGATGTGCTCCACGTCCTCTTCGTCACCGGCATGTTCGCGGCACTCCTGAGCTTCCACAACGTGGTGGCCCGGTACGCCTTCGCCATGGGCCGCGAGGGGCTGCTGCCCGCCGCCTTCGGCCGCACGAGTTCGGCGAGTGGCGCCCCCGCGACCGGATCCCTGCTCCAGTCGGCCGTCTCGGTCCTCGTCGTCATCGCCTTCGCCGCGGGCGACGGACTTCCCGCAGGTGATCCCACCACCCCCGTGCTGCGTCTGTTCACCTGGATGGGCAACGTCGGCGCGCTGGGTGTCATCCTGCTCATGGCCGCCGCCTCCTTCGCCGTGATCGCGTTCTTCGCCCGGCGCGGCGCCGCGCGGGCGCAGGCGTGGCGGCTCACGGCATCCGCGCTCGCGGGCCTGGCTCTCGTGGGGGTCGCGGTCTACACGGTGAAGGACTTCGACGTGCTGATCGGCGCCGGACCCGGCTCCTCGCTCAACTGGATCCTGCCGGGGATCATCGGCCTCGCACTGGTCGCCGGTCTGCTCTACGGCGTGGTGCTCAGGACCGTACGCCCCGAGGTGCACGCGCGTATCGGCCTGGGCAACGAGGCCTTCCAGCTCGAGCGGGCCGCGGAGCGCGGGGAGCCCCGCTGAACTTACGAAAAGATCAGTAGAGCCGATTCTTAAGGAAGTCTGACAAACGCCCGCGGTCACTGGATTCCCGTGACCGCGGGTGTTCGAATCGCCATGTGAACGACCCGAACCCCGGTCCGGATCCCACTCCGGAGCCGGACCCGACCCCCATCCCGGACCCGGACGGTCAGGGCACGCCCCTCGGGCGGCGCGTCCTGCTCTCCGTGCTCGGCCTCGGCGCCGCAGGCGTGGCCACCGCCCCGTACCTCCAGCGGGGCCTCGAGTCCGTCCTCGGCTCGATCGCGGACAAGGACCCCACCAAGCTCACCGGTCTGCTCCCCAACGGCGGCGGCTTCCGCTACTACTCGGTCGCCTCCTCCGTACCGCACAAGGGCGAGGCGGACTACCGTCTCACCGTCGACGGACTGGTCGAGCGGCCCTCGACGTACACCCTCGACGCGCTCCGGGCCCTGCCGCAGACCCGGGTGGAGCGCGACGTCCAGTGCGTCACCGGCTGGCGGGTGCCCCGCACGCCCTTCGAAGGCGTGACACTTTCCGCGCTGCTCGACGCGGCCGGGGTGCGGCCCGAGGCCCGGGCGATCCGTTTCACCTGCTTCGACGGCACGTACAGCGAGAGTCTCACGCTGGACCAGGCGCGCCGCTCGGATGTCCTGGTCTGCCTGCGGATGCAGGACGAGCCGCTCAGCCACACACACGGCGGCCCGGTGCGCCTCTTCGTGGCACCCATGTACTTCTACAAGTCCGCGAAATGGCTGTCCGGAATCTCGCTGACCTCCAAGGTGCAGCCCGGCTACTGGGAGGAGCGGGGCTATGACATCGACGCCTGGGTCGGCCGGTCCAACGGCCGGGACGACGCACCCACCGTCTGAGAAGGACCCGAAGGCACGCAGGTTCAGCCGCGCCGAGCGCTGGGTCCACCGCGCCACCGCCTTCCTGATGCTGCTGTGCGTGGCCACCGCGGCCTGTCTGTACCTTCCCGAGCTCGCCGAGCTCGTCGGCCGCCGCTACCTCGTGGTGACCCTGCACGAGTGGTCCGGACTGCTGCTGCCGGTGCCGTTCCTGCTCGGTCTCGCCTCGCGTGCGTTCCGGACCGACCTGGGCCGGCTCAACCGCTTCGGGCGGCACGACCGGCAGTGGCTGGCCGCGGTGCGGCGCCGGCTGCACGGCCCCGCGCACCGCCCCGCGGGCAAGTTCAACGCCGGGCAGAAGATCTTCGCCGCCTGGATCGCGGGCGCGGTGCTGGTGATGCTCGGCACGGGGTTGCTGATGTGGTTCACACACCTCACGCCACTGGTGTGGCGGACCAGCGCGACCTTCGTCCACGACTGGCTGGCGCTCACGGTCGGCATCGTCATCGCCGGGCACATCGGCATGGCCGTCGCCGACCCGGAGGCGCGCCGCGGTATGCGCACCGGGTCGGTCGAGCGCCCCTGGGCCAGGCGGGAACACCCGCTCTGGGACCCCGACAGGGACTGACTCCCAGGGCGGGTCCCGCATGGTGCTCCCCCAGGACCTGACCGGGGCCGAGATCATCACCCGTACGCGGTTCAGGACCCTTCGAAGCCCCCGGTCCGTTGCAGCGCCGCGACGGCCCGACCGGTGATGTCGCCGGGAGACCCGGTCACATCGACGGTGACACCGGACTCGTCCTGCTCGAGCGGCTCCAGGGTCGCGAACTGGGAGTCGAGCAGCGCGGTCGGCATGAAGTGCCCCGCGCGCTCCGCCATGCGCCGTTCGATGAGCGCGCGGTCCCCGCTGAGGTGGAGGAACACCACCCCGGGGGCCGCCGCGCGCAGCCGGTCGCGGTAGCTCCGCCGCAGCGCCGAGCAGGAGACCACTCCGCCCCTGCCCGCCCTGCCGGCCGCCCAGCGGCCGATCGCGTCGAGCCAGGGCAGGCGGTCCGCGTCATCCAGCGGGATCCCGGCCGACATCCTGGCGATATTGGCCTGCGGATGGAAGTCGTCGCCTTCCGCGTACGGAACGCCCAGGTGTGCGGCGACCAGGGGAGCGATCGTGGTCTTCCCGGTCCCCGCCACACCCATCACCACGACGACGGGAGCATTGCTCATCGGTGCCTCGCTGTCTCCATCGACACGAACCCGGCTGCTGCTGCCGTCATCATCCGATGCCGTCCTCGTCCAGGTCGCCGAGGCCGTTCGCGAAGGCGACGCGGATCTCGCCCGTTGATATCGGGTGCACAGCGGAACTTCTTGAATACCTTGCATCACTTGTCGAAACCTCTGAAAAACCTCAGATTCATACCTTAGTGAGCTTGATCACTGCCAAAATCCCAGGGTTGCCGTGAGTATGTGGTCTCGGGCCCTCTGCGCCCCCATGCCTTGTTGCGGTGACCGACCTTCTCCACAGCGAAGGCCGCCCGGTGGACGACCGGGACCGCACACCCCCTCACGAAGGCGAACAGCTCTATGAGTGACCGCACTATGACTGCGGCCGAAACGCCCATCGCCGGGACCCCCGCCACGGGCACTCCCCACGTGGACGCCGGTGACGCCGGGTACCGCAAGGACCTCAAGTCACGCCACATCAACATGATCGCAATCGGTGGCGCCATCGGTACAGGCCTCTTCCTTGGTGCCGGTGGCCGAATGGCCAACGCCGGCCCCTCGCTCTTCATCGCCTACGCGGTCTGCGGTGTCTTCGCCTTCTTCGTCGTGCGCGCGCTCGGCGAGCTCGTCCTCTACCGGCCGTCATCCGGTGCCTTCGTCTCGTACGCCCGCGAGTTCATGGGTGAGAAGGGCGCCTACACGGCCGGCTGGCTGTACTTCCTCAACTGGTCGACGACCGCTGTGGCGGACATCACGGCCGCGGCCACCTACGCTCACTTCTGGGCGATGTTCAGCGACGTCCCGCAGTGGGTGCTCGCCTTGATCGCGCTCGCCGTGGTGCTCGCCGCCAACCTCATCTCGGTGAGGTACTTCGGCGAGATGGAGTTCTGGTTCGCGATCATCAAGGTCGCCGCGCTGGTGGTCTTCATGCTCGTCGGCATCTACCTGGTCGCGACCCAGCACGAGGTCGGCGGCCACACCCCGGGCCTCGCCACCATCGCGGACAACGGCGGCATCTTCCCCAACGGCATGATGCCGATGCTGCTGCTCATCCAGGGCGTCGTCTTCGCCTACGCCTCCGTCGAGCTCTGCGGCGTCGCCGCCGGTGAGACCGAGAACCCCGAGAAGATCATGCCGAAGGCGATCAACTCGATCATGTGGCGCGTCGGCCTCTTCTACGTCGGTTCCGTCGTGCTGCTCGCCCTGCTGCTGCCGTACACCGCGTACTCCGGCGACCAGAGTCCGTTCGTCACCGTCTTCAACAAGCTCGGCATCCCCGGTGGTGCCCATGCGATGAACCTCGTGGTGCTCACCGCCGCCCTGTCCAGCCTGAACTCCGGCCTCTACTCCACCGGCCGCATCCTGCGCTCCATGTCGCTCTCGGGCTCCGCGCCCAGGTTCACCGGTGTGATGAACAAGGGCGGCGTCCCCTACGGCGGCATTCTGCTCACCGCGGGCTTCGGCGTCGCCGGCGTGCTCCTGAACTACGTCATGCCCGGCGAGGCCTTCGAGCTGGTGCTCAACTTCGCCTCGATCGGCATCATCGGCACCTGGGGCATGATCATGCTCTGCTCCCTGCTGTTCTGGCACCGTTCCAAGGACGGCCGGGTCACCCGCCCGGGTTACCGGCTGCCCTGGGCTCCGTACACCCAGCTGATCACGCTGGCGTTCCTCGCCTCCGTGCTGGTCCTGATGTGGATGGACGGCGGCATCAGCCGCACCACGGTCAACCTCGTCCCGCTGATCGCGCTCGTGCTCGTCGGCGGCTGGTACCTCGTGCGCGGCAAGGTCAGCAGGATCGCCGCGGGCCGGACCAAGCGCTGAGGCCACCAGGCCCGGGGCGCGTTCACAAGCCCCCGCACGCTCGGGCCCCCCGACGGAAGATCCGTCGGGGGGCCTCGCAGTCGGCGCCTCCCCGAGCATGGTGATGCGGTACACATGCAGTACGCACCTGTCCCGAGGATCCCGAGGAAGGGAAGCACCGCAATGCCGCAGCAGGTCAAGGGGGTCGTCGCCCCAGGCAAGAACGAGCCCGTCCAGGTCATGGAGATCACCATCCCCGACCCGGGGCCCGGCGAGGCCGTGGTGAAGATCCAGGCCTGCGGGGTCTGCCACACCGACCTCCACTACAAACAGGGCGGCATCAGCGACGACTTCCCCTTCCTGCTCGGCCATGAGGCTGCGGGCATCGTGGAGTCGACCGGACCGGGTGTCACCGACGTCGCCCCCGGCGACTTCGTGATCCTCAACTGGCGCGCCGTGTGCGGCCGCTGCCGCGCCTGTCTGCGCGGCAGGCCCTGGTACTGCTTCGACACCCACAACGCCCACCAGAAGATGACGCTGGCGAGCGGACCGCGGGCGGGCACGGAGCTCTCCCCTGCGCTCGGTATCGGTGCCTTCGCCGAGAAGACCCTGGTCGCAGCCGGTCAGTGCACCAAGGTCGACCCCGAGGCCAGCCCCGCCGTGGCCGGGCTGCTGGGCTGCGGAGTCATGGCCGGCATCGGCGCCGCGATCAACACCGGAAACGTCGGCCGTGGCGACTCCGTGGCCGTCATCGGCTGCGGCGGCGTCGGCGACGCGGCGATCGTGGGTTCCCGGCTCGCGGGAGCCGCCCGCATCATCGCCGTCGACATCGACGACCGGAAGCTGGAGACCGCCCGCTCCATGGGCGCCACCCACACCGTCAACTCCCGTACCACCGACCCGGTCGAGGCCGTACGCGAGCTCACCGGCGGCTTCGGCGCCGATGTGGTCATCGAGGCCGTCGGCAACCCCGAGACCTACCGCCAGGCCTTCTACGCCAGGGACCTGGCAGGCACCGTCGTCCTCGTCGGCGTGCCCACCCCGGAGATGAAGCTCGAACTCCCGCTCCTGGACGTGTTCGGCCGCGGTGGCGCGCTCAAGTCCTCCTGGTACGGGGACTGTCTGCCGTCCCGCGACTTCCCCATGCTCATCGACCTGCACCGGCAGGGCCGTATCGACCTGGGTGCCTTCGTCACCGAGACGATCGGCCTGGGCGACATCGAGAAGGCCTTCGCCCGGATGCACGAGGGCGATGTGCTGCGCTCCGTGGTGGTGCTGTAGCCGTAGCCCAGGATGTGACCTGGTGGGTCGTCACCAGGCTGCGAGTGCCAGCCTGCTCTCGAAGCGGCGCTCCCGCCCCGTGAGCGGATCGACGAACTCCAGCGACCGCGCGAGCAACTGCAAGGGCAGGGAGTAGTCCGTCCCGCCGCCGGGCTCCTCGTCCCGCACCACCGGATACACGGGGTCGTGCAGGATGGGGAGCCCCAGCCGGTTCATATGCACCCGCAGCTGGTGGGTCCGGCCGGTCGCCGGCACAAGCCGGTACCGGCCGAGCCCACCGCGGTGCTCCAGCAGCTCGATACGGCTCTCGCTGTTCGGCTCGCCGTGCACCTCGCGGGCCGCCAGCACCCCCCGTTCCTTCTCGATCCGGCTGCGGACCGTGACCGGAAGCGCGACCGCGGGGTCGAACGGCGCCACCGCCTCGTATTCCTTGCGCACCAGCCGGTCCCGGAACAGCGTCTGGTACGCCCCGCGGTCCTCGGGCCGCACCACGAACAGCACGAGACCCGCCGTCAGCCGGTCGAGCCGGTGGGCGGGCTGCAAGCGCGCCAGCCCCAGATCCCGCCGCAGCCGGGCGAGCGCGGTCTCGGTGATGTGCCGGCCGCGCGGAGTGGTGGCGAGGAAGTGCGGTTTGTCGGCGATCACCAGGCGCTCGTCCCGGTACACGATCCCCACCTCGAACGGCACCCGCTCCTCGGCCGCGAAGTCCCGGTGGAACCACAGCTGACGGCCCGCGGTGTACGGCTCGTCCGCGGCGACGGGACCGTCCGCCGAGACGAACCGTCCCTCGCGCAGCATCGCCTCCACCTTCGCGGCGCCGATCGCCGCGCCGAACCGCTCGACGAGATGCTCCCGCAGGCTGGGCCAGGCCCCCTCCGGGTCGGCGGGCAGCCGGATGCGCACGGGGTCGATCCCGTCCCGCTGCGGCAGCGGTGCCACCGGCGCCGTCCGTCGTCTGCGTCCCACAGTTCCCGCACCCAGTGCCCAGTAGCTCGCCAGAAGGCCCAGAAAAGCAGAAAACCCCTGATCAACAGGGGTCCTCGCTGGTGTCCGAGGGGGGACTTGAACCCCCACGCCCGATAAAGGGCACTAGCACCTCAAGCTAGCGCGTCTGCCATTCCGCCACCCGGACAAGGTGTCTGTCTTCCGGCCCGCGGCCGTTCCGACGTGGAAAACCATAGCAAACATTCGCGGGTGCTCGATCACGTCCCCGGCTGCCGGCCCGGGAGGTGCCGCATGCCGGTAGGCGGGCGCTCTTGGGGCGCGGGCACGGTGCGCGGGAGGATGTGAGGGACCACCGAGCGACAGCGGGAGGAAACAGCGTGAGCGAGTCGAGCACCGGCCGGACGATCGCCGGCGAGGACGAGGTCGTCGACCTCTGTCGCGATCTGATCAGGATCGACACCAGCAACTACGGCGACCACTCGGGCCCGGGGGAGCGGGCAGCCGCCGAGTACGTCGCGGAGAAGCTCGCCGAGGTCGGCCTGGAGCCGAAGATCATCGAGTCCCACAAGGGACGGGCCTCCACCGTGGCGCGAATCGAGGGCGAGGACCCGTCCCGGCCCGCACTGCTGATCCACGGCCACACCGACGTCGTGCCGGCCAACGCGGACGACTGGACCCACCACCCGTTCTCCGGGGAGATCGCCGACGGCTGCGTCTGGGGGCGGGGCGCGGTGGACATGAAGGACATGGACGCGATGACCCTCGCGGTCGTACGGGACCGGCTGCGCAGCGGCCGCAAGCCCCCGCGTGACGTGGTGCTGGCCTTCCTCGCCGACGAGGAGGCCGGAGGCCTCTACGGTGCGCGCTACCTCGTCGACAAGCATCCGGATCTCTTCGAAGGCGTGACGGAGGCGATCGGCGAGGTCGGGGGGTTCTCCTTCACCGTGAACGAGAACCTGCGGCTCTATCTGGTCGAGACGGCGCAGAAGGGCATGCACTGGATGCGGCTCACCGTCGAAGGCACCGCGGGGCACGGCTCGATGACCAACAGCGACAACGCCATCACCGAGCTGTGCGAGGCGGTCGGCAGGCTCGGGCGGCACACCTGGCCGGTGCGCGTCACCAAGACCGTACGGTCCTTCCTGGACGAGCTTTCCGACGCGCTCGGCACCCCGCTCGACCCCGAGGACATGGACGCCACCCTCGCCAAGCTGGGCGGGATCGCCAAGATGATCGGCGCGACGCTGCGCAACTCGGCCGCGCCCACCATGCTCGGCGCCGGCTACAAGGTGAACGTGATCCCGGGGCAGGCCACCGCGCATGTCGACGGGCGCTTCCTGCCGGGGTACGAGGAGGAGTTCCTGACCGATCTCGACCGGCTGCTCGGGCCTCGGGTGAAGCGTGAGGACGTGCACGCGGACAGGGCGCTGGAGACCAGCTTCGACGGCGATCTCGTGGACGCGATGCAGTCGGCGCTGAAGGCCGAGGACCCCATCGCGCGGGCTGTGCCGTACATGCTCTCCGGAGGCACCGACGCCAAGTCCTTCGACGATCTCGGGATTCGCTGCTTCGGTTTCGCACCGCTGAAGCTGCCGCCCGAGCTGGACTTCGCCGGGATGTTCCACGGGGTGGACGAGCGGGTTCCGGTCGAGGGGCTGAAGTTCGGCGTCCGGGTGCTGGACCGATTCCTCGATGCGAGCTGACGGGCTGTTCCGGGCGCGGGGGCCGCTCTGAGCTGCCGGATTTTCAGCCGTTCCCGTATTCGGCCGTGCGTACGTACTTGACTGAAAAGAGTGAATGGGACCATACGCTAGTAGCTCCATTACTTCCCCCTCGTTACAAGGTGTGCGGTCCGCGGCTGGGATCGCATTGCCAACAAGGAGGAAGTAATGATCAAGAAGGTCGTCGCTGCTGCGGCTGCCACCGGTGGTCTGGTTCTCGCGGGTGCGGGGATGGCCGTCGCCGACTCCGGTGCTCAGGGCGCTGCCGTGCAGTCCCCGGGCGTGCTGTCCGGCAATGTCATCCAGGCGCCGATCCACGTTCCGGTGAACGTCTGCGGCAACACGGTCTCCGTGATCGGGCTGCTGAACCCGGCCTTCGGCAACTACTGCCAGAACGCGTGACGTTGCACCTCGATTCCTGAGGAGTCCGGCGGCCCCGGAGTGCGCGCCGCGTGCTCCGGGGCCGTTGACATTCCGCCTCCGGGCGACAGCGCCCGGGGGTGTTCCGGAAGTCAGAAGGCAGGGAACTACGTATGCGACAGGTCACGCGAAAAGGCCTGATCACCATGGCTGCCGCGGGCGGAATGCTCGCCCTGAGCGGTGGCTACGCACAGGCGCACGGTGGCGCTGATGCCCACGGCAGTGCGTCGAATTCACCGGGGGTCCTCTCCGGAAACGCGGTCCAGGTTCCGGTGCACGTCCCGGTCAACGTCTGCGGCAACACCGTCAATGTCGTTGGGCTGCTGAACCCCGCGTTCGGAAACCGCTGCGCCAACGGCTCGGGTGAGGGCGGCGGCGGAGCCCACGCCGGTGGCGGGACCACGAACTCGCCGGGGGTCGGATCCGGAAACACGGTCCAGGTTCCTGTCGATGTTCCCGTGAATGCGTGCGGGAACAGCGTGACGGTCATCGGCCTCGGCAATGCGGCCGTCGGCAACGGCTGCCGCAACGGCGAGGGCACCGACGTTCCGGGAGAGCCCGGCGAACCTGGTGAGCCGGGGGAGCCGGGAGAGCCGGGTGAGCCTGGGGAACCTGGGGAACCTGGTGAGCCGGGGGAGCCGGGGGAGCCGGGGGAGCCGGGGGAGCCGGGGGAGCCGGGGGAACCTGGTGAACCTGGTGAACCTGGTGAGCCGGGCCAGCCCGGAACGCCGGAGACGCCGACCGTCCCGAACACCCCGGGAACCAACACCGTCACCCCGCCCAGGGCCACGGACCAGCTCGCGCACACCGGTGCGGGCTCGCTCGGCTTCGTGCTCCCCGCGGGCGCCGCACTGCTCGGCGGTGCGATCCTCTACCGCAAGGCCCGCGCCTCAGCGTGAGCGAGACGCTACCCAGCGGCGTGTAAACGGATCGGGCCCGCAGCAGCGGGCCCGATCCGTCTTTTCCTGCGGCAGGGACTCACCATGTGGCGCGAACCTGACGAATGATGCGCCGGCGCAGCCGCACCTTGCGGCTGCCATCCCGGCGGAGACTCAGTCGGTCCAACTCCCAGTGTCCGTACTCGGCATGGTCGGTCAGCAGACGGGTCGCCTCCTTGCGAGAGACCCCGCGCGGCACATACACGTCGACAAATTCGTATTCCGGCATCGCATCTATTGTGCGGGCAGAGCCCCGGTACGGATAGCGTCTTCCCTATGTCTGATGCATCCGCTCCTGAGCAGCCCGCAGCTGCCGAGGTTCGCGCCGCCGCCGAGGCGGTCAAAGCCGCGCTGGACCGTCACCTCGAAGCGGTCGAGCGCCGCACGGGAGAGGACGACCCGGCGGTATACGACGCCTTCAACGCTCTCGCCGCGGCAGCCGAGGCCTATGACGAACGCCTGTATGACCGCTATGACGAAGTCACCCCCTTCGAGATTCCCGGAGCGGATGACTCCCTTCCGTCCTATGCCGGTCCCGAAGAGCCAAACGCCCTGAGCGTGCTCATCCGGCGTGACTACGCCGTGGCTCACCCGCAGCGACTGCTCGCCCAGGCCCAGCGCATCGCCGATGTGGACCGGGACGACACCCCCGACCGTACGGCGGCCATGGTGGGCACCAGCGTGCACGCCGCGCTCGGCGTGCTCTTCGGTGAGTACGAAGCGGATGAAATCGCGTCCCGGCACAAGGAGTTCGGCCTCGAGGAGGGAGACTCCACGCTGTGGGTCTCCGCGCTGGACGAGCTCCCCGAGCCGGGGGAATGGCTGAGTACGCCGTTCGACCAGGCTGACCCCGAGCGGGTGGTGTGCCGCTTCGACGTCAGCGCGGTCTTCGACGAGGACGATCTCGACGAGGACCTCGACGGCGACCTGGACTCGGCGGACACCTGACCGGCCCCGAGGACGCTTCGGTCCCGGACCGCCCGCCCGAGCCGCCGTCAGGCGGGCGGTCCGCTGGCCGGGGGCATGTGGCCTTATGCGTCCTGCGCGGCCAGCAGCCCCTCCAGCAGGGTGCGCAGACGGGTCGTGCGGGCCTGGGCCGGGACCTGGGCGACCGCGTGCGCCAGGGCCTGCTCCACGCCGTGGACCACCGAGAGGTGCTGCTCACCGCGGCTGAAGGCGGTATAGACCCAGGGACGACTCAGGCCCTGTGCGGCGTCTCCCGGGAGCACGACGACAGCGGCCGGCCAGCGGCTTCCCGCCGCCTGGTGTGCAGTGAGCGCCCAGCCGTGCCGCAGCGCCGCTCCGAGCTGCTCCCGTGGGACGACCACGGGCGTCCCCTCGCAGTCGATACTCAGGCCCTCCCTATCCGCCGAAACGACCGTGCCGCACAGGGTCCGCCCGGGACCCGGGGCATACGCCACCCGGTCACCCGGATCGAAACCCCCGAAGCGACCAGGGCCGGGATTGAGCCGTTCCTTGAGTGCCGCGTTGAGCGCGCGGGTGCCCGCCGAGCCGCCATGGCCGACCGTGATCACCTGGGTCCGGTCCGACGGGACGCCGATCGCCCGCGGCACCGAGTCCGCGACCAGCTGGACCGTACGGTGCACGGCCTCGGCGGCGTCCCTGACCGGGACGATCACGACCTCCTTGCCCGGCGCCGCCACCTGGTTCAGCTCACCGATCCCGATGCCCGAGACCAACTCACCGATCGGGCCGGGGTCGGGCACCCGCGAGGCGATCTGCGGACACACCCGGGCCGCCAGCACATCGGCGAAGACCCGCCCCGCACCTGCCGAGCCCAGCACCCCGGGGTCACCGCTCAGCATCAGCCGGCTGCCGTCGGAGAGGGACTCCACCAGCGTCGCGGCGGTCTCGACATCGAGCTGCGGCGCGTCGAGCACGGCAAGCACGTCGAGCGCGAGGCTGCCGTCCTCGTCCCGGCCGGGACCCTGGGCGCCGGAGAGCAGCCCCCGTACGGTGACCGCCTCGTCGCCGGCAGCCAGCCGCCGGCGGCCGTTCTCGCTGTGGGTCGCGATCACCGCACGCAGCCCCTGCGCGCGGGCCGCCTCGACCAGCGCCAGGGCCTCGGAGCGCGCCGCCTCGCCGCCCGTGTGCACGATCAGCCCATGGCCGGCGGCCGCCCGCACCAGCTCGGGCCCTTCCCAGGTGTCGCCCGGACCCGTCCGCACCAGGCGGGCCATGCCGTCGGCAAGGCTCTCCTCCGCGAGGGCGTAGCGGTCGAGACCCACGAGGACCGGCACTTCCGGCCGATCCTTCCCCGTGTCTCCGCCGTGCTCCGCCTCCCCGGATCCGTCCGCCCCCTCCTGGGCCCCTTCGTCCTCGTAGCCGTCTTCTTCCAGCCCGTCCTGGAACACCAGAACGGCGCCTTCGGCGATGACCTGCTCGAGCGCTTCCCGGGGGTCCGGCATGGAGCGTGCACCGAGCGCCTCGTGCAGGGCGGACGCCTCCAGCGCGGTGTGGCCCTGCCGCGCGGCCTGCTCCAGCAGCCAGGTCACCAGACCCACCGCACGCCGTGTGTCGCCCGGTTCGCACTCGGCGCCGAGCAGGGCCCTGGCGAAACCGTCGGCCTGCTCCGGCCGGACACCCGGCACGCCCAGCAGCCGCCAGGGATCGTCACGCAGCACCTGTGCGGCCCGCTCCCCGAGCACCCCGGCGACCCGCTCCGCGAGTCCCTCGGGGGCACCGCCCGACACGAGCACCTCCAGCACCGCGGCGACCGCCGCGGGGTCGGCCTGCCGAGGCCCGCGCTCCGGTTCCCGAGGCCGCGCCGGCCGGGGCATGGACGAGGCGGCCGGCGGCCTCGGCGCGGTGGCCTGCTCGAACGCCGCGCTCCCCGTCTGTCCGCTCTCCACCGCCCGCACCGCCGCCAGCAGGTCGGCGGCCGTTCCGCTCAGCTTCGCCCCCGCCTCGACCGGGCCGGCCTTCTCGGCCTTGCGCCGCTCGATCTTCGCCCTCAGCTCCCGCTGCGCCGCCAGCTCGGCCTCCGTCTCGGAGAGCCCGCCCCCGCCGTCCTGCTCGCTCTCCTCGGACGGGGGCTCCCCGGCTGCCTCCCCGGTGTCCACGCCGTCCAGGACTGCGGCGTCCTCGTGCTCGTCCTCCGGGGGGCCGGGGTTCGCCCCGGGTTGCGCAGTCACAGCGTGCTCCAGTCCTGGTCGGGATAGCGGTGCACGGGCGCCGACACGTCGTCGAGCGCCTGGCAGATTTCGTCAGGCAGACTAAGGCCCTCCACTGACAACGCCGCCTCGAGCTGCTTCGCGGTGCGTGCCCCGACGATGGGCGCCACCACTCCGGGACGGTCGCGCACCCAGGCGAGCGCCACCTCGAGCGGGGTGGTCGCCAGGCCGTCCGCCGCCGTGGCCACCGCGTCGACGATGCGGCTCGCCGTGTCGTCGAGATAGGGCTCGACGAACCCCGCCATCGTCTCCGACGCCCCGCGCGAGTCCGCCGGCGTCGCCGTCCGGTATTTGCCCGTGAGCACCCCGCGCCCCAGCGGGGACGACGGCAGCAGCCCCACACCCAGGTCCATCGCCGCCGGCAGCACCTCGCGCTCGACCCCGCGCTGCAGCAGCGAGTACTCCATCTGCGTGCTCGCCAGCCGCGTCCGTATGCCCGGAGCGGCGAGCTGCCACGTGGCCGCCTTCGACAGCTGCCAGCCACAGAAGTTCGACACACCCGCGTATCGCGCGCGTCCGCTGCTCACGGCGAGGTCAAGGGCCTGGAGGGTCTCCTCCAGGGGGGTCAGCGGGTCGAAGGCATGGATCTGCCAGAGATCGACGTGGTCCGTGCCGAGGCGGTCCAGCGACGCGTCCAGGGCGGCCAGCAGATGGCCGCGAGAGCAGTCGAACCTGCGGTCCGGCTCCAGCACGCTTCCCGCCTTCGTCGCGATGACCAGATCACGACGTGGCACCAGCCGTTCCATGAGGCGCCCGAGCAGGTACTCGGCCTCCCCGCCGCCGTACACGTCGGCCGTGTCGACCAGCGTGCCGCCCGCCTCCCAGAAGGCCTTCGCCTGCTCAGCGGCGTCGTGCTCGTCGGTGCCGCGCCCCCAGGTGAGGGTGCCGAGCCCGATCCGGGACACACGCAGGCCGGTACGGCCGAGATGCCTCTGCTCCATGCGGCGAGATTACTGGCCAGGGCTCCACCCGAATCCACCCTGTGGATAAGTCACTCCTGACGAATCCGGGACCGTCGCGCTAGAGTCCGCGAAGAAGGACGTTACTCATCGGTAAGGGGAGCGGTATGCGGCTCGGGATCAATCTTGGCTACTGGGGCGCCGGCATGGACGGCGACAACCTCGCCGTCGCGCAGGAGGCGGACCGCCTCGGCTATGACGTGTGCTGGGCCGCCGAGGCATACGGCTCCGACGCGCCGACCGTCCTGGCCTGGGTCGCCGCTCACACCGAGAGCATCGACATCGGCTCCGCGATCTTCCAGATCCCCGCCCGCCAGCCCACGATGACCGCCATGACCGCGGCCACCCTCGACACCCTCTCCGGCGGGCGTTTCCGGCTCGGCCTCGGCGTCTCGGGGCCGCAGGTCTCCGAGGGCTGGTACGGCGTGAAGTTCGACAAGCCCCTCGCCCGCACCCGTGAGTACGTCGAGATCGTCCGCAAGGCCCTGACCCGCGAGCGCCTCAGCTACGAGGGCGAGCACTGGACCCTTCCGCTGCCGGGTGGCCCGGGCAAGCCCATCAAGCTGACCGTGCACCCCCAGCGGGAGCAGATCCCGGTCTACATCGCCGCGATCGGGCCCAAGAACCTCGAGCAGACCGGTGAGATCGCCGAAGGCGCCCTGCTGCTCTTCGCCGCCGCCGAGCACATCGAGGACACCGCGATCCGCCACATCCGCGCGGGCCGCGAGAAGGCCGGCAAGACCATGGACGGCTTCGACGTCTGCCCGACCCTCCCGCTCGCCCTCGGCGACGACGTCAGGGGCCTCGCGGACATGTTCCGCCCGTACACGGCTCTGTACGTCGGCGGCATGGGCAGCCGGAAGCAGAACTTCTACAACCAGCTCGCCCAGCGCATGGGCTACGAGAAGGAAGCCGCGGAGATCCAGGAGAAGTACCTCTCCGGGGACAAGAACGGCGCAGCCGCGGCCGTGCCGCACGAGCTGGTCGACTCGACGGCGCTGCTCGGCCCCGTGGAGCGGATCGCCGAGCGGATGCAGGCCTACGCCGCGGCCGGGGTCACCACGCTGACGCTCGCCCCGGCGGGCTTCACCCTGGACGAGCGGCTCGCCGCCCTGCGGGCCGGCACCGACGCCCTGGAGCGCTCCGGGCTCGCCTGATCCGGCCCGGGACGCGTGATCCGACGTGGGTGACATGCCTGCGGCCGTGGTGGGGGCTCGGGGGTCATCCCCGCCACGGCCGTCACGGCGTCCAACGCGTCGGGCGTCCGCGGGTCACGGCGCCAGGGGCAGCCGCGTGGATGCGCGCTCTCCGGCGCCCCCGGCGCGCTCCTTCTTTTGGCTGAGTCCTCCGCTCCCTCGGTTGCCTGACTGGCCGGTCCGCATTTGACTCGTTCATTGCGGGTGTCCGACTGGAGGTGGCAGTGATGCTCTCGGCCCGAAGCCTGTTCCAGGAAATCCTCGACAGCGATGACTCCTACCAGCTCTTCTGCTCGATCGCGGCCAGCGGCGAGACGCAGGGCGGCTGGGAGAACGGCAGGATCGCGGCACTGGTGCCTGACTCCATGTGCGAGCTAGCGCCGAAGATCACCCGGCACGGCGCGGACGAGGACAAGCACGGGCGGATCTTCAACGGGCTGCTGAAGAAGCGTGGGCTCGATCCGGTCGACGTCCCGCCCGAGACGGACTACACCATGCTCCTGGAGCGTCAGGGCATCGGCCTCGCCCACGACAAGCTCCGCCAGGACCAGCGGCTGAGCGAGCGGGACATCATCGTCTATCTCTCCCACAGCCGGGTCACGGAGCAGCGCGCGGCCGACCAGATGGACATGCTGGTCAGGTACTTCGGCGACCACCCCGAGGTCGGGAAGGCCATCCGGCAGATCTGCCACGACGAGGACAACCATCTGGCCTACTGCCACGAAGAGTTGCTCCGCCTCGCCCACGCCGGGCACGGGCGTGCGATCCAGCGCACCCTGCACGAGTGCGCCCTCACCGAGATCACCGTCTACCGGGACGTCAGCCTCGCCGTCATGTCCCATATGGGCAGGCTGCTGCGCTGGCCGAAGGCCAAGTCGGCGGCTCTCGCCGCGGGCATCCACGCGATGTACGCCTATGAGCGCGCCGGAGGCTGGCGGCGCATGGTCAGCCTGAAGATGCCCGAACGGCGCAATGCCCTCGGCGGCCCGGCGACGACGGCTCCCGTCATCTGACCACCGTGAACCGGGCACGCGGGTGCGGCCCGCACCCGCGTCACAGCCATCCGCGACGCTTGAACAGCCGGTACAGCCCGTACACCACAGCCGCCATCAGCAGCAGGACCGCCGGATACCCCCAAGTCCAGCCCAGCTCGGGCATGTGCCCGAAGTTCATTCCGTAGACCCCCGCGACCATCGTCGGAACGGCGACCATGGCGGCCCAGGCCGAGATCTTCCGCACGTCGTCGTTCTGCCGTACGCCCATTTGCGCGAGGTGCGCCGCCAGGATGTCCGAGAGCAGCCGGTCGAGCCCCTCCACCTGTTCGTTGACCCGCATCAGATGGTCGCTCACATCACGGAAGAACGGCTGGGCGTGCTCGTGGACGAAGGGGACCGTCGCGTTCGTGAGCCGTTCCACCGGCGCAGCCAGCGGTCCGGTCGCCCGGCGGAACTCCAGCACCTGGCGCTTGAAGGTGTAGATCCTCGCCGCGGTGTTCCTGGAGCCGCCCCCCTCTGGCGCGAAGACCTCCGCCTCCAGGCCCTCCATGTCGATCTGGAGCTCGCTCGCGACCTCGATGTAGTGGTCCACGATCGCGTCGCAGACGGCGTAGAGCACTGCGGTCGGACCGTGTCTGAGCACGTCCGGAGAGGCCTCCAGGCGCAGCCGTACGGAGTGGAGCGGCGCGCTCTCCCCGTGCCGCACCGTGACCACGAACGAGTCCCCGATGAAGACCATCACCTCATCGGCGGAGACGGTGTCGGTCTCGGCGTCGTACTTCAGCGGCTTGAGGACCACGAAAAGCGAATCGTCGTACACCTCCAGCTTGGGCCGCTGATGCGCGCTGAGCGCATCCTCCACGGCCAGCGCGTGCAGTCCGAACTCGCTGCTGACGCGGTCGAACTCCGCCGCCGTCGGCTCGTGGAGTCCGATCCACAGGAAGGCGTCCCCGCTCGCCCGGGCCTCGGCGAGGGCATCGGACAGATCATCGGGACCCTTGGTGCGGCGGCCCTCCCGGTAGATGGCGCAATCCACGATCACGGCGCGCATTCTTCCGCGCCCGGCGCCCGCCCGCACCCGGACGGCTCCCCGCCGCCCGGTCGGCATTACGCTGACCGGCATGGCCACGTTGATCCTCGTACGCCACGGACGCTCCACCGCCAACACCGCCGGGGTACTCGCCGGCTGGACGCCCGGAGTCGGCCTCGACGAGCGTGGTGGGCTCCAGGCCGCCGCGCTGCCCGGACGCCTCGCCCCCGTGGCGCTCGCCGCCGTGGTCACCAGCCCGCTCCAGCGCTGTCTGGAGACCCTCCAGCCGCTCCTGGACGCGCGACCGGGACTGCCGCTGCACACCGACGAGCGGATCGGCGAGTGCCACTACGGCGACTGGTCGGGGCGCAAGCTCGCGGAGCTCGCCGACGAGCCCCTGATGCAGGTCGTCCAGCGGCATCCCTCCGCGGCGGCGTTCCCCGGTGGCGAGTCGATGCGCGCCATGCAGGCACGTGCCGTGGACGCCGTACGCGACTGGAACTCACGTCTGGCGCAGGAGCACGGCGAGGACGTGGTCTATCTGATGTGCTCGCACGGCGACATCATCAAGTCCCTGGTGGCGGACGCACTCGGCATGCACCTCGACCTCTTCCAGCGGATCCATGTCGAACCGTGTTCCGTGACGGCCATCCGCTACACGCGCACCCGCCCCTTCCTGCTCCGGCTCGGAGACACCGGGGACTTCGGCACTCTGGCGCCCGCGAAGCACACCGCGGAGGCACAGGACGGAGCGGCCGTGGTCGGGGGCGGCGCGGGCGCACGGTGATCGGTTGGCGCAGTAGGGTGGACGGGCCGAAAGCCCGCTGATTCTCAAGGGAGACAGGACGTGTCCCGTCAGGTATTCCTCTACGACCCGCCGGACCGCTTCGTGGCCGGTACGGTCGGGCTGCCTGGACGCCGCACCTTCTTCCTCCAGGCTTCCGCGGGCGGACGCACCACCAGCGTCGCCCTGGAGAAGACCCAGGTCGCGGCGCTCGCCGAGCGGATCGACGAGTTGCTCGACGAAGTGGTGCGGCGCACCGGGGGCAACGCCCCCGTGCCGGCCATGGCCCCCACGGACGTCGCCGACACCGCACCGCTCGACGCTCCGGTGGAGGAGGAGTTCAGGGTCGGCACGATGGCGCTGGCCTGGGACGGCGAGGAAGAGCGCATGATCGTCGAGGCGCAGGCGCTCGTCGAGCTCGACGCGGACTCCGAGGAGGATCTCGCCGAGGCCGAGGAACGGCTGCTGCAGGACGAGGAGAACGGACCGCCGATGCTGCGCGTCCGGCTGAGCGGGGCGCAGGCGAGGGCTTTCGCCAAGCGTGCCCTGGACGTCGTGAACGCGGGGCGGCCGCCGTGCCCCCTGTGCAGCCTGCCGCTCGACCCGGAGGGACACGTATGTCCGCGCCAGAACGGATACCGTCGCGGAGCGTGACCGCCCTCGAGCTGCTCACCAAAGGTGAGCTGACGGTGAAGGGGCGGGTCCGCGAGGCGTCCAACGCGGTGCTGTTCTGCGCCGTCGCCCACGACGGCGAGGAGGCGCACTGCGTCTACAAGCCGGTCGCCGGTGAGCGGCCCCTGTGGGACTTCCCCGACGGGACACTCGCGCAACGCGAGGTCGCGGCGTACGAGATCTCCGAGGCGACCGGGTGGGGTCTCGTGCCGCCGACCGTGCTGAGGGACGGCCCGTACGGCGAGGGCATGGTCCAGCTCTGGATCGAGGCGGATCCTTCCGCCGACGGGCTGCTCGCCCTGGTCGACACGGACGAGCCGGGCGACGGCTGGAAGGCGGTAGGTCTCGCCGATGTGGGGGAGGGCCGCACAGCGCTGCTCGTGCACGCCGACGATCCCCGGCTGCGGCGGCTCGCCGTGCTCGACGCGGTGATCAACAACGGTGACCGCAAGGGTGGTCATCTGCTTCCGACGGCGGACGGTCGCCTGTACGCGATCGATCACGGCGTCACCTTCAACGTGGAGGACAAGCTCCGCACCCTGCTGTGGGGCTGGGCGGGGGAGCCACTCACAGCGGACACCAGGGAGGTCCTCGGGGCGCTCGCCACCGCACTCGGTGATGGTTCGTGCCTCGCGGGCCGGCTGGCGAAGCTGCTCACGGCCGCCGAGGTGGCGGCCGTCCGGTCGCGGGTGGCCGACCTGCTGGCGGACGGACACCACCCGGAACCGTCCGGAAACTGGCCCGCCATCCCCTGGCCGCCCGTCTGACCCGGCCGGGGCGTTCCGGCCACCGATGCGGCCCCGCCACCGGTATGGCCCCTCGGTACCGTCTCCGCAACCAGCGCCATACCGCCAGCTCACCGAACCGCGCAAGAGTGCCCAACCAGCCAAGAGCCGATATCCGGTTCGTATCCGGAAGCCGCATCCGGTTACGCTCATGGCATGCATGCCTGGCCCGCTTCTGAGGTCCCCGCCCTGCCCGGCAAGGGCCGCGACCTCCGGATCCACGACACGTCGACCAGGGGTCCGGTGACCCTCGACCCCGGTCCCGTCGCCCGTATCTACGTCTGCGGTATCACCCCGTATGACGCGACCCACATCGGTCACGCGGCGACCTACAACGCGTTCGACCTCGTTCAGCGTGTGTGGCTCGACACCAAGCGGCAGGTCCACTACGTCCAGAACGTCACGGACGTCGACGATCCCCTGCTCGCCCGTGCGAAGCGGGACGACGAGGACTGGATGGCGCTCGCCGAGCGCGAGACCTCGCTGTTCCGGGAGGACATGACCGCGCTGCGGATGCTTCCCCCCAAGCACTACATCGGCGCCGTCGAGGCGATACCGGGAATCGTCCCGCTCGTGGAGCGGCTGCGCGACGCGGGTGCCGCGTACGAGCTGGACGGCGACGTCTACTTCTCCGTGGAGTCCGACCCGCACTTCGGTGAGGTCTCCCGCTACGACGCCGAGGTGATGCGGGCCCTGTCCGCCGAGCGCGGGGGCGACCCCGAGCGCCCCGGCAAGAAGAACCCTCTCGACCCCATGCTCTGGATGGCCGCCCGCGAGGGCGAGCCGAGCTGGGACGGGGGCAGCCTCGGACAAGGACGCCCGGGCTGGCACATCGAGTGCGTCGCCATCGCCCTCGACCACCTGGGCATGGGCTTCGACGTCCAGGGCGGCGGCTCCGATCTGGCTTTCCCGCACCACGAGATGGGCGCCTCGCACGCCCAGGCCCTCACCGGCGAGCACCCGTTCGCCAAGGCGTACGTCCATGCCGGAATGGTGGCGCTGGACGGCGAGAAGATGTCGAAGTCCAAGGGCAACCTGGTGTTCGTCTCCACGCTGCGCCGTGACGGGACCGACCCGGCCGCGATCCGGCTGGCGCTGCTGTCCCACCACTACCGCGCCGACTGGGAGTGGACCGACCAGGTGCTCCGGGACGCCGAGGGCCGTCTGGCCCGCTGGCGCGCCGCCGTCTCGCGGCCCGACGGACCGTCGGCCGACGCCCTCGTCGAGGAGATCCGCGAGGCCCTCGCCAACGACCTGGACGCTCCTGCCGCACTGGCCGCCGTCGACCGCTGGGCCGCGCGGCAGCAGACCGACGGCGGCACGGACGAGGGCGCCCCGGGCCTCGTGTCGCGTGCCGTGGACGCCCTGTTGGGTGTCGCTCTCTGAGGGCTGTCCCGTAATCCCCGGTGGATCAGCGCACGGCGTCAGATGCGGTGCATCGCAAGGCGGAGGGTCGTCCTCATACTGGGCGTATTCGGGCGATTCGACAACGCAGCGGAGGTGCCGTAGCTGTCGTCGTGCGCCCGCCGGGGAATACGGGACAGCGCTTAGGCCCGGGACAGGACCTGGAACGACGGCGCAGGCGACACACAGGACACGACAGCGGGGCGGTGCCGGTACGGCACCGCCCCGCTCGGTCCCTTCGCTCAGTCCTCGGACGAGTCCCGTGAGTCCGGATCATCCCCGGACTCCTGCTCCGGATCCGGCCGCTGCGGTCTGGGCGGGCGGGTCCGCCCGCTCGACGGATCGCGCAGATAGGAGCCGCCGTCGCCGCCGTCCGTCGCGTGCCCGCCCGGCTGCCCCTGTCCGGAGGCCGGACCACCGTCCCGCCGCCGCAGATAGCGCTCGAACTCGCGCGCGATCGCTTCGCCGGAGGCCTCGGGAAGCTCGGCGGTGTCCCGCGCCTCCTCCAGCGTCTGGACGTATTCCGCCACTTCGCTGTCCTCGGAGGCGAGTTGGTCGACACCGAGCTGCCAGGCCCGTGCGTCCTCCGGGAGTTCACCCAGCGGAATGCGGAGGCCGATGAGGTCTTCCAGCCGGTTCAGCAGGGCCAGCGTCGCCTTCGGGTTGGGCGGCTGGGAGACGTAGTGCGGAACAGCAGCCCACAGGGACACCGCCGGCACACCGGCATGGGTGCACGCCTCCTGGAGGATGCCGACGATGCCGGTCGGGCCCTCGTAGCGGGTCTCCTCCAGATCCATCGTTCTGGCCAGGTCGGGGTCCGATGTGACTCCGCTGACCGGCACCGGACGGGTGTGCGGAGTGTCGCCGAGCAGCGCGCCCAGGATCACGACCATCTCCACGCCCAGCTCATGGGCGAAGCCCAGCAGCTCGTTGCAGAACGAGCGCCAGCGCATGGACGGCTCGATCCCGCGCACCAGTACCAGGTCGCGGGGTTTCTCGCCGCCGACCCGGACCACGGAGAGCCGGGTGGTGGGCCAGACGATCTTCCGTACCCCGCCGTCCAGCCACACAGTCGGCCGGTTGACCTGGAAGTCGTAGTAGTCCTCGGCGTCAAGCGCCGCGAACACCTCGCCCTTCCACTCCCGGTCCAGATGCGCGACCGCGGTGGAGGCAGCGTCGCCGGCGTCGTTCCAGCCCTCGAACGCGGCCACCATGACCGGGTCGATCAGCTCGGGAACCCCCTCGAGCTCGATCACCCAGTGCCTCCTTCCGACGTTTCCTTGTGTACGGACCAACCTTACGGCTTCAGGGAAGCCCGCCCGAGCCCCTGTGCACGGCCGGGTGAACTTCGATCCCCAGTGCCCCGACGAGCAGTTGGGACTGCACGGCCGGTGGCGTGCACAGGGGACGCACAGAAGACGGGGGCGGCTCGCAGTACGAGCCGCCCCCGTCGCCGCATCCGGCGCGGAACCTCTGGTTCAGACCCTGCCCGGACCCAGCCCAGGCCCTGTCAGGGCGTGCGCTCCAGCAGGTCCTCGACCTTGGTGCGGATGTCGTCCGTGGCAAGGCCGCGGATCGTCAGGGTCGTGCGCCGGCGCAGCACGTCGTCCGCGGTCTCGGCCCACTCATGATCGCGAGCGTAGACCACCTGAGCCCAGATCTCCGGGGCGTCGGGGTGGATCCGCTCGCCGAGCTCGGGGGACTGGCTCACCAGGCGCGCGATGTCGAACGACAGCGAACCGTAGTGCGTGGCCAGGTGCCGTGCGGTGTCGGCGGCCATACGGGGGCCGGGCGCGGGCCCGTCCACCAGCAGCCGGTGGGCCACCGCGCGGGGATTGGCTATGCCCGGCAGCGGGAGCTTCTTCGGCAGCTGCGAGAGCGGCTCCATGTCGTCGGCCAGCGGCCGGCCCGGCAGCGCGGCCAGCTTGGCCATCACCGTGCGCCCGATGTGGCGGAATGTCGTCCACTTTCCGCCGGCCACCGACAGCATCCCGCCGCGACCCTCGGTGACCACCGTCTCGCGCTTGGCCTGAGAGGTGCCGCCGGGGCCACCGGGCAGCACCCGCAGACCCGCGAACGAGTAGGTGATCAGATCGCGGGATAGCTGCTGGTCGCGGATGGAGTAGGCCGCCTCGTCCAGGATCTGCGAGGTGTCCTTCTCATTGACCGAGACATCCGCCGGGTCGCCCTCGTACTCCTCGTCGGTCGTACCGAGCAGGAGCATGTCCTCCCAGGGGAGGGCGAAGGTGATGCGGTACTTGTCGATCGGGGTCGCCAGAGCGGCCTTCCACGGGGCCGTCCGCTTCAGTACCAGGTGGGCGCCCTTGGAGAGACGGATGGAGGGCGCCGCCTTCGGGTCCTCCATCTTCCGCAGGTGGTCCACCCACGGTCCGGTCGCGTTGAGCACCAGCCGGGCGTCGACGCCGAACTCGGTGCCGTCCGTGCGGTCCCTGAGCTCCGCACCCGTGACCCGGCCCTGGGTGAAGCGCAGACCGGTGACCTCGGCGTGGTTGAGCACGACCGCTCCGGACTGGACGGCCGCGCGGACCGTCATCAGTGCCATACGCGAGTCGTTCATCTGGTCGTCGCCGTACACGGCCACGGCCCGCAGGTTCTCCGTGCGCAGCTCGGGCACATCGCGCTGTGCCTTCCCCGGGGAGATCACATGGCCCACGCCGTCACCGAACGCGGAGAGCGCCGAGTAGGCGAAGACTCCCGCGCCCAGCTTCGCGGCGCCGTGCGGTCCGCCCTTGTAGACCGGAAGGTAGAAGGTCAGGGGGTTCGACAGATGGGGGGCCACCTGCCGGGAGACCGCACGGCGCTCGAAGTGGTTCTCCGCGACCAGCTTGACCGCGCCGGTCTGGAGGTAGCGCAGACCGCCGTGGAGCAGCTTGGAGGAGGCGGATGAGGTGGCGCCGGCGAAGTCGCCGGCGTCCACCAGGGCCACCCGCAGTCCGGCTTGCGCGGCATGCCAGGCAGTGGAGATGCCCAGGATGCCGCCGCCGATCACCAGGAGGTCGTACGTCGCCTTGGCAAGCTGCTCCCGGGTCTCGGCGCGGCTCGGCAACGAACCGGAGGCCGGGTGCGTCCCCGGGACGGGGACGCTCTGGAGGGTGGTCATCTTTGGTGCTCCTCGTCAGCTCTCGTCGTGCTCGATCCAGCCCATGGTCCGCTGCACGGCCTTGAGCCAGTCCTTGTACTCCCTGTCACGCTTGGCAGGGTCCATGTGGGGGGTCCACTCGGCGGCCCGGCGCCAGTTGGCGCGCAGGGCGTCGGTGTCGGGCCAGAAGCCGACGGCCAGGCCGGCGGCGTAGGCCGCGCCGAGGCAGGTCGTCTCGGCGACCATCGGCCGCACCACCGGTGCGTCGAGGAAGTCGGCGAGCGTCTGCATCAGCAGGTTGTTGGAGGTCATTCCGCCGTCGACCTTGAGCGAGGTGAGCTCGACGCCGGAGTCCTTGGTCATGGCGTCGGTGATCTCGCGGGTCTGCCAGGCGGTGGCCTCGAGAACGGCGCGCGCGATGTGCGCCTTGGTGACATAGCGGGTCAGTCCGGCGATCACACCGCGGGCGTCGGAGCGCCAGTACGGGGCGAACAGGCCGGAGAAGGCGGGGACGAAGTAGGCGCCGCCGTTGTCCTCGACCGAGGACGCGAGGGTCTCGATCTCCGCCGCCGAGTTGATCAGGCCCATCTGGTCGCGCATCCACTGCACGAGGGAGCCGGTGACGGCGATGGAGCCCTCGAGCGAGTACACCGGGGCGTCGTCGCCGATCTTGTAGCCGACGGTGGTGATCAGACCCGAGTACGAGTTGATGATCTTGCTGCCGGTGTTCATCAGCAGGAAGGTGCCGGTGCCGTAGGTGGACTTCGCCTCACCCTCGGCGAAGCAGGTCTGGCCGAACAGCGCCGCCTGCTGGTCGCCGAGCGCCGAAGCGACCGGGACGCCGTCCAGGACGCCGCCCTTGACCTGGCCGTACACCTCGGCGGACGAGCGGATCTCCGGCAGTACCTCCATGGGTACCTCCATGGACTGGGCGATCTTCTCGTCCCACTCCATGGTGTGGAGGTTCATCAGCATGGTGCGCGAGGCGTTGGTGACGTCGGTGACGTGGTGTCCGCCGTCGACACCGCCGGTGAGGTTCCAGATGACCCAGGAGTCCATGGTGCCGAAGAGGATCTCCCCACGCTCGGCGCGCTCGCGCAGACCCGGGACGTTGTCCAGCAGCCAGCGGACCTTGGGGCCGGAGAAGTAGCTCGCCAGCGGAAGACCGGTCTCACGGCGGAATCGATCCTGCCCGACGTTGCGGCCGAGCTCCCTGCAGAGCGCGTCGGTGCGGGTGTCCTGCCACACGAGGGCGTTGTGGACGGGCTCGCCCGTGGTCTTGTCCCACAGCAACGTGGTCTCACGCTGGTTGGTGATGCCGATGGCCTTGACGTCGGCGGCGGAGATGCCGCCCTTCTCGATGGCGCCGGCCACGACCTCCTGGACGTTGGTCCAGATCTCGCTGGCGTTGTGCTCGACCCAGCCCGGCTTCGGGAAGATCTGCTCGTGCTCCTTCTGTTCGACCGAGACGATCCGGCCGTCCTTGTCGAAGACGATGCAGCGTGAGGAGGTGGTGCCCTGATCGATGGCCGCGATGAACGGGCCGGCGGTGTGTGCGTCGGTCACGGTGTACTCCCGGAAATCTGAGGAAAGGACGTACGGCTCACGCGAATGCGATGTTGTAGATACCCGCGGCGATGGCCGCACCGATCAGCGGACCGACGACGGGGATCCAGGCGTACCCCCAGTCGGAGCCACCCTTGTTCGGCAGCGGCAGCAGGGCGTGGACGATGCGGGGGCCGAGGTCACGCGCGGGGTTGATCGCGTAGCCCGTCGGTCCACCGAGAGACAGACCGATGCCGACGACCACCAGGGCGACCATCAGACCGCCGACCGGGCCGAGACCCTTGCCGCTGTCGTTGAGGCCCTGGGTGAGTACGGCGAGCACCAGAACGAAGGTGCCGATGATCTCGGTGGCGAGGTTCTGCCAGACGACACGGATCTCCGGGCCGGTGGAGAAGATGCCGAGCACCGGACCTGCCTTGGGGGCAGCCTTCTCGCTGACCAGACCTTCCTCGTGCGGCGGAGCGGAGATGATCTCCGGATCCGTCAGATGGGCCTTGAACTGTCCGGCGTACGCGAGCCAGGCCACGAAGGCGCCGATCATGGCGCCGATCAGCTGGCCCAGCCAGTAGAGCCAGACCTGGCTCCAGTCGCCGCTGGTGATGGCGATACCCAGGGTGACCGCTGGATTCAGGTGGGCACCGGACAGCGGGGCGGAGATGTAGACAGCGGTCAGGACTGCGAAGCCCCACCCGAAGGTGATGGCCAGCCAGCCGGCGTTTTGCGCTTTGGAGCGCTTGAGCACGACGGCGGCGACAACGCCGGCGCCGAGCAGGATGAGTGTGGCGGTCCCTATGACCTCGCCGATGAAGATGTCGGAGCTGGACACCCGCGACTCCTTAGTACTTGCGTCCAGGGCAAGACGAACCAGCGGGTCCCCTCCGCGGTTCGCGCCCTCGAGGAATGAGAGCGGTACCGGCCTTGGCGTTGCCACACTCTAGCGTGTAATACCGGTAGGTGTTCGACAATGCCGACCGTTGAACGGCAGTTTTGCCCTGCGGTTAACACGGCGTCAAGGGTTGTGTGGCTGAAAACCCGATCGTTATCGATGATGCGCCTGAACGATCAGAAGCGCCTGGTGTGGGGGGTTTGTGCGGGTTCGCAGGGGCCCGACAGCAGGCCTTCCGTGGCGGGATCCGGCCAGCGTCCCGCCGCCGGGACGGCATGATTCGGCGGGCCGCCCCACGTCATGGCGGGGCGTGCCGATCGTCGCGCCGGCGACTCTACGGACCCCGGCGTATGTCCCGGCCCGAGGGGCCCGGCCCGGTCAGAAGCGCCCCGCGCCCAGATCGCGGGAGACGGCGCGGGCGCAGTCCCGTACCGCCGCCACCAGCTCGGAGCGCAGCTCGCCGTCGTTGCACACCCGCTCCACCGCGCCCGTGATGGCCACCGCGCCGACCGGCATCCGGCGACGGTCGTGGATGGGTGCGGCCACCGCCGCCACGCCCTCCCAGGTCTCCTCGAGATCCGCCGCCCAGCCGCGCGCCCGGGTCAGATCCAGCAGCTCCTCGAACTCCGAGGGCCTCGTGATCGTGCGGGGGGTGAACTGTTTGCGGTCGATCTCCAGCACCTCGCTGTGGGCCACGGGGTCATAGGCGACCAGTACTTTTCCCAGTGCCGTGGAGTGCAGCGGCTGCATCGCGCCGACCTCCAGCACCTGGCGGCTGTCGTCGGGGCGGAAGACGTGGTGGACGATCAGCACGCCGTGCTGGTGCAGCACCCCCAGGTGGACACTCTCGCCGCTGGAACGGGCCAGGTCGTCCGTCCAGACCAGGGCCCGCGCCCGCAGCTCGTGCACATCCAGATAGCTGTTGCCGAGCCGGAGCAGCTCCGCGCCCAGCTGATAGCGGCCCGACGCGTCGTCCTGCTCCACGAAGCCCTCCGCCTGGAGGGTGCGCAGGATGCCGTGCGCCGTGCCCTTGGCGAGGCCGAGGGACGAGGCGATATCGGACAGCCCGAGCCGGCGCTCGCCGCCCGCGAGCAGTCGCAGCATGGCCGCCGCCCGTTCAAGCGACTGGATGTTCTTCGCCATCGCCCGGACCTTTCTCCCCGTGGGTTCGACAATGCTGAACACTATCGGCCGATGCCGAATAGGTGTTACCGCGAGGACAGTGTGTCAAGACCGCGCGGTTTCGGACATCATCGGGTCATCACCTGATTGCCGGTACGGCATGCCGTCCACCGGCTGGGACAGCGCCCCACAGATCGAGACTCCCGGCTAGGCTGGCCGGGTGCGGCGCCCCCGAGGGTCCGCAAAGCCGACAGCCGTCGCATCCCAGGGAGCAATCCATGGCCTCGTTGCCAACCCCTTCCGCCGACAGCACGACACCCGCGGCGACGCCCGCGGGGTCCGCAGTCCCTGCAGTCCCCGCCGAGCACAGGGTCCGGGCCGACGCCCTCCGTGAGGCGCTCGCCACCCGTGTGGTGGTGGCCGACGGAGCCATGGGCACGATGCTCCAGGCGCAGGACCCCTCACTGGACGACTTCCAGAACCTCGAGGGCTGCAACGAGATCCTGAACGTCACCCGCCCGGACATCGTCCGCTCGGTGCACCGCGAGTACTTCGACGTCGGCGTCGACTGCGTCGAGACCAACACCTTCGGTGCCAACTTCGCCGCGCTGGCGGAGTACGAGATCGCGGAGCGGGTGTACGAGCTGTCGGAGGCCGGCGCCCGGATCGCCCGCGAGGTCGCCGATGAGTACACGGTCGCCACCGGACAGCAGCGCTGGGTGCTCGGCTCCATGGGCCCCGGCACCAAACTGCCCACCCTCGGCCACGCCCCGTACCTCACACTGCGCGATGCCTTCCAGCAGAACGCCGAGGGGATGATCGCCGGCGGCGCCGACGCGCTGCTCGTGGAGACCACGCAGGACCTGCTCCAGACCAAGGCCGCGATCATCGGCGCCCGCCGCGCCATGGAGGCCACCGGCCTCAGCCTGCCGCTGATCTGCTCGGTCACCGTCGAGACCACCGGCACCATGCTGCTCGGCTCCGAGATCGGAGCGGCCCTCACGGCGCTGGAGCCCCTCGGTATCGATATGATCGGGCTGAACTGCGCCACCGGGCCCGCCGAGATGAGCGAGCACCTGCGCTATCTCGCCCGGCACTCGCGGATCCCCCTGTCCTGCATGCCGAACGCCGGCCTGCCGGTGCTCGGCAAGAACGGAGCCCACTACCCGCTGACCGCCTCCGAGCTCGCCGACGCCCAGGAGACCTTCGTCAGCGAGTATGGCCTCTCCCTGGTCGGCGGCTGCTGCGGTACCACCCCCGAGCATCTGCGGCAGGTCGTGGAGCGCGTACGCGACCTGGCGCCCGCCGAGCGCCGGCCGCGCCCGGAGCCCGGCGCCGCTTCCCTCTACCAGACGGTGCCGTTCCGCCAGGACACCTCGTACCTCGCCATCGGGGAGCGGACCAACGCCAACGGGTCCAAGAAGTTCCGCGAGGCCATGCTGGAAGGCCGCTGGGACGACTGCGTGGAGATGGCCCGTGACCAGATCCGCGAAGGCGCGCACATGCTCGACCTGTGCGTCGACTATGTGGGCCGCGACGGTGTCGCCGACATGGAGGAACTTGCCGGGCGCTTCGCCACCGCCTCCACCCTGCCCATCGTGCTCGACTCCACCGAGGTCGAGGTCCTCCGGGCCGGGCTCGAGAAGCTCGGCGGCCGGGCGGTCATCAATTCCGTCAACTACGAGGACGGCGACGGACCGGACTCCCGCTTCGCCAAGGTCACCCGTCTGGCCCAGGAGCACGGAGCGGCTCTGATCGCGCTCACCATCGACGAGGAGGGTCAGGCCCGTACCCCGGAGAAGAAGGTGGAGATCGCCGAGCGGCTCATCAGGGACCTCACCGCGAACTGGGGCATCCACGAGTCCGACATCCTCATCGACACGCTGACCTTCACCATCTGCACCGGCCAGGAGGAGTCCCGCAAGGACGGCATCGCCACCATCGAGGCCATCCGCGAGCTCAAGCGCCGCCACCCGGACGTCCAGACCACCCTCGGCCTGTCCAACATCTCCTTCGGCCTCAACCCGGCCGCCCGCATCCTGCTGAACTCCGTCTTCCTCGACGAGTGCACCAAGGCGGGCCTGGACTCCGCGATCGTGCACGCGTCCAAGATCCTGCCCATCGCGCGCTTCGACGAGGAGCAGGTCGGCACCGCACTGGATCTGATCTACGACCGGCGCAGCGAAGGCTACGATCCGCTGCAGAAGCTGATGGCGCTGTTCGAGGGGGCCACCGCCAAGTCCCTGAAGGCGGGCAAGGCCGAGGAACTGGCGGCGCTGCCGCTCGAGGAGCGCCTCAAGCGGCGCATCATCGACGGCGAGCGCAACGGCCTGGAGGCCGACCTGGACGAGGCCCTTCAGCAGCGCCCGGCCCTCGAGATCGTCAACGACATCCTGCTCGACGGAATGAAGGTGGTCGGCGACCTCTTCGGTTCCGGCCAGATGCAGCTCCCGTTCGTGCTCCAGTCCGCCGAGGTCATGAAGTCCGCGGTGGCGTATCTGGAACCGCACATGGAGAAGACCGAAGGTGAAGAGGCGGGCAAGGGCACCATCGTGCTCGCCACCGTCCGCGGCGATGTCCACGACATCGGCAAGAACCTTGTGGACATCATCCTCTCCAACAACGGCTACAACGTCGTCAACCTGGGCATCAAGCAGCCCGTCTCCGCGATCCTGGAAGCCGCTGAGGAACACAAGGCCGATGTCATCGGCATGTCGGGGCTCCTTGTGAAGTCCACCGTGATCATGAAGGAGAACCTGGAGGAGCTCAACCAGCGCAAGCTGGCCGCCGACTATCCGGTGATCCTCGGCGGTGCGGCCCTCACCCGCGCCTACGTCGAGCAGGACCTCCACGAGATCTACGAGGGCGAGGTCCGCTACGCCCGTGACGCCTTCGAGGGACTGCGCCTGATGGACGCCCTGATCGCGGTCAAGCGCGGCGTCCCCGGCGCAAGCCTCCCCGAGCTCAAGCAGCGCAGGGTACGGGCGACCGCGGTGGTGACCGAGGAGCCCGCCGAGGCTCCCGAGGGTTCCGTACGCTCCGATGTGGCGACCGACAACCGTCTCCCCGAGCCGCCGTTCTGGGGCACCCGGGTGATCAAGGGCATCCAGCTCAAGGAGTACGCCTCCTGGCTCGACGAGGGCGCGCTGTTCAAGGGCCAGTGGGGCCTCAAGCAGGCCCGCCACGGCGACGGCCCGTCGTACGAGGAGCTGGTGGAGACGGAGGGCCGCCCCCGGCTGCGCGGCTTGCTGGACCAGCTGCACACCCAGAACATGCTGGAGGCGGCCGTGGTCTACGGCTACTTCCCGTGTGTGTCGAAGGGCGACGATCTGATCATCCTCGGCGAGGACGGCTCCGAGCGCACCCGCTTCACCTTCCCGCGCCAGCGGCGCGGGCGGCGGCTGTGCCTGGCCGACTTCTTCCGCCCCGAGGAGTCGGGCGAGACCGACGTGGTCGGCTTCCAGGTGGTCACCGTCGGATCCAGGATCGGTGAGGCGACGGCGCAGCTCTTCGCCTCCGACTCCTACCGCGACTACCTGGAACTGCACGGGCTCTCCGTGCAGTTGGCCGAAGCACTGGCGGAGTACTGGCACGCCCGGGTGCGCGGCGAACTCGGCTTCGGTGGCGAGGACCCGGCGGACATCGAGGACATGTTCGCGCTCAAGTACCGGGGAGCGCGCTTCTCCCTCGGCTACGGAGCGTGCCCCGACCTCGAGGACCGGGCGAAGATCGCCGATCTCCTCCAGCCCGAGCGGATCGGCGTACAGCTCTCCGAGGAGTTCCAGCTCCATCCCGAGCAGTCCACGGACGCCATCGTGATCCACCACCCCGAGGCGAAGTACTTCAACGCGCGATAGGACGAGTTCAAGACCTGGGCGCCGTCCGCCCGGAGGGCGCCCAGGCGGGGGTTCTCACACACGGCCTGGGCCCCCGCCGGGCCTGGAGCGCCCGCTCAGCGCCGTCCGGGCGCTCCGGGTCGCCCGGAGGGCCCGGAGTTTCGACGGCGCACTGCGGACTCCCGCGACGTACACTTATCGGTCCAGTGCAGGCCGGTCGCCCTCCCTCACCGGGAGGCGGCCGGCCTTCTCGTCCCTCTCGGAGGTGTGCCGATGACCAGTACGGTCCCCGCGTCCTCGACGCACACGCGTGCGGGCTCCGCCCTGCAAGCCGTCTTCCTCGACATGGACGGCACCCTGGTGGACACGGAGGGCTTCTGGTGGGACGTGGAGGTGGAGGTGTTCGCCGACCTCGGGCATGCGCTGGACGCGGCCTGGCGGGACGTGGTGGTCGGCGGCCCGATGACCCGCAGCGCGGGCTATCTCATCGAGGCGACCGGGGCGGACATCACCCTCGCGGAGCTCACCGTGCTGCTGAACGAGCGCTTCGAGCGGCGCATCTACCGCGGTGTACCGCTGATGCCGGGCGCCGAGCGGCTGCTCACCGAGCTCGCGGCGCACAATGTGCCCACGGCGCTGGTGTCGGCTTCGCACCGGCGCATCATCGACCGGGTGCTGGCCTCCCTGGGCGCCGACCGCTTCGCGCTCACCGTCGCGGGTGACGAGGTCGCCCGGACGAAGCCGCACCCCGACCCGTACCTTCTCGCGGCCCGGGGCCTGGGTGCCGACCCCGCCCGCTGTGCCGTCATCGAGGACACCGCGACGGGGGTCGCGGCGGCCGAGGCCGCCGGCTGCCGCGTGGTCGCGGTGCCGTCCGTCGCGCCCATCGCCCCCGCCGACGGCCGGGTGGTAGTGACCTCGCTCGAAGAGGTCGACCTGCCCTTCCTGCGCACCCTGATCACCCGGATGAACTGAGGCGTGCACCGACGGTGGCCCGTAAATCGTCCGGAAACTCTGGGCATCCGGACGTGTCTCTTCCGTAATCACGACAGAACGTGAGGTTCCTCACTCCAAGTGACCTCATCGGGGACTGGTCATACGGGCAGGTCCTGCCGCAAGCTCGTTCGCGAGCGCCTTTGTGTCCTGGTTCCCCGCTCGACGTCCGGATTGCCCTCCCGCATGACTATCGATGCACCACCATGCCTGCTCACTCGGTGACAGCGGCCCAACTCGGGTCCGGTCCGGTGTTCGTGGCGTAGCCCACTAATCTCGACGCGAGCACTTCGCCGCAAACCCCCCTGTGTCACGGGCCACACCCATAGCCCCACGTCACAGGTCCGATCGCGCTGTGTCCCGACCCGATCGCCCCGCCCCGACCGGGCCCCCGCGGCGAAGTATCCGTACGCCGCTGTATCCCAGTGTGGGATGAGGAAGAGAACATCCAGGATGAACCGCAAGACACTGGCGCTGCCGCTCATGGCCGGCCTGCTCGTCCCCGTACTCGCCGCCTGTGGGGCGACCGTCGGCGGAGTGGACAAGGACGGCGCCATTGTCGTGGGAACCACGGACCAGTTCGTCGCCAACGGTGACAGTCCGGCGCCCTTCGACCCCGCCTACGCCTACGACACCGGTGCCTGGAACGTGCTCCGCCAGACCTTGCAGACGCTGATGCACGTGCCGCGCGGCGGCGGTGACCCGGTACCGGAGGCGGCCTCCCGCTGCGCCTTCACGGACAACGCGAGCGAGAGCTACCGGTGCACCCTCCGTGACGGTCTCCAGTTCTCCGACGGCAAGCCCGTCACTGCGGAGGACGTGAAGTTCTCCATCGAGCGCGTCCTCGAGATCAGGTCCGACAACGGCGCTGCCGGTCTGCTCGCCAACATCGACACCATCGAGGTCAAGAGCGACAAGGAGCTCGTCTTCCACCTGAGTACCCCCGACGCCACCTTCCCCTACAAGCTCTCGACGCCCGTCGCCGGCATCGTCAGCCGGGATGCGTACGACGGCAAGAAGCTGCGGGAAGGCTTCGACGTCAGCGGCTCGGGCCCATACACCCTCGAGACCGAGAGGGACGGCGACAAGCTCGTCAGCGCCGTCTTCACCAAGAACCCTCACTACAAGGGGGATCTGAAGGTCCGCAACGGCAAGGTCGAGCTGCGCTCCTTCGCCGACGCCCACGGCATGGGCAGTGCGCTGGATTCCGGAGACATCGACGTGATGGCCCGGGCCATGGCCCCGGACCAGATCGCCGAGCTCTCCGAGAACCCCCGCAAGGACATCGCGCTCACCGAGATGCCCGGCCTGGAGATCCGCTACCTCGGCTTCAACACCAAGGACCCGTCCGTGAAGGACAAGGCGGTCCGCCAGGCCATGGCCTCCGTCATCGACCGCGGAAACATCGCGGACAAGGTGTACGGCGCGACCGCGGAGCCGCTCTACTCGCTGATCCCGTCGTCCATCTCCGGCCACACCAACTCGTTCTTCAACCGGTACGGCGAGCCGAGCCGGGAGAAGGCCGCCGCCATCCTCGGCGAGGCCGGGATCGACACCCCCGTCAAGCTCACTCTCAACTACACCACCGACCACTACGGTCCCGGAACGGCCGCCGAGTTCGCGGCGCTGCGCGACCAGCTCAACGCCACCAAGCTCTTCAGCGTGACGATCAAGGGCGCCGAGTGGTCCAAGTTCCGCCCCGCCCAGAAGCGCGGCGACTACGCGGTCTACGGGCTCGGCTGGTTCCCGGACTTCCCGGACCCGGACAACTTCATCGCCCCGTTCCTGGACAAGGACAACTTCCTCAACAGTCCCTACGTGAGCACCGTCGCCCGCGACCAGCTCATCCCGGCCTCGCGCCGCGAGGCCGACCGGGAGGCCGCATCCGCGTCCTTCACCAAGCTGCAGGACATCGTGGCCGCCGATGTGCCCGTTTTGCCGCTGTGGCAGGGCAAGCAGTACGTCGCCGCCCGGTCGGAGGTCACCGGCGTCGAATGGGCGCTGAACTCGTCGTCAGACCTCCAGCTGTGGGAGCTCGCGCGGGGCTCCGCCTGAACTTCAGCACCAGGCCGCGAACGTCGCGGTCGGCATCCGAGAGCAAGAGGCAAGGTTCTGTGAAGGCACGACTCATCAAGAGGACGGCCCCGCTCGCCGCGGGGCTCTCCCTCGTCCTGCTGGCCGGCTGCGGCGGGGAACAGGGCGACGGCGCGTCCGAGGAAAGCCGGGTGGTCGTCGGTATGTCCGACGAGGTCCTGGCCACCGACCCGGCCGACGGGTACGACCCCGGCTCGTGGCTGCTGTTCAACAACGTCTTCCAGTCCCTGCTGAGCTTCCCCAAGGGCGGCACCACCCCCGAGCCCGACGCGGCCGAGGACTGCGGCTTCTCGGGCGGCGCGAGCACCGTCTACCGATGCACCCTGCGCGAAGACCTCAAGTTCAGCAACGGCAATGCGCTGACCTCGGAGGACGTGAAGTTCTCCTTCGAGCGTGCGATCAAGATAGCCAGTGACTCCGGCCCCGGGCCGCTGCTCGCCACCATCGGCAGCATCGAGACCCCCGACGCGCGGACGGTCGTCTTCCGGCTCAAGAGCCCGGACGCCACCTTCCCGAGCAAGATCGCCTCCGGTGCGGGCTCCATCGTCGACCACCGCGAGTACGACGGCGGCGGCCTGCGTTCCGACGGCAAGGCGGTCGGCTCCGGCCCGTACAAGCTGGACTCCTTCAACGACGACGAAGCGGTCTTCTCGGTCAACCCGGACTACAAGGGCAACGCGACCGTGCGCAACGGCGGCGTGACCCTCAAGCTCTTCCACGGTGACCAGGACAAGCTCGCGGCCACGCTCAAGAAGGGCGAGGTCGACGTGGCGTACCGAGGCCTCACCGCCAAGGACGTCGCCGGGCTCCAGGGCGACGCGTCCGCCAGCGACCAGCAGATCTCGGTCATCGAAGGCGACAGCGCCGAGGTCCAGCACCTCGTCTTCAACATGAAGCACCCGGTCGCGGGCAAGCTCGCGGTGCGCCGGGCCTTCGCCTACCTGGTGGACCGTGACGCGCTCGTACGGGACACCTACGACGCCACCGCCGAGCCGCTGTACTCGATCGTCCCGGCCGGCATCTCCGGACACAACACCGCGTTCTTCGAGCGCTACGGCGACCGCCCGCAGCCCGACAAGGCCCGTCAGGCGCTGCGGTCCGCCGGTGTCACCGACAAGGTCCAGCTGACCCTGTGGTCCACGTCCAGCCGCTACGGCCCGGCCACCGACCAGGAGCTCCAGGCCATCGCCAAGCAGCTCAACGACAGCGGTCTGTTCAAGGCGGACGTCAAGTCCGTCGAGATCGACCAGTACGAGAAGGACATCAAGGCCGGCAAGTACGGCGTCTATGTGAAGGGCTGGGTCCCCGACTACCCGGACCCGGACAACTTCACCCAGCCGTTCTTCGGCCCGGACAACGTCCTCGACAACAACTACGAGAACAAGCAGATCTCCGGCAAGATCATTCCGGAGACCTCGGCCATGACGGACCGCGCCGCGACCGAGAGCAAGTTCGCCGAGCTTCAGAACCTGGTCGCCGAGGACGTCCCGGTGCTGCCGCTGTGGCAGGGCAAGCAGTACGCGGTCGCCCACGGCAACATCACCGGCCTGGAGTGGACGCTCGACGCCTCCACGGTCTTCCGTTTCTGGGAGATCAAGAAGGGCTGACGGGCAGAGCAGGCACCCACTGGGGAGGGGGGGGGGGGGCGGCGGGGGCGCCCCCCCCCCCCCCCCCCCCCGGGGGCCCCCCCCCCCCCCCAAAAAAGGGTGCCCGCGGGGCCCCCCCCCCGCCTGAATGCGGGGAACCGCCCCGGCCGCCCGCG
>NZ_JBEYBS010000020.1:0-145757 GCF_040632375.1 Streptomyces sp. NPDC019396 | reverse complement strand
GAGACACCCGTAAACAACGGATGCGCCAGAACCACCCGATCCACCATGCCCTTCACCAACAGAGCATGCCCACCCGCTATCACGCACCAACTCGTAAGACCGGGTCCTATGCGGTGAGGCGTCGCTGGTCCCGGTTTGGGGCGGGGTACGTGGAGTTGGATTGTCCCGGACGGGTTGCGGGGGATCGCAGACCCGTATACCGAAGTCGACGCCCATCGGCGCTTCCTGATCTGCCTCACCACACAGGAGACCTCCAGGAACCCTCATTGCCGCCCCCACCTGCTGGAAGAAGCGAGCTCAAATCCTCATTCGCGGACACCCTGTTGACTCGTCGCGGCGACGAGGGTGGAGGAGATGTGGGCCAGGGCGGGGTCCGCAGCGATGAAGAACGTCTCGACTCCGGACAGTTCGTGGTTCATGCGGGCCATCGGCATTTCGTAGTCCAGGTCGGTAACCCCGCGGACTCCGCGGATGACGACGTCGATTCCGGCTCGGCGGCAGTAGTCGACCAGCAGGCCGCCCGTGTGGGAGTCGACCGTGACGTTGCTCAAGCCAGCTGCTGCCGCGCGGAGCCGGTCCAGCCGTTCGGTGATGGGGAAGCGGCCGGTCTTGTTCGCATTGAACATCACGCACACGACGACCTCGTCGAACAGGAGGGCAGCGCGCCGGAGGACGTCCTGGTGCCCCTGAGTAACCGGGTCGAAGGATCCTGGGAAGAGGGCTCGCATGATCGAAAAGAGTAACAAGCGGCCGCCCTCGGCGGTGAAGTTCGAGCTTGAACGTGTTCAAATTCTATGCCAGGCTGCGGAACACGTCCTTGATCTCCCCGTCGCGCACGCGTCCTGTAGAACCCGCTGGAGGTGGAGCGTGTTGCGTTCCTGCCGGGCCGCGCTGGTCCTCCTTGCCATGGCTCTCGCACTCACGGCCTGCAGCTGGTTCTGGCACCGGCCGCCGCCCCAGGGCGAATCCGTCATGCTGAAGCCGGCCGAACTCACGACCACATGGACCGACACCGACGGCGGCACCTTGACGCTGAAGCCGGATGGAACCTTCACCGCCGACAACGTATGCGGCGACTGGATGGGCGCCTCGGACTGGAACTGGACAGGACCCCGGTCAGGATCGGGCACCTGGAGAGACGACTCCGACAGGACAGGGACCGCCGTCTGGCGATCGTTCGACACCAAAGGCCCCAAGGGGCATGACGTGGGAGACGTCCTTAGCGCTCTGCGGCATGGAAAGACTCTGGTGCTCTGGACCCGCGTGGGCGACGAAGACAACGACGATCCCCACTGCATTCTGACGAGAGATCCTTAGCAGCTGACAGCGGTTAGGAGTCGAGCCCGGACTTGGCGATGAGACCCTCGATGAGGCGGGGGGGTACTGCGTCCGGCGGCCACGTAGGACACGCTCCGAGCGCCGTCGGCAGGGTGAACGCGTCCCGCCGAACAGCCAGGCGGCCGGTACGGGTGAGGGTTCCGTACCGGCCGCCTGGCGTCCACCAGCGGTGGTCAGTGGTTGCGGGGGAAGCCCAGGTCCACGCCGACCGGCGCCTCGGACGGGTCGGGCCAGCGGGTGGTGACGACCTTGCCGCGCGTGTAGAAGTGCACACCGTCGTTGCCGTAGATGTGGTGGTCGCCGAAGAGCGAGTCCTTCCAGCCACCGAAGCTGTGGTAGCCGACGGGCACCGGGATCGGGACGTTCACTCCGACCATGCCCGCCTCGATCTCCATCTGGAAGCGGCGCGCGGCGCCGCCGTCTCGGGTGAAGATCGCGGTGCCGTTGCCGAACGGCGAGGCGTTGATCAGCGCGACGCCCTCCTCGTACGTGTCCGCGCGCAGCACGCACAGCACGGGGCCGAAGATCTCGTCACGGTAGGCGTCGGAGTCGGTCGGGACCTTGTCGAGAAGTGACAGACCGATCCAGTGGCCGTCCTCGAAGCCCTCGACCGTGTGGCCCGTGCCGTCGAGGACGACCTCGGAGCCCTGGTCGGCGGCGCCGTGGACGTAGGAGGCGACCTTGTCGCGGTGCGCCTTGGTGATCAGCGGGCCCATCTCGGAGGCCGGGTCGCTGCCGGGACCGATCTTGATCTTCTCGGCGCGCTCGCGGATCTTGCCGACGAGCTCGTCACCGATCGAGCCGACCGCGACCACGGCGGAGATCGCCATACAGCGCTCACCCGCGGAGCCGTAGGCGGCGGATACGGCGGCGTCCGCGGCGGCGTCCAGGTCCGCGTCCGGGAGGACCAGCATGTGGTTCTTGGCCCCGCCGAGCGCCTGGACCCGCTTTCCGTTGGCCGAGGCCGTGGTGTGGATGTGGCGGGCGATCGGCGTGGAGCCGACGAAGGAGATCGCCGCGACGTCCGGGTGCTCGAGAAGTCGGTCGACCGCGACCTTGTCACCCTGGACGACGTTGAAGACGCCGTCCGGCAGGCCCGATTCGGCAAGCAGCTCGGCGATCTTCAGCGAGGCCGAGGGATCCTTCTCGCTCGGCTTGAGGATGAAGGTGTTGCCGCAGGCGATGGCGATGGGGAACATCCACATCGGAACCATCGCGGGGAAGTTGAACGGCGTGATGCCGGCGACCACACCGACCGGCTGACGGATCGACGCCACGTCGACCCGGCTCGACACCTGGGTGGACAGCTCGCCCTTGAGCTGGGTGGTGATTCCGCAGGCCAGATCCACGATCTCCAGGCCGCGGGCGACCTCGCCGAGCGCGTCCGAGTGGACCTTGCCGTGCTCGGCGGTGATCAGCTCGGCGATGGCGTCACGGTTCGCGTCCAGCAGCGCGCGGAAACGGAACAGGATCGTGGTGCGCTGGGCCAGCGACGCCGTGCCCCAGGTGGCGTAGGCGTCCTTCGCGGCGGCCACCGCCGCGTCGACCTCGGCTACGGAGGCGAGCGCTACTTCCCGGGTCACGGCACCGGTCGCCGGGTCGGTGACCGGTCCCCAGTTGCCGGACGCACCCTCGACGATCTTGCCACCGATCCAGTGGTTGACGTGCTTCGTCATGGTGGAAAGCTCCTTCAAATCCTTCAGAGATGGCGACGTCGGGCTGCGACCTGGCGGTCGTACTCCTGCCGGGCCTTGACCGCCGACGGTCGGGTCGCGGTCTCGGCCACGGGAACATCCCACCACGCCTGAGCGGGCGGCGGGCCCGACACAGTGTCTGCCGTTTCGGTCTCGACGTAGACACATGTGGGTCGGTCCGCCGCACGAGCCTCGGTGAGGGCTTCTCGCAGGTCACGTACGGTTTTGGCGCGGATGACACGCATTCCCAGGGACGCGGCGTTGGCCCCGAGGTCCACAGGGAGCGGCCTTCCCGTGTAGCTGCCGGTGCCGGGGACGCCGGTGTCCGGTTGTTCCCGGTAGCGGTACGCCGTGCCGAAGCCCTCGCAACCGACGGCCTCGGACAAGCCCCCGATCGACGCATACCCGTGGTTCTGGAGGATCACCACCTTGATCGGGATGTTCTCCTGCACGGCCGTCACGATCTCGGTCGGGTTCATCAGATAGGTGCCGTCGCCGACCAGCGCCCACACGGGCCGCCCCGGGGTTGCCATGGCCACGCCGATCGCCGCGGGGATCTCGTATCCCATGCAGGAGTACCCGTACTCGACGTGATACTGATCGCTGGAACGGCTCCGCCAGAGCTTGTGCAGATCACCGGGCAGCGACCCCGCCGCGTTGATCACGATGTCATCCGCGGTGACCAGGCCGTCGAGCACTCCGAGTACCTGTGGCTGGGTTGGCCGGACCTCCGCGTCACGCACCTCGTACGCGGCGTCGACGCGGTGCTCCCAGCGTTCCTTGCCGTCCGTGTACTCCGTCTCGTAGCCGTGCTCCACTCGGTGATCGCGCAGCGCGCCGGTGAGGGCTACGAGCCCCGCGCGGGCATCGGCCACCAGTGGGAGCGCGGCGAGCTTGTGGGCGTCGAAGCCCGTGATGTTGAGGTTGACGAAGCGGACCTCGGGGTGGGCGAAGAGGGTGGCGGACGCGGTGGTGAAGTCGGAGTAGCGGGTGCCGACCCCGATGACGAGGTCGGCGGCACGGGCCAGTTCGTCGGCGGTGGCGGTGCCGGTGTGGCCGATGCCCCCGACGTCGGCGGTGTGGTCGTAGCGCAGCGAGCCCTTGCCTGCCTGGGTGGAGGCGACAGGGATCCCGGTCGCCTCGGCCAGCTGCTCCAGCGCCTCCTCCGCCCCACTGTGGTGCACTCCGCCGCCCGCGATGATCAGCGGCCGGCGGGCTTCGGCGATGGCCCGGACCGCCACGGCCAGTGCCTCCGGGTCGGGCTGGGGGCGGTGCACCCGCCAGACGCGCTCGGCGAAGAACTCCTCGGGCCAGTCGTACGCCTCGGCCTGCACGTCCTGCGGCAGTGCGAGGGTGACCGCGCCCGTCTCGGCGGGGTCGGTGAGGACCCGCATGGCGGTGAGGACGGCCGGGATGAGGGCTTCGGGCCGGCTGATCCGGTCGAAGTACCTCGACACGGGGCGCAGGGTGTCGTTGACGGAGACATCTCCCGCGTACGGGACCTCGAGCTGCTGGAGGACGGGATCGGCCGGACGGGTCGCGAAGGCGTCACCCGGGAGCAGCAGCACGGGCAGCCTGTTGATGGTGGCGAGGGCCGCGCCGGTGACGAGGTTGGTGGCGCCGGGGCCGATGGAGGTGGTGACGGCGTGTGTGGAGAGCCGGCCGCACTGGCGGGCGTAGCCGACGGCCGCGTGGACCATGGCCTGTTCGTTGCGGCCCTGGTGATACGGCATGTCGGGGCCGCTCTCCAGCAGGGCCTGGCCGATGCCCGCCACGTTCCCATGGCCGAAGATGCCCCAGGTGGCGCCGATCAGACGGCGGCGGTGGCCGTCGCGCTCCGTGTACTGACGGGCCAGGAAGGCGACCAGCGCCTGGGCGGTGGTCAGGCGGCGCGTGCCGGGGCGGGGCGTGATCGGTCCCGTGCTCATCGGTAGCCCTCCGTGTGGTCGGGGTGGAAGCGGATCCGCCATTCCCGCCCGGGCCCCGGGCCCGCCATGACGTTCAGGTAGTACATGTCATGTCCAGGCGCGGCGATCGACGGGCCGTGCCAGCCGTCCGGTACGAGCACGGCGTCGCCGCTGCGCACCTCGGCGAGCAGGTCCGTACCCCCGGGGCGCGACGGCGACACCCGCTGGTAGCCGAAGCCGTGCGGTCCGTCGATCTCGAAGTAGTAGATCTCTTCCAGTCTGGCCTCCTCGCCCGGTCGGTGCTCGTCGTGCTTGTGCGGTGGATACGAAGACCAGTTGCCGCCGGGGGTGAGCACTTCGACGGCGATGAGACGGTCGCACTCGAAGGAGTCGGCGGCGGCGAAGTTGTGCACCGTGCGGGCGCAGTCGCCCGTGCCGCGGCGCTCGACCGGCACCTGCGGGGCGGGGCCGTAGCGGGCGGGGAGCCGGCGCTCGCACTTCGCTCCGGCCAGGGCGAAGCGGCCTCCCGCGCTGGAGGCGATCTGCGCGTCGGCGTCTCGCGGCAGGTAGGCGAAGTCGGTGACTCCGGCGAACGCGTCTTCCCGGCCCAGCAGTTCCATGGTCCGGTCTCCGACCCGGACGGCACAGCCACCGCTGAGGGGAAGCACGATCCATTCGCTGTCCATGGTGCTCAGCAGGTGGGAACCGCCCGGAGGCAGCTCCAGCGTCCGCAGGGCGGAGTAGCCCCATCCGGCCGACTCGGGGCTGATGTCGAGCGCATAGGGCCCTTCGGCGGCCGTGCATGCCCGCAGATGCCGGTTGTCTGCCGCGCCGTCGGTGTGGTTCATGCGTCGCCGTCCGGTGCCTGATCCGCTGTGCCGGTGGGGGATGCGGGGCCGGGCCCGGGTCCCGGTGTGTGCCCTTCGAGCAGGGCGTCGACCTCGGACGGGTAGGGCATGGCGGAGGAGCAGGCGAGCCGGGAGGCGACGATCGCGCCGGCGGCGTTGGCGAACCGCATGGTGTGCTCCAGCTCCCACCCGGCCAGCAGCCCGTGGACCATCGCTCCACCGAACGCGTCGCCCGCGCCCAGCCCGTTGACCACGTCGATCTGCACGGGAGGCACTTCCGCCGTGGTTCCATCCCGATGCAGGGCGAGCACGCCCTTGGGTCCCTGTTTCACCACGGCCAGTTCGGCCCCGGCGTCGAGCAACGCGCGTGCCGCCGCGTGCGGTTCGCACTCTCCCGTCGCGATCTCGCACTCGTCGAGGTTGCCGACGGCGACGGTCGCCCGCGTGAGCGCCTCCGTGTAGAACGGGCGCGCCCGGCCGGGATCCGTCCAGAACATGGGCCGCCAGTCCAGGTCGAAGACCGTGATGGCCGCACCCGTCGCGGACTTCGCCCGGTGCTCGAGTGCGGCAAGGGTCGCGGACCTGCTGGGTTCGTCACAGAGTCCGGTGCCGGTCATCCAGAAGACCCGCGCGCCGGCGATCGCGGCCAGGTCGAGTTGCCCGGTGCGCAGTTCGAGGTCCGGGGCCTTGGGCTGGCGGTAGAAGTACAGCGGGAAGTCGTCCGGGGGGAAGATCTCACAGAAGGTCACGGGTGTGGGCAGTCCGGGGACGGCCGTCACCCATCGGTCATCGACCCCGAACTCCCTGAGCGCTTCGTGGAGGTACGCGCCGAAGGCATCCTGGCCGGTGCGTGTGATCACCGCTGCCCGGCGCCCGAGCCGCGCCGCCGCGACCGCCACGTTCGTGGCGGAACCGCCGAGGAACTTCCCGAAGGTCTCGACCCGCGCCAGAGGGACCCCCGTCTGCAGGGGGTAGACGTCCACTCCGATCCGGCCCATCGTGATCACGTCGTATGGCTGAGGCGACCGCGATGGCTGCGACGATTGAGAGGGATGAGGCGGCTGAGGCATACGGGTCCCTTCGGTTCCACGTCGGCTGCACCCCGGTCTAACCCCCGTCCCCGAAGGCTGTCAACATTTTGTCCTTACATTCGGACGAAAGCTTGACACCTTTCCGAAGCGGTCGGAAAGCTGACCGCCATGACCTCCTCCGCTCCTTCGCTCCACCGCATCCGGATCGGGTCGGCCCCTGACTCCTGGGGTGTGTGGTTCCCCGAAGACCCGCAGCAAGTGCCCTGGCGGCGCTTCCTCGACGAGGTGGCACAGGCGGGCTACGAGTGGATCGAGCTCGGCCCCCATGGCTATCTCCCGACCGACCCCGCCCGGCTCACCGAGGAGACCGTGTCACGCGGACTGAAGGTCTCCGCGGGAACCGTGTTCACCGGACTGCATCACGGACCCGCCGTCTGGGACGAGACCTGGGCCCATGTCGCCGATGTGGCCGCGCTGACCCGTGCGATGGGCGCCGGGCATCTTGTCGTCATCCCTTCCTTCTGGCGCGACGACAAGACAGGTGCGGTACTGGAGGACCGGACACTCACCGCAGAGCAATGGCACCACCTCACCACCCAGACCGAACGCCTGGGACGGGAGGTCGGCGACCGCTTCGGATTGCGCATCGTGGTCCACCCGCACGCGGACACCCACATCGACGGCGAGGAGAACGTCAACCGCTTCCTCGACGCGACCGACCCCGGCCTGGTGTCCCTCTGCCTGGACACGGGGCACTACGCCTACTGCGGCGGCGACAGCGTCAATCTCATCGAGACCTACGGCGAGCGGATCGGATATCTCCACCTCAAGCAGGTCGATCCGGAGATCCTCGCCTCGGTCGTCGCGAACGAGGTGCCATTCGGACCGGCGGTGGCGCGGGGCGTGATGTGCGAACCGCCGTCCGGTGTCCCGGCGCTGGAGCCGGTGCTCGCCGCGGCCGGGCGGCTGGACACCGAACTGTTCGCCATCGTCGAGCAGGACATGTACCCCTGCCCTCCCGACAAGCCCTACCCGATCGCCGAACGCACGCGGCGTTTCCTGCGCTCCTGCGGAGCCTGAGCACAGGGCGCCGCACTCGGCAGCGCCCGGCATTCCGGTCTCGTACTCCCGTGCGTCAACTGCCGGATGACGGAGACTTCGTCACATCAATAGCCGTCTCGTCACACATGTCTCCATTACGCGGGCCTTCCGTCACAGGCTCTCGACAGCCGCTCCCTCCTCCGCGGTGCGATTCGTTCATAGGACACCGGCTCGGTGATCACCGGTGCCCGCGTCGCAGCCCGTCCGGCGGCTTCCTCTGGCCGCCACTGCGGCGCGCGCAGGGAGGTGCCTCAAATGACGGACAATCGACTCTGGTCCTACAAGGACATCGCCGCACACATCCGGGTGCAGCCGGACACGGTTCGCTCCTATCGCAAGCACGGACTCCTTCCGCCGCCCGACCATGTCGAGGCGGGGAAGCCGTACTGGTACGCGGATACCATCCGCATCTGGGTCGCCAACCGTCCCGGCAACAGATCCCGCAGGGAGTGAGCAGGCTCAGGAACGGGCGGGCCCCGCCACGGAGCGGGGCCCTAATCTTCGTCCGGACAGGCCCTAACCCACCGGGGCCCTGTCCCGGTCCAGGTCACTGAGCCGCGCCTCCTCGGAGGCCCCCTTCGCGGGCGCGGGCTCGGATATACCGCCCTCGCTGATGCCGAATCTGGCGTGGAAGGCCCGCAGCGGAGCCGGCGCCCACCAGGTCGCACGACCCGTCAGCTTCATCACCGAGGGCACCAGCAGGCTGCGCACCACCGCCGCGTCCATCAACACGGCCAGGGCGATTCCCAGGCCGAGCATCTTGGTGTTGGTCACCCGCGAGGCTCCGATCGCCACCATCACCACGGCGAGGATCACCGCAGCGGCGGTGATCAGTCCACCTGTGCGCCGCAGGCCGTAGGCCACCGCATGCTCGTGGTCCCCCGTACGGTCGTACTCCTCCTTGATCCGCGAGAGCAGGAACACTCCGTAGTCCATGGAGAGGCCGAAGGCGACACAGAACATCAGGACAGGCAGGGTGGTCTCGATATCACCGGTCGAGGTGAAGGCAAGCGGCCCGGAGAGATGGCCCTCCTGGAAGATCCAGACGACCGCCCCGAACATCGCGGTGAGGCTGAGCCCGTTGAGGACGACCGCCTGGAGAGGGATCAGCACGCTGCCCGTCAGCAGGAAGACCAGCAGCAGGGTGACGACCGCGATGATGGCCGCCGCCCAGGGCAGCCGCTCGCCGATGGCCGCCTTGGAGTCGACCAGCATCGCCGCCGCACCCGCCACCGACGTCTCGAACGGGGCCGGCTGCGCACGCAGCTCCCGCACCAGCTCCTCGGTCTGCTGACCGACGGCCTTCTCCTCGGGCAGCACCGTGAAGGTCGCGTTCGTCCCCGAGACCAGGGGACCTTCCACCCGCAGCACCCCGGGAAGACCCTCGATGCGTGCGCGGTATTCGGCGTACTGCGCCCGCGTGGCCGCTCCCTCGGCGAACACCTCAAGCCCGCCACCGGGGCTGCCGGGGAATCCATCCCTGATGTGCTCCTGCACCACACGCGACTCGGCGTTGGTCGGCAACTGGCGGTCGTCGGCCGGACCGAACTTCGCCCCCAGGAAAGGCAGTCCGAGAAGCACCAGAACGGCGGTCGTGAGCACCGCGAACACGGGAGCCCGGCGCATCACCAGGGCGACCACCCGTCCCCAGCGGGTGCCTTCACCGCTGTCCGCGGGTCGGGCGTGGTCCTGCCGGCCGCCGCGCGCTCGCAGCAGACGGCGCAGGTCCAGCGCGTTCACCCGCTCCCCCAGCAGCATCAGTACGGCGGGCAGCAGGATCAGTGCCGCCGCCGCGGCCAGCAGGACCACGGCGATCCCGGCATACGCGAACGACCGGAGGAAGTACTGAGGGAAGACCAGCATCGCGGCCAGCGAGACCGCCACCGTGAGCGCGGAGAACAGGACCGTGCGACCGGCGGTGCGCAGGGTGATACCCACGGCCTGACGGGTCGCCGCCCCGGCTGCGAGCTCCTCACGGAACCTGCGCACGATGAAGAGGGCGTAGTCGATGGCGAGCCCGAGACCCATGGCCGTCGTGAGGTTCAGCGCGAACACCGAGACGTCGGTGACGACGGTGAGGCCGTTCAGGATCGCGTTCGTACCGAGGATCGCGACCACACCGACCACCAGCGGCAGCAGCGCGGCGACCGCACTGCCGAACACCATGACGAGCAGCACCAGGGTCACCGGCAGGGCGATGATCTCGGCCCGCAGCAGGTCCTCCTGGATGATCGTCTGCATGTCGTGCATGACCGCGACCGGGCCTCCGATGGAGACCTCCACGGGACCGTGCGTGCCCCGGTAGCCGGGCGCGATACGCTCCAGCACCTTTCCGGCCGCCTTCTCGTCGCCCTCGACCCGGGCTGCGATCAGCGCCTCCTGGCCGTCCTCGGAACGCAGCGCGGGCGACCTGCCCTGCCAGTACGAACTGACGCCCTTGACACCCTCCTCGCCGGAGAGCCGCCGCATCAGTCGCGCCGCCTCGGCGGCCACGGCGGGATCATCCACACCCTTGTGCCCGCTGTCGATGAGCAGGAGCAGGTTGGGCCGTGAGTCGGGAAACTCGCGGTCGAGCGCCTTGGCGGCGTAGCTCGACTGCGAGTCCGGATCCTCCCAGCCACCGCTGCTCAGACGGTCTGCGGCCCCACTGCCCGCGAACACGGCGAGCGCGGTGACGACCAGCGCGAGGAGCAGCGACAGCCGTGGGCGCGCTGTGACGAAGCGTGTCCAGCGGCCAAGGCGCGGTCCGCTGTTGACTACAGACATGGTGCGGTGTCCCCTTCACCGAGACCGGTGCGCCGCAGCAGGCACGCGGGCAGGCATCACTGGTCGGCCATTGCCATAGACTGACAAACACGAGTCATCACTCGCGTTTCACCAGAATGCGAGCGACCTCTCGTGTTTGTCAACCGTGATCGGAAAGCCGGGGATCGGTGATGCACATGCCGGACATGCCCAAGAGGGGACAGAAGGCGACGGGCGGGACATCGACGGGATCCACAGCGGGCGCGGCGGAGCAGCACACCCAGACCGACTCCACCCAGCCGCGCCGCCGCCAGGCCCGTGGTGAGCGCCGTATCGCCCAGCTCCTGAAGGCCGCGGCGGACGTCTTCTGCCGTAGCGGCTACACAGCGGCCAGCACCAACGCCATCGCCCGAGAGGCGGGCGTCTCACCCGGCACTCTCTACCAGTTCTTCCCCAACAAGGAAGCCATCGCCGTGGAGCTGGGCGGGCAGCTACTGCAACGCTGGCGCGAGTCCTACGGGACGGTCTTCGAGGAGCTCGACACCACGCTCCCACCGGACCGCCTGCTGGACTCGTTCCTCGACCCGCTCATCGCGTTCATCTGCGAGCACCCGGCCTTCACCGTCCTCATGCACGGTTCCGAGATCCCGGGCCGGATCACCGAGGAGCACGATGCCGTGCACTCGGCACTGCTCGTCCGGGTCGAACAGATCCTGGGGGAACTGCACCCCGCGTACCCGCCTGACGTACTCCACAGGACGGCGAACTTCGTGTTCGCCGTGGTGAAGTCCGGACTCGAGCTGATCCTCGCTCACGAGGGAGCCGAGCGGGCGGGCTACATCACCGAACTGAAGACCGCCCTGCTGCGGTACCTGACACCCCTGTTCGACGCCGGAGCCCTGGCGGCAGCGGAGCACCCGGACAGGAACGGGTGAGGGGGCACGCGCGCGGCACGAAGGACGGGCAGTGGATGAGCTCGCATTTATACCCCCTAGGGGTATAGTCTGACGAGCATGGGGTGTCCCGGCATTCCCAGGAGCCCCTGACGCACCACACCTCTGTTTGCACGATGTGGTCGCGGAACACGACACGCCCTCGATGAGGAGAACGCCATGACCGCCGAGACGACGACCGAAACCCCCGAGGCCACCGGCTCCTGCTGCTCCCCCGGCGGCTCATGCCACGGCGGCACGGCGGATATCGGTCTGGGCGCGACCACCGCGGTCTACGAGGTGAAGGGCATGACCTGCGGCCACTGCGAGGGGGCGGTGTCGAGCGAGATCTCCGAGATCGCGGGCGTGATCTCAGTGGAAGCGGCGGCTGCGACCGGACGGGTCACCGTCGTTTCCGAGGCTCCGCTCGACGAGGCCGAGGTGCGCGCCGCCGTCGACGAGGCGGGCTACGAGCTCGTAACCCAGGCCTGACCTGACACCACCCTGCTTCCGGCCTGGCCGCACCCGTACCCCTGGTGCGGCCGGTCCCGCGTTTGGAGCAACAGCCATATGAGCAGCACCGCAACTGACCCCTCGGCCGCGGCCACGCCCCAGGTCGAACTCCTGATCGGCGGCATGACCTGCGCTTCCTGCGCGGCCCGGGTCGAGAAGAAGCTCAACCGCATGAGCGGCGTCACGGCCACGGTGAACTACGCCACGGAGAAGGCGCGAGTCTCCTACGGCTCGGGCACGGAGGTGCCCGACCTGATCGCCGTGGTCGAGAAGACCGGATACACGGCGACACCCCTGCCCGCGCCAACCGCCGACGCCCGTGCGGACACCGGCGCCGCCACGGGACCCAGCCCCGAGCCACCGTCGCCGCCCGCCACTCAAGCGAGCGCCGCGGACGCCGGCGAGCCGGATACCGCCCCGCCGAGGGCCGTGCCCGACGCCGCGCCCCCGACCTCAGCGCCCGCGCCCGTCGCGGCCGAGACCAGTGCCGCGCTCGTCCTCGCCGGCCTGCGGCAGCGGCTCGCCGTCTCCGCACTGCTCGCCACCCCCGTCATCCTTATGGGAATGATTCCGGCCCTCCAGTTCGAGAACTGGCAGTGGCTCTCCCTCACCCTGGCCGCTCCGGTCGTGGTCTGGGGCGGGCTGCCGTTTCACCGCGCCGCCTGGACCAACCTCCGGCACGGCGCGGCCACCATGGACACCCTGGTCTCACTCGGCACGCTCGCGGCCTTCGCCTGGTCGCTGTGGGCACTGTTCCTCGGCCATGCCGGGATGCCCGGCATGCGTCACGGCTTCGATTTCACCGCCTCGGCAGCCGGCACGGACAGCTCGTCCGCCATCTACCTCGAGGTCGCCGCGGGCGTCGTCACCTTCCTCCTGCTCGGCCGCTATCTGGAAGCGCGGGCCAAGCGGAAGGCCGGCTCCGCCCTGCGCGCGATGCTGGAACTCGGAGCCAAGGACGTCGCCGTACTCAGGGGCGGTGCGGAGGTACGCGTGCCCGCCGCCCAGCTGTCCGTGGGCGACCTGTTCGTCGTACGCCCCGGGGAGAAGATCGCCACCGACGGCACCGTGGTCGAGGGTTCATCCGCCGTCGACCCGTCGATGCTGACGGGCGAGTCGGTGCCGGTGGACGTGACCGCCGGTGACGACGTCACCGGCGCGACCGTCAACACGTCAGGACGGCTCCTCGTCAGGGCGACCCGTGTCGGCGCCGACACCCAGCTGGCCCGGATGGCGCGGATGGTCGAGGACGCCCAGAACGGGAAGGCTGCGGTGCAGCGTCTCGCCGACCGGATCGCGGCCGTCTTCGTTCCGGCCGTGCTGCTGATCGCGCTGGGCACCCTGGTGGTCTGGCTGCTGACCACCAACGACACCGCGGCCGCGTTCACCGCGGCCGTCGCCGTGCTGATCATCGCCTGCCCCTGCGCTCTGGGGCTGGCCACGCCGACCGCCCTCATGGTGGGGACGGGGCGCGGCGCACAGCTCGGGATCCTCATCAAGGGTCCCGAAGTCCTGGAGTCGACTCATGTGGTCGACACCGTCGTCCTCGACAAGACCGGAACGGTCACCACCGGCCGGATGCGGCTGCGAGACGTCCTCGTCACCGGCGACGCCACCGAGGAGGAGCTGCTGCGGTTCGCCGGAGCCCTGGAGAACGCCTCGGAGCACCCCGTCGCACGGGCCGTCGCCGCCGGCGCCCAGGACCGGCTGGGCACCAGCGGCCTGCCGACCCCCGAGGGGTTCGAGAGCGTTCCCGGCCTTGGTGTCCGCGGTGTGGTCGAGGGCCGCACCGTCCTGGTGGGCCGGGCCCCCCTTCTCCGGGAAGCGGGCATCGAGCCGCCACCTGGGCTCACCGACGCCTCTTCGGCGGGCACGGCGGTCGCCGTCGCGTGGGGCGGAAGCGCCCGCGGGGTGCTGGTCGTGGCCGACGAGGTGAAGGAGACCAGCGCGGAGGCCGTCACCCGGCTGCGTGCACTGGGTCTGCAGCCGGTCCTCCTGACGGGTGACAACGGCACGGTTGCCCGGGCGGTCGCCGCCGAGGTCGGTATCGACGAGGTCTACGCCGAGGTGCTGCCGCAGGACAAGGTGGCCACGGTGCGGCGACTCCAGGCCGCGGGCCGGAAGGTCGCCATGGTGGGTGACGGGGTGAACGACGCGCCGGCACTCGCCGCCGCGGACCTCGGTCTGGCCATGGGGACCGGCACGGACGCCGCCATCGAGGCGGGGGATCTCACGCTCGTGAGCGGGGACCTCCTCGTGGCCGCGGATGCCATCAGGCTCTCCCGACGCACTCTCGCCACCATCAAGGGAAACCTGTTCTGGGCCTTCGGCTACAACGTCGCCGCCCTGCCGCTGGCCGCCGCCGGGCTGCTGAATCCCATGATCGCCGGATTCGCCATGGCTTTCTCATCCGTTTTCGTGGTCAGCAACAGCCTTCGTCTGCGATCCTTCACGTGATACACAGGACCTTCACAAAGAGATCCAGATCACAGATATTTGTGGGTAACCATTCGGGCTCTTCGCGAGTCTAAGTGGGCGATGCCAGAACGTCTTGGGGGACGTTCACGGGATGTCTTGGGGGACGTCCCAGGCAAGCGTTGGCCGGGGCACGTAGACCGGGGAGCTTTGAGCGGCCCTCCCGACATACGTACCCCGGCAGACCGCGCGAAGAGCTTCTGCTGAGTTCCAAGCAGCAGACGCCCGGGCCGGATCCCGTGGGGGGAATCCGCACCGGGGATATGGGAAGCGCCCCGTTCGCCGACCCGTGGGGGGATCGGCGGCGGGGCGCTTCTTCGCTACTGCTTCGTCCAGACGTCCGGAAGCGGGCGCACGCGTCGCGTCAGCGGGCCTCTACGGGCACGAAGTCGCGCAGGACCTCACCCGTGTAGATCTGGCGGGGACGCCCGATGCGGGAACCGGGCTCCTTGATCATCTCGTGCCACTGGGCGATCCAGCCGGGCAGCCGGCCGAGCGCGAAGAGCACCGTGAACATCTCGGTCGGGAAGCCCATGGCGCGGTAGATCAGACCGGTGTAGAAGTCCACGTTCGGGTAGAGCTTGCGCTCGACGAAGTAGTCGTCGGAGAGGGCGTGCTCCTCGAGCTTGAGCGCGATGTCGAGCAGCTCGTCGGACTTGCCGAGGGCCGACAGCACATCGTGGGCGGCAGCCTTGATGATCTGGGCGCGGGGGTCGAAGCTCTTGTACACCCGGTGGCCGAAGCCCATCAGGCGGACGCCGTCCTCCTTGTTCTTCACCTTCCGGATGAAGGTGTCGACGTCGCCACCGCTGGTCGCGATGCCCTCGAGCATCTCCAGCACCGACTGGTTGGCGCCGCCGTGCAGCGGGCCCCACAGGGCGGAGATACCGGCCGAGATCGAGGCGAACATGTTCGCCTGCGAGGAGCCGACGAGCCGCACGGTGGAGGTCGAGCAGTTCTGCTCGTGGTCCGCGTGCAGGATGAGCAGCTTGTCGAGGGCGGCGACAACGACCGGGTCGAGCTCGTATTCCTGTGCCGGGACCGAGAAGGTCATCCGCAGGAAGTTCTCGACGTACCCGAGGTCATTGCGCGGGTAGACGAACGGGTGACCGATCGACTTCTTGTACGCGTACGCAGCGATAGTCGGAAGCTTGGCGAGCAGCCGGATCGTGGAGATGTTCCGCTGCTTCTCGTCGAAGGGGTTGTGGCTGTCCTGGTAGAACGTCGACAGCGCGCTCACCACGGACGACAGCATCGCCATCGGATGCGCGTCGCGCGGGAAGCCGTCGAAGAACCGCTTGACGTCCTCATGCAGCAGGGTGTGCTGGGTGATCTCACCCCGGAAGGCGGCCAGCTCGTCGACCGTCGGGAGCTCACCGTTGATCAGCAGGTAGGCCACCTCGAGGAAGGTGGAGCGCTCAGCCAGCTGCTCGATCGGGTAGCCGCGGTAGCGCAGGATGCCCTGCTCGCCGTCGAGGTAGGTGATCGCGGACTTGTAGGCGGCAGTGTTGCCGTAACCGCTGTCCAGGGTCACCAGACCGGTCTGCGCCCGGAGCTTCCCGATGTCGAAGCCCTTGTCGCCAACAGTGCTGTCAACCACCGGGTAGGTGTATTCACCGTCCGCGTACCGCAGTACTACAGAGTTGTCGCTCACGTCATCCCTCACCGACGTAGTGCCTCTTCTTCGAGGTGCCCTGACTGTCTCTACCATCCCCCATTCGGCAGAGGAGAGTGCACTCGGGGTCGACCAAAGGGCCGACTGGCGGCACTCAGTGCCGTCAACCTTCTCATCCTGCCCCCTTCGCCCCAGTTCCGGAAGCGTTAGGTGATCTTTCCCACGGCCCTTTCACCCATCAGCCGGTGATCAAGCGCGGTAAACCGCCTGCCTGCGGAAACGGTGCGCACGGCCTGTCCTATGGCCTTGCGGGAGCCGACGAGCACCACGAGCTTCTTGGCACGGGTGACCGCTGTGTACAGGAGGTTCCGCTGGAGCATCATCCAGGCGCTGGTGGTGACCGGAATCACCACCGCCGGATACTCGCTGCCCTGTGACCGGTGGATCGTCACGGCGTACGCATGCGCGAGCTCGTCCAGCTCGTCGAAGTCGTAGGGCACCTCCTCGTCCTCGTCGGTCAGCACGGTCAGCCGCTGATCGACCAGGTTGAGCGAGGTCACCACACCGACCGTGCCGTTGAAGACTCCGTTCCTCCCCTTCTCGTAATTGTTGCGAATCTGGGTGACCTTGTCGCCCACACGGAACACCCGGCCGCCGAAGCGCTTCTCCGCCAGGTCGGGTCGGGCCGGGGTGATCGCCTGCTGCAACAATCCGTTGAGAGTGCCGGCGCCGGCCGGCCCTCGGTGCATGGGGGCGAGTACCTGCACGTCGCGCCGGGGGTCCAGGCCGAACCGCGCGGGGATGCGCCGGGCGGCGACATCCACGGTGAGCCGCCCCACCTCCTCGGTGTCGTCCTCGACGAACAGGAAGAAGTCATCGAGACCCTGGGTCAGCGGCGGTACCCCGGAGTTGATGCGGTGAGCGTTGGTGACCACACCTGACTGCTGCGCTTGCCGGAAGATCCGGGTCAGCCGAACGCTGGGGACCGGCCCCGAGTCCGCGAGGAGGTCCCTGAGCACCTCACCCGCGCCCACACTGGGCAGCTGGTCGACGTCCCCCACCAGCAGCAGGTGCGCACCGGGGGCCACAGCCTTCACCAGCTTGTTTGCGAGCAGCAGATCCAGCATGGACGCCTCGTCGACGACCACCAGATCGGCGTCGAGCGGCCGGTCCCGGTCATATGCCGCATCACCACCGGGCTTGAGCTCCAGCAGCCGGTGCACGGTGGACGCTTCGGCTCCCGTGAGCTCCGAAAGGCGCTTCGCCGCACGTCCCGTGGGCGCGGCGAGCACCACCTTGGCCTTCTTGGCCCGTGCGAGCTCCACGATCGAGCGCACCGTGAAGGACTTGCCGCAGCCAGGCCCTCCGGTGAGCACCGCCACCTTGCGGGTGAGCGCGAGCCGCACGGCCTGCTGCTGCTCCGCCGCGAGCTCGGCACCCGTCCGGTCGGCGAGCCATGCCAGCGCCTTGTCCCATTCGACGTCCTGGAACGCAGGCATGCGGTCCCCGTCCGTACGCAGGAGCCGGAGCAGCTGGGCGGTGAGGGACAGCTCGGCCCGGTGGAACGGCACCAGGTAGACGGCGGTGACCGGGTCGCCCCCCTCGGGATTTGGGACATGTTCGCGTACGACGCCTTCCTCGTCGGCCGCGAGCTCGGCGAGGCAGTCGATGACCAGACCCGTGTCGACCTGGAGCAGTTTCACCGCGTCGGCGATGAGCCGCTCCTGGGGCAGGAAGCAGTGTCCCTGGTCGGTGGACTGCGACAGGGCGTACTGGATTCCGGCCTTGACCCGGTCGGGGCTGTCGTGAGGTATGCCGACAGCCTGGGCGATCCGGTCAGCGGTCAGGAAGCCGATGCCCCAGACATCCGCGGCGAGGCGGTAAGGCTGGTTCTTGACCACGGAGATCGAGGCGTCTCCGTACTTCTTGTAGATGCGCACGGCGATGGAGGTCGAGACGCCGACCCCCTGGAGGAAGACCATGACCTCCTTGATGGCCTTCTGCTCCTCCCATGCCGCGCCGATCATCCGGGTCCGCTTCGGTCCGAGGCCGGGGACTTCGACGAGCTTCCCGGGCTGCTGCTCGATGATGTCGAGGGTGTCCGCCCCGAAGTGGTCGACGATGCGCTCGGCGATCTTCGGTCCGATCCCCTTGATGAGCCCCGACCCGAGATAGCGGCGGATCCCCTGGATCGTGGCGGGGAGGACCGTGGTGTAGTTCTCCACGGTGAACTGCTTGCCGTACTGGGGATGCGAGCCCCAACGGCCTTCCATGCGCAGCGACTCGCCGGGCTGCGCGCCGAGGAGTGAGCCGACCACCGTGAGGAGGTCACCGCTGCCGCGGCCGGTGTCGACGCGGGCGACCGTGTACCCGTTCTCCTCGTTGGCGTAAGTGATCCGCTCGAGGACCCCTTCGACGATTGCCAGGTTGGACATGCGCCGACGCTACCGTTCGGGTCCGACAGCGCGTACGGCCCGCGGGCAACTCCGAGCCTCTGCGGTGCGGCTGGTCCCTTGGGCCGACAGCTCAAGGGGCCCGGTCGTACGACCGGGCCCCGTTCACTCCCCCTCGTCAGGGCTCTTCAGATCCCCCCGGATCCCCCCTGAGCCCTGACGCCAACTACGACTCATGTCACGCCAGAAGGGTTGCACGATTGCGAGCTGTTATTTTTTCGGGATTAAGGGCATGGCCCGATCTCCCCCGGAGGTAGCGATGACAGTCACGCTGGCGGATGTGGCGGCTCGCGCCCGGGTGTCTCCGGCGACTGTGTCCCGGGTCCTCAACGGCAACTACCCCGTGGCCGCGACCACTCGGGACCGGGTGCTCCGGGCCGTCGACGAGCTCGACTACGTGCTCAACGGGCCGGCCCGTTCGCTCGCCGCGGCCACATCCGATCTCGTCGGCATCCTCGTCAACGACATCGCCGATCCGTTCTTCGCGACCATCGCCGGGGCGGCGCAGACGGCGATCGGCGAGGGCGCGTCCGGAATCGGGGGCGGGGAGAAGCTGGCGGTGGTCTGCAACACCGGCGGCTCGGCCGAGCGCGAGCTGACGTATCTCACTTTGCTGCAACGGCAGCGGGCGGGGGCGGTGATCCTCACCGGAGGAGCGCTGGAGGACCCGGACCACACGGCCGCCATGTCGGTGAAGCTGGCGAAGCTCGCCGCCGCGGGCACGGCCGTGGTGCTCTGCGGGCGCCCGCCCATGCCGGACGGTCCCGGTACCGCGACGCTCTCCTTCGACAATCGCGACGGAGCACGGCGACTCACCGAACATCTGATCGCACTGGGGCATCGCCGGATCGGCTACATCGCGGGACCCGCGCAGCGGACGACGACACGGCACCGCCTCGAGGGACACCGGGCAGCCCTGGCCGGGGCGGGGCTCGTCGACGACGAAGGTGAGGGCGAAAGCGAGGAACGGGGCTGGAAGCGTCTCACGGTGTACGGATCGTACGAACGCCGCTCGGGCTATGACGCCGCACGGGAGTTGCTGCGCCGCGACCCGGGCCTCACAGCGATCGCGGCGGCCAACGACACCGTCGCCCTCGGTGCCTGCGCCGCACTCCGCGAGAAGGGTCTGCGCGTTCCGGAGGATGTGTCGGTGGCGGGCTTCGACGACCTGCCGTTCTCGGTGGACGCGATTCCGGCGCTGACGACCGTGCGGCTGCCGCTGCACGAGGCAGGGGTACGGGCGGGCCGGCTGGCCATGGGCACGGAGGCGCCGCCTCCTGGCGATGTCGCCATGATCGGTGCCGAGCTGATGGCACGGGCCTCGACGGCGCCGCCCCCGGCGGCCTGACGGGACCGTGAGCCCGACGTCGAAGGGCTGGTCGCCCGGATCGCGGCGGACTTCGCCCAGGACCACGATCCGCATCTGGAACGGGTGTGGATAGCCGAGCTGGACGGTCGGCCGGCCGGTTCGGTGATGTGCGTACGGGACGAGGCACCGGCCACGGCGCGGCTGCGGCTGCTGCTGGTCGAGCCGGAGGCCCGGGGGCACGGCCTCGGGGACCGGCTGGTGGGCGCGGTCGTCGACTTCGCCCGCGAAGCCGGATACCGCGAACTGGTCTTGTGGACGAACGATGTCCTCACGGCGGCCCGCAAGATCTACCAGCGAGCCGGATTCACGCTGGTCGCGGAGAAGCCCCACCGCTCCTACGGTGCCGAGCTCGTCGGTCAGGACTGGCGGCTCGCCCTCCAGGAAGGAGCCGCCCGTTGAGGCTCACGAGCCATCGGTGCTGCTGACGGCGAGACGGGAGCGCCCGTGGTCATCGGACAGGGCCGGGGTGGGCGCGACACGGGAAGCGCCGGGAACCCGCGGCACGCCGGTGCCGTCCAAGTGCCGCGCCGCTGGTGGGCCCTGGCCAGGCCCCGGGCTTCGCAGAGCGGTGTCGGCACTCGCCGCTGGTCGGGATCGCCGACTCCCTCTACCGGCCGCCCTGCGTTCGACGGCGCGGTCCGTCACCGATGTCTCCCCTCCCTGACACCGGTGGCGGCCCATGACGCGCCGTCTCCCCGTGCGCCTCTTCCGCTCGCATACCGTGACAGGCGGTTACTTTTCCTACCGGCATGCTTCGTGGAAGTGTCCTTCGTGGAAGGAGCACCAGTGCAGGACCGAACCACTCCCTCCAGACGAACCGTCCTCGCGGCGACGGCCGCTGCCGCCGTGACCGCCTCAGGCGCCTCGGCCCTCACGCTCGCCCCCACCCCGGCCTTCGCCGACTCCCGGAGCCGCATCGAGCAGCTCATCTCCCGGATGAGCCTGGAGGAGAAGGTCGGCCAGCTCTTCGTGATGCGGGTGTACGGGCACTCCGCCACCGCCCCGGACCCGGCCGATGCCGATGCCAACCTCCGGGAGATCGGGGTCCGGAACGCCGCCGAGCTGATCCGGCGCTACCACGTGGGCGGGATCATCTTCTTCGCCTGGGCGCACAACACCCGGGACCCGCAGCAGATCGCCGGTCTCTCCAACGGCATCCAGCGGGCGGGCCTCGAGCAGGTCACACCCATTCCGCTGCTCATCTCCACGGACCAGGAGCACGGCGTCGTCGCGCGTGTCGGCAGACCTGCGACGCTGATGCCGGGCGCGATGGCGCTGGGGGCGGGCGGTTCGCGCGCCGATGCCCGCGAGGCCGCACGGATCGCGGGTGCGGAGCTGGCGGCGACGGGAATCAACCAGAACTACGCGCCCGTGGCGGACGTCAACGTCAACCCGGCCAACCCGGTCATCGGTATCCGGTCCTTCGGCGCCGATCCAGATGCCGTCGCCGGGTTGGTCGCCGCCCAGGTGAAGGGGTACCAGAGCGCGGGAATCACCGCGACCGCCAAGCACTTCCCGGGCCACGGCGACACCATGAGCGACAGTCACCACGCCCTGCCCACCATCGAGCACACACGTGAGCAGTGGGACGAGCTGGACGCTCCGCCGTTCCGGGCTGCCATCGCCGCCGGGGTCGGATCGATCATGACCGCGCATATCGTGGTCCCTTCGCTCGACCCGAGCGAGGACCCTGCGACCCTCTCCCACCCCATCGTCACCGGCATCCTGCGTGAGGAACTCGGATACGACGGCGTCGTGGTCACCGACGCCCTCGACATGGCGGGGGTCAGGCAGAGATACGCCGACGACCGCGTACCGGTGCTCGCGCTCAAGGCGGGCTGCGACCAACTGCTGAACCCGCCGAAGCTGGATGTGGCCTGGAACGCGGTCATCGGGGCCGTCAGAAGCGGTGAGTTGACTGAGCGGCGCCTCGATGAGTCGCTGATGCGCATCCTCCTCCTGAAGGCGAGACTGGGCCTGCTGCGCCATCCGTTCGTGTCCCCTCGGGGAGTGGTCCGCACCGTCGGGGCCAGGGCCCATCTCACGGCCGCCGACCGGATCGCCGGACGGACCACCACCCTGCTGCTGAACGAGAAGGGGCTGCTGCCGCTGTCCCGCCGGAGCCACCCCCGGGTCCTGGTCGTCGGCGCCGATCCGGCCTCGCCCTCCGGGACCACCGGGCCACCCACGGCCATCATCGCCAGGGCCTTCACCGAGCTGGGCTTCACCGCCGCAGCCCTGCCCACCGGCATCACACCCACCGGGGCGAACGTCGACGAGGCGGTGGCGGCGGCAACCGGCGTGGACGTGGTCGTCGTGGCCACGTACAACCTCACGGCGGACAGCCCGCAGCGCACCCTGGTGTTCCGGCTTGCCGAGACCGGTGTACCCGTGGTCACGGTGGCCGTCCGCAATCCGTATGACGTCGCGCAGTTGACCGGATCCGGTATCACGGCCTCCCTGGCCGCGTACGGCTGGACCGATGTGGAAGTGCGCGCCGCCGTACGGGTGATGGCCGGGAGTGCCCGGCCCGAGGGCACGCTGCCGGTTCCGGTGCCGCATGCGGAGGACCCGGCGCAGGTGCTGTATCCGACCGGATACGGGATGGCGTATTGACGTCGGCCTCAACAGAGGCAGACGGGCCGCGCCCGGCCGGGTGTGGCACACCATCGGCAGGGCGCGGCCCGCACGCGGGAGGTCCCGCTTGCCCGTTACGGCCGCAGCGCGAACGGCTCCCGCTCATCGACCTGCTTGTCGAGCCTGGCGTCGTAGGGCGCCAGACGCTTCGCCAGGGCCGGGTTCTGCTGGACGGCCGCCGGGGCGACACCGGCCCAGTCCAGGATCCGCGCGGTCGCCTTGGCCCGGTCGGCCTCGGGCAGACCTGCGACGGAGGCACCGTGGTTGCCCCCGGGCTCGGTGAAGACATAGGCGTCACGCGCCCCCCTACCGGGGCGGAATCGTTCCGCTCCCCAGGGGTCGTTCTCGCCGTAGACCCAGATCATGTGCTTGGCGTGGTGACGGACCCAGCCGTCGATGTCACGCATCGCGTGCCGGTCGAAGGTCTTCATGGGTATCTCGCGGGGGACGTACACCCTCGGTGTGAAGTAGCCCGGGTAGCGCAGCAGATCCGCCAGCTGCGGCTGGCGCAGTGTGGGCGCCCCGAGCTGGGTGCCTGCCTGGTAGTAGTACGGGGTGTAGGACTCCAGGCCCGCGTCGGTGTAGGAGGCGAAGCCGGAGATCGAGTCCAGCGAGTCGAAGAGTTCCTGGTCGCTCGTGGTCGCCGCGGCGGGCAGGGAAGCGCAGTCGGCAAGCAGGCTGTACTGCCAGAAAGCCCAGGGGTAGTCGGAGACCAGGCTCTCGAAGGCCTTGTCGAGCGACCCGATGGTCCGGAAGGTGCCGCCGTTGTCCTTGACCCAGGCGCGGTATCTGGCGGTGAGCGCGGCGCGGCGCTTGCCGAGGGCCTCGCGCTGGATGGCGGTCAGGCGGTCGCGGCACTCCTTGGTGCCGACCTGCTCGAAGAACCGGTCATAGGCGGCGTCCGCACGGTCGTTGGCGTCGTTCGGGGCGACATAGGCGACCACGCCGTCCATGTCACGCGGGTAGAAGCGCTCGTAGTACGTCGCCGTCATACCGCCCTTGGAGGCGCCGGTGGCGATCCACTTCTTGGTGTAGATCTGCTTCAGCGCGGTGAAGACCCGGTGCTGGTCGCTCGCGGCCTGCCAGATGTCGAGCTTGCCCCAGTCGGCGGGCTGGGGCCGGGACGGAGTGAAGAATCGATACTCCATGTCGACCTGGTTGCCGTCGACGATCTGCGTGGGCTCGCGGCGGCGCGGGCTTGTGCCCACGTTGTAGCCGCTGGTGTAGAAGACGGTCGGACGGACCGTGTCCTTGTGCAGCACGGTGATGCGCTGCTGGAACGTGCCCTTGGAGGGGCGCCGGTGGTCGACCGGCTGGGTGTAGTCGAGCACGAAGTAGCGGTGGCCGGCGTACGGCTTCTCCTCGATCAGGCTCATCCCGGGGATCGCGAGGATCCGGTCCTTGATGTCCTGGGACGCTCCTGCCGGGCTCGCGCCCGGATCGGCGGCGGTGGCCGCGGTCGTCGTCGCCCCGAGCATGCCAGTGAGCATGACAAGCGATAACAGCCATCTCAGCGCCTTGCGCATGCGCCCTCCCCTTTGTTCACAACGGTCGCGGTGAACCTAGCGAGAGCAACACCCATACCGCCAGACCCAGTTGGCACATCTGGCCAGGGGGCCCGGAAGACGCTGTCGCCTCAGACGAGGATCCATCCAGTCGTGGCACCCACACCGGCGATGGCACCAGAGGCGCGGATGACGCGATGCAGCGCGTACACCGTCACCGGCCCCGCCTGCCGGGTGAACCGGCCCTTGTCCACGGCGGCGCGCCCCCCGCGCGGCTGAAGGCTGACCGACATCGCCCGTTTCGCACCGGGCCGCTTCGCGACGGTCATGGCGCACACATAGGTGCGGTCCTTGTAGAGCCGCAGCTCTCCGGTCGCGAACCTCACGGTCTTGACGGGACGACCGGAGCACCCGGAGGCCGCTTCCGCCTCCTGCACACCGGGGCCGGCCGTCAGCAGGGCGCCCGCGACCACGAGCGCCGCACCGGCGTGCGCCACCAGCCTTCCGAACACTCTTGCTCCCCTCCCACGCCAGGCCGTACTGACGTACGACGCAACCACGGCCCGGACGGTTGCGGTCAGCTCGTCACACCACGATCAGGTCGTCACACGACGACCAATTCGTGACGGCACAGCCATGCCGGAGTCAGGCCGGCGTGGGCTCCGCGGCGCCGATGAACGTCCGCCACAGCGCGGCATAGCTCCCGCCCAGCGCCAGGAGCTCGTCGTGCGTACCGTCCTCGATGACCCGCCCGTGGGCCATCACGACCACGCGGTCGGCGCGTGCGGCCGTGGTCAGCCGGTGGGCGACGACCAGGGTGGTGCGGCGCCCCGTGAGCCGGTCGGTGGCCTGGTTGACCTGGGCCTCCGTCGCCAGATCAAGGGCCGCCGTCGCCTCGTCCAGCAGCAGCACGTCCGGGTCGACCAACTCGGCGCGGGCGAGCGCGATCAGCTGGCGCTGACCGGCCGACAGGTTGCGTCCGCGCTCGGCCACCTCGTGCATATAGCCGCCGTCGAGTGTGGCGATCATGTCGTGCGCACCCACGGCCCGCGCCGCGGCCTCCACCTCGGCGTCCGTCGCCTCCGGGCGCCCGTAGGCGATGGCGTCGCGCACCGTGCCGGCGAACAGGTACGCCTCCTGCGGGACGATGCCGATCCGGTGCCGGTACGCCGTGAGGTCCACGTCGCGCAGATCGGTGCCGTCGGCCGTGACCCGGCCGCTCGTCGGGTCGTAGAACCTGGCCACAAGCTTGACCAGCGTCGACTTCCCCGCTCCGGTCTCACCGACGAACGCGACCGTCTGCCCGGCCGGGATCCGCAGGTCGATCCCGGTCAGCGCGCCTTCGTCCGGCGTCCTTCCCCCGGACTCAGCCGCGACATCCGCCTCGGCACCCGCCAGGGAGCCATAGGCGAAGCTCACGTCCTCGAAGGCGATCTCACCGCGCAGCGCCGGCACGTCGAGCGGCCGCGCGGCCTGCGCCGTGGACGTCGGCTCACGCAGCAGCTCCTGGATGCGCCCCAGCGACACCGTGGCCTGCTGGTAGCCGTCGAAGACCTGCGACAGCTGCTGCACCGGTGCGAAGAACAGATCGATGTACAGCAGATACGCGACCAGCGCACCCGTCGTGAGCGTGCCCGCCTGGATCCGCCCGGCCCCGACCACCAGCACCGCGGCCGCGGCCACGGAAGCCAGCAGCTGGACGAAGGGGAAGTACACGGAGATCAGCCACTGGCCGCGCACACGCGCCGCGCGGTAGCTGTCGCTGCGCTCCATGAACCTGCGGTTGCCCGACTGCTCACGGCGGAACGCCTGCACGATACGCAGTCCGCTGACCGACTCCTGGAGATCGGCGTTGACGACGCTGATCCGCTCACGGGCGAGTTCGTACGCCTTCACCGACTGCTTGCGGAAGAACACCGTGCCGGCGATCAGCACCGGCAAGGTCGCGAACACCACCAGGGCCAGCTGCACGTCGATCACGACCAGCACGACCATGATCCCGAGGAAGGTCACGACGGAGACGAAGGCGGTGACAAGACCCGTCTGGAGGAAGGTGGACAGGGCGTCCACGTCCGTCGTCATCCGGGTCATGATCCGGCCGGTCAGCTCACGCTCGTAGTAGTCGAGCCCGAGCCGCTGGAGCTGAGCGAAGATCTTCAGCCGCAGCGCGTACAGGATGCGCTCGCCGGTACGGCCGGTCATCCGTGTCTCACCGATCTGCGCGACCCACTGCACGAACACGGCGACGAGGCCGAGCGCGGAGGCCGCCCAGACCGCCCCCAGCGCCGCCCGCTCGACACCGTCGTCGATTCCGTGCCGGATCAGGACCGGCAGCAGCAGCCCCATACCCGCGTCCACCGCGACCAGGAGCAGGCTGACCAGGAGCGGCGGCCCGAAGCCCCGCAGCAGTCGGCGCAGCCCGTACGAGCCGGACTCCTCCGGCAGCACCGCACGCGCCTCGTCCACCCGGGGTGTGTCATCGGCCGGCGGCAGCGCGGCGACCTGGGCCAGCAGCTCCGGCGTGGCACCGGTGACCTCGTCCTGTTCGGCCTCTTCCTTGCGGACCCACAGCGGCGGGGTGATACCGCGCTCGGCGTCGAACTCGGCGTCCATCTCGGCCCGCAGCGTGCGGTCCTCGGGGATCTCGACCTGGCGGGTGTGCCCCGGGGACACCCCGCCCAACTCGTCGGGGTCGGTGAGCAGCCGCCGGTACAGCGCGGACCGCTCCTGCAACTCGTCATGCGTACCGATGTCGGCGAGGCGGCCGTCGTCCAGCACGGCGATCCGGTCGGCGAGACCGAGGGTGGAGCGCCGGTGGGCGATCAGCAGTGTCGTCCGGCCTGCCATGACGCTGCGCAGCGCCTCGTGGATCTCGTGTTCGACCCGTGCGTCCACGGCCGAGGTCGCGTCGTCCAGCAGCAGCAGACGCGGGTCGGCGAGGATGGCACGGGCCAGGGCGACGCGCTGGCGCTGGCCACCGGACAGGGTGAGCCCGTGCTCGCCGACCTTGGTGTCGTAACCATGGGGCAGCTCGGCGATGAAACGGTCCGCCTGGGCGGTACGGGCCGCCTGGGCGACCTCCTCGTCCGTCGCGTCCGGCTTGCCGTACGCGATGTTCGCGCGGACGGTGTCGGAGAAGAGGAAACTGTCCTCGGGCACCAGGCCGATGGCGGCGCGCAGCGATTCCAGGGTGAGTTCGCGGACATCATGGCCGCCGACGAGCACGGCGCCGGCGGTGACGTCGTAGAAGCGGGGCAGCAGCAGCGAGACCGTCGATTTGCCGCTGCCGGAGGCACCGACCACGGCCACGGTCTCACCGGGCCTGATCTCCAGCGAGAAGCCGTCGAGCACCTGCCGGGCCGCACCACCGGTCCCGGAGCCCGATGCGGACCCAGAGCCCGATGCGGACCCAGCCCCCTCGCCGTCGCCGGACCCGGAGCCGGAGCCGTAGGAGAAGCTGACGTTGTCGAACTCCACCGACGCCGGGGCATCGGCCGGAAGCTCCTTGGTGCCGTCCGTGATGCTCGGCTCCGTGTCGATGAGTTCCAGGACCCGCTCCACACCCGCCCGTGCCTGCTGGGCGACGGTCAGCACCATCGCCAGCATCCGCACCGGGCCCACCAGCTGGGCGAGGTACGTGGAGAACGCGACGAACGTCCCGAGCGTGATCTGCCCGCGGGTGGCCAGCCAGCCGCCCAGCGCCAGCATGGCCACTTGCCCGAGTGAGGGCACGGCCTGGAGGGCGGGGGTGTAGCGCGCGTTCAGGAGGATGGTGCGCAACCGGCCGGCGAAGAGCCTGCGGCCGGCCTCCTTGAGCTTCCCGGTCTCCTGCTCCTCCTGTCCGAAGCCCTTGACGACACGGACCCCGGCGACCGCCCCGTCCACGACGCCCGCGACGGCACCGGCCTGCTGCTGGGCGTACCAGGTGGCGGGGTGCAGCCGGGCGCGGCTTCGCTTGGCGATGAACCAGAGGGCCGGGCCGACGGCGATCGCCACGAGGGTGAGCGGCAGCGACAGCCAGGCCATGACGACGAGGGAGATCACGAAGAGCAGGATGTTCCCGATGGTCATCGGGAGCATGAAGAGCAGCCCCTGAATGAGCTGGAGGTCGCTGGTGGCCCTGCCCACCACCTGGCCGGTGGACAGCTCGTCCTGGCGCCGCCCGTCGAGCCGGCTGATGGTGTCGTACATGTCGGTGCGCAGGTCGTGCTGTACATCGAGGGCGAGACGGCCGCCGTAGTAGCGACGCACATACGTGAAGAGATAGACGGCCACCGCGGACGCGACGAGCAGACCGATCCAGACCGCCAGTGACCGGGTGTGGTCACTGACCACATCGTCGATGACGACTTTGGTGATCAGCGGCACCAGGGCCATCACGGCCATACCGCCCAGGGACGACCCGAGTGCGAGCACCACGTTGCGCCGGTAGCGCCAGGCGTAACCGGTCAGCCTTCGCGCCCACCCTTGTGCTTCCCCCGCCACGTGTGCCTCCCGGGCTCCGGAAAATCATGCTCGTCTGCCGGAAGGCTGCAACGCGGGCGGGGACGGTTTTCATCCCGCTTCCGGCCCTGGAAACGGGAGGAAACAAAGTACGGTCCCTGGTCCTAGGACCAGGGACCGTACCGAGGGTAGGCGCGGGCAGCGTTACCGCGCCGTCGGATACGCCGTGACCATGTCGCGTGCCGGGCGCTCCGGAACCGCCGGGACCGCCTCCTGCGGGGTGCTCGTCGGGTTGTAGCGCAGGCCCGCCGAGCTCGTGGGGCTGAGGTCCTTGTGGACCGCACGGGCGACGGCCTGGATGGTGTTGATGCCGTCGTTCATGGTGGTGTTGTCCTGCGTGAGCACGGTGAGCTGGTAGTTGTGCGCGCTGCCGGTGAAGGCTCCGATCGAGTGCACCCGCCAGCCGTGGGTGGCCCGCTGCAGCCAGCCGTTCTTGACGTGGATCTTGGCGGTGGAGGGCGCACCTGCCGGAACTCCCCAGCGCTGCGACGCCACGACGGAGTTCATCAGCTGGAGCACGTAGGCGCGCGAAGCGTCGGTGAGCACCGTGTTCTTCGCCGTGAGCAGGGCGAGCAGCCGCTGCTGGTCACGGGCGGTGATCTGGGTGAGTCCCCAGTAGCCGTTCGCGCCGGGGACGGTCTTGGGCATGCCGGCGGCGGTGAGGAAGGCCTTGACCTTGGTCGCGCCGAGCTGGCGCCACAGCGCCGTCGTCGCGTCGTTGTCCGACTTGGTGATCATGGCCGTGGCCCGCGACTTCTCCGTGCCGGTGAGCTGGCGGCCGGTCTTCTGCGCGTCCCACAGCAGGGTGGCGAGCACGGCCACCTTGACCACACTGGCGGAGTCGAACTTCTGATCGGGGCGGAGTATGCAGCTGGTCTTGGTGACCCGGTCGTTGACCAGCACGGCGGTCGTGGAGGCACGGCCCTGGACCGCGGCCGTGATGTCCTTGACCAGCTTGGCCGCCAGACCTGCCTGCTTCGAGGTGCAGGCGACCGCGGGCGTGGCGGCGGTCGCGGTGGCGGTGCCCTGTGTGGCCGTGACGGCGACCGGCACCAGCACGCCGAGGGTGGCGGTCACGCAGAGAACCCCACGACTGCGGAGGGGTACGGAGTGTCTCTTCACGACTCTCATGACTCCGCAGCATCAGAAAGGTTGTACGACAAAAGCCACCGTGTGCTGTGACGCGTACCACTGACGCGACAGGCTCCGGGCCACGTCCGGAGGACTACGCAACGTCAGGCGTACGGAGCGGGTACCGGCTTAGACATCGGCTCAGCGGTGCACCTCCTTTAGAGGCGCACCGGCCCTTCAGGCCGGCCCTCCCCACCGGCCCTGCGCACCAGCTCTCTGAAGCAGCCTCCTGAGCCGTTCTTCAGAGATGCGTCGGCGCGAACATCCTCAGCAGCGCCGGCAGCACCACCACCGAAGGTCCGGACCGCGCGAGGGACTTGGCCAGGTCCTCGCGGAGCGACCCGGGGGTGGTGCGCACCGCCGGCACCCCGAAGGACTCGGCGAGTGCCACGAAGTCCGGGCGGGACAGCTCGGTCCCGGTGGTCTCGCCGAAGGAGTCGGTCATGTACTCGCGCAGGATGCCGTAGCCGCCGTCGTCCACGATGAGCCAGGTCACCGGCAGGTCGTACTGCTTCGCCGTCGCCAGCTCCGCGATCGAGTACATCGCCCCGCCGTCTCCGGACACGGCGAGCACCGGCGTGCCGGGGTCGGCCACCGCTGCGCCGAGCGCGGCCGGGAAGCCGTAGCCGAGGCCGCCCGAACCCTGGGCGGAGTGCATGGTGTTCGGCTGCCGGGGGTCGAAGGCGGACCAGGCCCAGTAGGCCAGGATGGTCATGTCCCAGAAGCTCGGCGAGTCGTCCGGCAGTGCCTCCCGCACCGCGGCAAGCACCTCCTGCTCCAACGTCAGATCCTGGCCGGCGATGCGTTCCCCCACCTTCGCCAGCAGCGTGGAGACCCGCTCGGCGCCCGACCGTGCATCCCCGGCCCGCTGCCCGTCGGAGCCGGAACCGGGGCCTGCGACGGAACCCGGGGGCCCGAGCGTCTCCAGCAGCGCGGAGAGCGCGATGCGCGCGTCGGCGTGGATGCCGAGCGCGGGATGGTTGGACTCCAGCTTGCCGAGGTCAGCCTCGATCTGGATCACCCGGCCCCGGGGTGCGAACGTGTGGTAGTTCGAGGACAGCTCGCCAAGCCCCGAGCCGACGACCAGCAGGACATCCGCGTCCTCAAGGAAGTCGGTGGTGTGCCGGTCCTCCAGCCAGGACCGCAGCGACAGCGGGTGCTCCCAGGGGAAGGCCCCCTTGCCGCCGAAGGTGGTCACGACCGGAGCGTCCAGCCGCTCGGCGAGCGCGCGCAGCTTGCCGGAGGCGTCGGAGCGTACGACACCGCCGCCCGCGATGATCGCCGGGCGTTCGGCCCCGTGCAGCAGATGTGCGGCGACGGCGGTCAGTTCGGGGCGCGGGACCAGCTCGCGCGGGGTCGCGTCCACGGCGGTGACGACCGGCAGGTCGGTCTCGGCGAGCAGCACGTCCTGCGGGATCTCCACCCAGACCGGACCGTGCGGAGCGCTCAGCGCGGACTCCCAGGCGGCGGCGAGCGCGGAGGGGATCTGTGAGGCGGCACGCACGGTGTGCACGGACTTCACGACGTCGCGGAACGAGGCCTGCTGGTCGCGCAGCTCGTGCAGATAGCCGTGGCGCCCGCCGCCGAGTCCGGCGCGAGGCACCTGGCTGGAGATCGCCAGCACCGGGGCGGAGGCCGCCGCCGCCTCCTGGAGCGCGGCGAGCGAGGTCAGCGCCCCGGGGCCGGTCGACACCAACAGCGGCGCCGCCTCGCCGGTGATCCGCCCGTAGGCGTCGGCGGCGAAGCCCGCGTTGTTCTCGACGCGCAGGCCGACGTACCGCAGCGGCGAGCGGCGCAGGGCGTCGAACATGCCGAGCGCGTGCTGGCCCGGCAGACCGAACACCGTCGTGGCCCCGAGGCCCTTAAGGGTCTCGATGACCAGATCGCCGCCCCTGCGCCCGGCCGGCGGATTGAGCGCGGCCTCGGTCTGCGCCTTGCTCGGGCGCAGTACGAGATCGTGGTCGTGGGTCATGGGTGTCCGGTGTCCCTTCGTGCTGCCCGCCGGGCGCAGCGCGCTGCCGCTGCTTCGCGGCTACTTCGCGGTCTGCCCCGCGCCGCCATCGGCACGGCCCGCTGCGATCTGACGGGCCATGATCGTAGTCAGCTCGTACGCGGTGTGGGAGGCGGCGACCGAGGTGATCTCGGCGTGGTCGTACGCCGGCGCGACCTCGACGACATCGGCCGAGACCAGGTTGCAGGAGGCGAGCCCGCGCAGGATCTCCAGCAGTTCGCGGGAGGTCATGCCGCCGGCCTCGGGGGTGCCGGTGCCCGGGGCGTGGGCCGGGTCGAGGCAGTCGATGTCGATGGAGATGTAGAGCGGGCGGTCGCCGATGCGCTGACGGAGCTGGTCGGCCACCTCGTCGGCGCCGCGCCGGTAGACATCGGACGAGGTGACGATGCCGAAGCCCATCTTCTCGTCGTCGGTCAGGTCCTGCTTTCCGTAGAGCGGGCCTCGGATACCGACGTGCGAGAGCGCCTCGGTGTCGAGGATGCCCTCCTCCACGGCACGGCGGAACGGGGTGCCGTGGGTGTACTCGGCGCCGAAGTACGTGTCCCAGGTGTCCAGGTGCGCGTCGAAGTGCAGCAGGGCCACCGGGCCGTGCTTCTTGGCGACCGAGCGCAGCAGCGGCAGGGCGATGGTGTGGTCGCCGCCGAGGGTCATCATGCGGGCGCCGGTGCCGAGGAGGTCGTCGGCCGCCGCCTCGATGGTCTCGACCGCCTCGTTGATGTTGAACGGGTTGGCGGCGATGTCGCCCGCGTCCGCGACCTGGGCGAGCGCGAAGGGGGAGGCGTCCTGGGCGGGGTTGTAGGGACGCAGCAGCCGGGAGGCCTCACGGATGGCGTTGCCGCCGAAGCGGGCACCGGGCCGGTACGAGACCCCGGCGTCGAAGGGCACGCCGACCACGGCGACATCGGTGCGGCCGACCTCGTCGAGCCGGGGCAGCCGGGCGAACGTCGCGAGTCCGGCGTACCGCGGGGTGCGGGACGAGTCGATGGGGCCGCGCGGCGTCTCGTTGCTGCTCATGACCATGCCTTCTTCCTACGGGTATCGCGATGATCCGGATCGCATGTCCGGCTGCGGTGGCTCTAGCGGTGGCTCTAGTGGTCTGCCCAGACCACGGGCGGCTTGTGCACGGGAACGCGCACCCGTACCAGCGGTGCCCGGACGACTCGACGATAAGTGGCCGGAAAGCGGCGATGAAGTGTACGTTTCCTCCATTCTGGAAGATCTATTCGGATGGAACGTCCACCATGCCGGACCCCATCGCCCTCCCATCGAACCCACCCGTCCCGCCCGCGCCCCCCATCCCGCTGTCCGCGCTGCTGGCGCGCGAGGATCTGGGGCTGCGACTGATCACGGGGCCCGCGGACACCGGCATCCAGTGGGTGCACCCCTCGGAAATGGCTGATCCGTATCCCTATCTGCTGGGCGGTGAGCTGCTGCTGACGGCCGGGGTCCTGCTGGCGGACCCGGAGCGTTACGTCTCCCGGGTGGCCGAGGCGGGAGGCGCCGCGATCGGCTTCGGGGTGGCTCCGGTGCACGACACCGTCCCCGAGGCTCTCGTACGAGCCTGCGAGCGGCACGGGCTACCGCTGGTCGAGGTGCCGCCGGGGACCCCGTTCACGGCGGTCGCCCGGGCCGTGTGGCGACTGATGGCCCAGGTCCGGCTGCGGGAGGTACGCCGGGTCAGCGAGGCGCAGCAGGGCCTGGCCGCCGCCGCCGCGCGGCCCGACCCGGTGCCGGCGGTGCTCCAGCAGCTCGCGACCCGCCTGGGCGGCTGGGCGGTACTGCTGTCCCCGGACGGCTCCGCCGCACAGTCGGCGGGGCGCGCCCCGTCGCGGGAGGCCCGCGAGGCGCTCGGGCGGCTGGCGCGCGTGGTGAATCCGGCCGCGGCGGACGACGCGCTCCCGGGGCGAGGGGAGCTCGGGGAGCGCACGGGGCGCGCGGTCCCGGGGGCCGCGACACCGGTCCGGCGCGCCCCCTCATCCGCCACCGACGCCGCGGGCGGTCACCATCTGGCGGCCTACGCGCTCGGCGGCGCGCAGGGGCTGACCCTCGGGATCGCGACCGATGCCCGCGAGCCGGGCGGGCACACCGTGGCAGGGATGGCCGTGGTCCTCCTGTCGCTGCTCACCGCACCGCACCAGGGAGCGGACGCGGCCAGCCGCTCCGCCGCGTTGGTGCGGCTGCTGCTGGGAGCGGCGCCCGCCGAGGTGGCGCCGGCGCTGGCACCCGGCCGCTGGATCGTGGTGCACGCCTCCCGGCAAGGACTGCCGCCCGACCGGATCGGGGCATCCGCGCTCGGCGCGGCACTGGGCAGCGCGCTGGTGGACTTGGATTCCGGAGCGGACGCCACCGGCGCGACCGTACGGATCCTGCTTCCCGGCGAGCGCCGGATCGAGCCTCAGCCCGGCTGGACCCTGGGGGTGAGCGCCCCGGCCGAACCGGGCGAGCTGAGCGCCGCCGACACGGCCGCCGCGCGGGCGCTGCGGCGTGCCGAGGCGACCCGTGAGCCGCTGGCACGGCAGCGCGACGCGGGGCTGGCCGAACTGGTCGCGCCCACCGAGGCCGCCGCACACGCCCGCACCCTGCTCGCGCCCGTCGCGGACGCCCCGGCGCTCACCGAGACGCTGCGCGTCTGGCTCTCCCTGCACGGCAGCTGGGACCGCACGGCGGTGGCCCTGGGCGTCCACCGCAACACCGTGCGCCAGCGGATCGCCCGCTGCGGCTCACTGCTGGGGGTCGACGTGGACGACGCGGACGTACGGATGGAGCTGTGGTTCGCGCTGCGGTACGTGTGACCGGGCCGCGGCGTCGTGGTTCCGTCGGGAGTCCACGACTCCGGCGCCGGAACGCTGTGGGCATCACGCCAAGTCTCTTGTGCCGCAGGCGTGTTGGAATGCCCGCATGACCATATCCGCCGACGGAACCGTGACCCTGGCCCCGGGTGGACCCGGGCGCCGCCTGCGTGCCGAGGTCGAGCGGCTGCAGGAGGAGGCGGCCCGGCAGAGGGCGCTCGCGCACAAGCGGGCGGATTTCTGGACCCGGCTGGACATCGCCCTCGGCTTTCCCGCGGCGCTGCTCGCCGGCACGGCGGGCGCGGCCGGTCTGGCCACGGCGGACGCGCGCATCCCCGCCGCGCTGATCGCCCTGGCCTCCGCCGGCTTCGCGGCCGGCGCGGGCTTCCTCCGCAGCGACACCCGCCGCCGGGCCAACAAGCGCGCCCGGCACGCCTGGGCGGACGTGGAGGGCCGCGCCACGGTGAAGCTGGCCCAGGAGCGTCTGACGCCCGAGGACCTCGGTGAACTCCTCGTACGCCGGCAGGCGGCACTGGCGGCCTACGACGGCGAGGCGCCCCTGCCGGACCAGACGTCGGTCACTGCGAGCTGAGCGCACACCCGCCGACGACTGAGGCCACCGAACTGCAGCTGCTCACAGCGGAGGCGGACTAGACGATCTCTCCCATCCACATGCGACGCCCCAGTTCGTCCAGCTCGGCACGCCGCTCCTCGTACTCGGGCAGGGCGCGCCCCAGCAACCGCCAGAAATCGTCTCCGTGCCCCGAGACACGCACATGCGCGAGCTCGTGGGCGACGACATAGTCCACAAGATGCATGGGCAGTTGGAACAGCGACCAGCCCAGACTCATCTGCCCGGGTCCGACGTCGCCGCCAGACGGACGGTAGCGGCCCCAACGGCCGCCGAGATCCAAAACGTCCAGCGTCGGCTCCGCGACTCCCATACGCGCCGCCCACGGCTGGAGTCTGCCCCTGGCCCACTCGCGGCCGGCGCGGCAGTACCAGTCGACGAGCGCAGACCGGCCCCGGGCCGGATCATCGGCCTGTTCCTGGTTGAGGAGCAGACGCCCGGCGACGAGCCGGACCCCGGCGCCCTCCGGGCGCTCGCCGTCGATGGCCAGGCGATAGGTCCGCCCGAGATACCGGAACACCTCTCCCTCGACGAGACGCTTGGGCGGGTTCAGCGGCCTGGTTCGCTCCCTTTGCGCAGTCTTGGCCGCCACCCATGCCCGGTGGGCCCGGACGAACGCGAGGGCGTCGGCCGCCGGACGTCCCTGGGGCGCGTGAAGGGTGACCGGCCTTGGGGGCACGCGAGCGTGCCCAGCATCACTCTGGACACGTTCAACAACCGCCCGGTAACTTATGACTGAGCAAGCGCTTAGACATTGCCGCGAACCCACACAGTCACGAGGAGGCGTCCGTGCGCCGTACCGTTTTCAACGAGGACCACGAGGCGTTCCGGGAGACCATCCGGGCCTTCATCGAGGCCGAGGTCGTGCCCGTCTACGACGAGTGGTTCGCGGCCGGCCAGGCGCCTCGCGACTTCTACTACAAGCTCGGTGAGCTGGGCGTCTTCGGGATCAACGTGCCCGAGGAGTTCGGCGGAGCAGGCCTGGACACCCACAAGTTCGAGGCTGTGCTCTACGAGGAGACCTCCCGCGCGGGTGTCCAGTTCGGCGGCTCAGGCGTGCATGTGCTGCTCGCTCTGCCCTACATCAAGATGCTGGCCGACGACGAGCAGAAGAAGCGCTTCCTGCCGAAGTTCGTCACCGGCGAGGAGATGTGGGCACTGGCGATGACCGAGCCGGGCACCGGCTCCGACGTCGCGGGCATGAAGACCACCGCCAAGCTCTCCGATGACGGCACCCACTACGTCCTCAACGGCTCCAAGACCTTCATCACCGGTGGTGTGCACGCCGAGCGCGTGATCGTCTGCGCCCGCACCTCCGCCCCGACCGCCGAGGACCGCCGCTTCGGCATCTCCCTGTTCGCGGTGGACACCAAGTCCGAGGGCTACTCCATAGGCCGCAAGCTGGACAAGCTGGGCCTGCGCACTTCCGACACCGCCGAGCTGGCCTTCGTCGACGTCAAGGTCCCGGTCGAGGACCTGCTCGGCGAGGAGAACAAGGGCTTCTACTACCTCGGCCAGAACCTGACCTCCGAGCGCTTCGGCATCGCCTTCGGCGCCTACTCCCAGGCGAAGGCCGCCGTCCGGTTCGCCAAGCAGTACGTGCAGGACCGCACCGTGTTCGGCAAGACGGTCGCCTCGTTCCAGAACACCAAGTTCGAGCTGGCCGCCTGCCAGGCCGAGGTAGACGCCGCCGAGGCCGTCGCGGACCGCGCGCTGGAGGCCCTGGACGCGGGCGAGCTGACCCCGGCCGAGGCCGCGTCGGCCAAGCTGTTCTGCACCGAGGTGGCGCACCGGGTCATCGACCGCTGCCTCCAGCTGCACGGCGGCTACGGCTACATGAACGAGTACCCGATCGCCCGCCTGTACGCTGACAACCGTGTCAACCGCATCTACGGCGGCACCAGCGAGGTCATGAAGTCGATCATCGCCAAGAACATGGGACTCTGACCCTGTGAGCGAAGCTCTTGACGGCCTGCTCGATCTGCTCGACCTCGAGCAGATCGAGCAGGACATCTTCCGGGGACGATCGCGTTCGGCGGTCGTACCCCGGGTCTTCGGCGGACAGGTCGCGGCCCAGGCGCTCGTCGCCGCGGGCCGCACCGTCCCCACGGACCGTACGGCGCACTCCCTGCACTCGTACTTCCTGCGCATGGGCGACCCCGGCGCGCCGATCGTCTACACCGTCGACCGGATCCGCGACGGCCGTTCCTTCACCACCCGGCGGGTCGTCGCCGTCCAGCACGGCCAGCCGATCTTCCATCTCTCGGCGTCCTTCCAGACGTACGAGGAGGGGCTCGACCACCAGGCCCCTATGCCGGACGCCCCGGACCCCGAGACCCTGCCGACGGCCGCCGAGAGCATCCCGCAGTATGCGGACACGTTCATCCACCCGGACGTCGCGCGGCGCCTGCTCGCCGCCCGGGACGCGGTCGATCTGCGCTATGTGTCCGAGCCTCCGTTCGCCACTGTCGGGAACCCGCGCGAGCCGCGCTCACAGGTGTGGTTCCGCACCAACGGCAAGCTCGCGGACGACCCGATGCTGCACGTCTGCCTCGCCACCTATGTCTCGGACATGACCCTGCTCGACTCCGTGCTGCTCGCCCACGGGCGGGGCGGCTGGACGGTCGGGGACGTCGTGGGCGCCTCGCTGGACCACGCGATGTGGTTCCACCGCCCCTTCCGGGCGGACGAGTGGCTGCTGTACGACCAGGAGTCGCCGTCCGCGCACGGCGGGCGCGGTCTCGGACAGGCACGTATCTATACGCGGGACGGGCAGCTGGCGATCTCGGTGATCCAGGAAGGCGTGGTCCGCGTCCCACGCGACTAGGTGTACTCGGCCCTGTTCCGGCCTGATCACTCCACCGGACCCACTCAGGTCATGTCCGGGTCCGGGACTCGAGGATCCGGGCCGTCTCCTCCGGGGCCTCCAGCATCATGTCGTGCCCGCACGCGATCGTGCGGATCTCCCAGCCGTCCGCGCGAGCGGCCGCGAGGGACGCGTCGAGGCTCGGCAGCGGCGGGCCGGTGTGCCGCACATAGACCCTGTGCAGTGCCGCGAGGGGGCCCGGGTCGAATTCGACGGGATCCGTCTGGCAGCGGAACGGGAAGTCGGTGAGGCGTGGCCCCGCCCACGCCCGCAGTCGCTCGTCCCGTACGCCCCACTGGGTGAGGTACGAGGCGTCCGCGGGCAGGTACCAGCCCTCGCCGCGCTCGGCGGCCAGCTCGCGGTAGCGACGCGCGGCCTCGGGCGGCTCGACGTCCAGCAGGCACTCCCCGGGCCGGACCAGGAAACCGCCCATGAGGACCACGACGGCGAGCCGGCCGGCCGCGCGTTCCGCGACCGGTCCGGCCAGGATTCCGGCATAGCTGTGCAGGACGAGACGGACGTCGCCGAGGTCCTCGTACCAGATGAGGTCCACCAGGTCGTCCACATGGGTGGCGACGCCCACCTCCCGAGTCAGCTCGCGGTGACGCTCGCCCTGACCGGTCAGACTCGGTGTGAACACGCGGTGCCCCTGCCGGGTCAGCGCATCGCGCACCGGCCCCCAGCACCAACCCCCGTGCATGGCCCCATGGACCAGGACATAGTCCGCCAACGTCTCACCGCCTGTCGCCCTGGCCACGCCGAGATCGGGCACACCTGACACAACAGACATACCCTCCCCTCATGGCGAGCGACGCGAACACCGCCGGCGAGCCGGCAGACGCTCCCGTCCCCCCACCGGAGCACATAGCGCCCGACGAGCCACCGGAAAGCACCGGCACCGTGATCGTCGCGGGCCTGGCCGGCCTGGCCATCGCCGTGGCGAAGGCGGTCGCTGGAGTCGTCAGCGGGTCGGGCGCGATGCTCGCCGAGGCCGCCCATTCGGTCGCCGACACGGTCACCGGCGTCCTGCCGCCCACCGCGCTGCGCAGGAGCGCCCGACCCGCCGACGAGGAGCACCCGCTGGGCTACGGGCCCGAGCGCTACGTCTGGGCCGTGCTGGCCTCGGTCGCCACCTTCGTGGGCGGCGCGGTCTTCGCCGTGTACGGCGGCATCCGCACCCTCGCACACGGCGGTACGCCGGGTGATCCGCTCGTCTCCTACCTGGTGCTGGCGGTCGCCGCCGCGCTGGAAGGGGTCTCGCTGACCAGGGGCGTCCGGCAACTGCGGGGCCGGGCGGTGCGGCCGGGCGCCCCGGCCCGGCGCCCGCTGCGCCACACCCCCCGGCCGGCGGTGAAGGCCGTGACGACGGAGGACTCCGCGGCGCTGCTCGGACTGCTGCTCGCCGCGGCGGGCCTGGCCGGTGGCCAGCTCACAGGCTCCACCGTCTGGGACGGCATCGCGTCACTGCTGATCGGGCTGCTGCTGGCCGCCGTGGCCTGGGTGCTCGGCAGCAGCAACGCCGCGCTGCTGATCGGCCGTCCACTGCCGCCACGGATGCGGGAGTCGGTGCGCGAGGAGCTGCTCACCGTGCCGCACATCGTCGAGGTGCTGGAGCTGACCACTCTCGTCCAGGGGCCCACCGAGATCCTGATCGCGGCGAAGGTGAACTTCCGGGACGTGGCATCGGCCGAACAGGTGGAGTGGGCCTGCGAGGACGCCGAGCAGCAGCTGCGCCAGCGCTTCCCCGCGATCCGCAGGGTGTACCTGGATCCGACGCCGGGAGTGCACCAGGTCCGGCCCGGCTCCCGTCCCGGAACGGCACCAGGTCCCGGAGCACCCCACGATCCCGTGGCGTCCCCTGGGGTCAGAGGAGCCCTGCCGCGTTCAGGAGATACGCCGTCATCGGATCGTAGAAGCGCGGGTCCGTGACATGGTCGTCCAGCGGAACCGTCACCTGAAGGGTGCCCTCCGCCTCGCCGATGAACAGCGCCGGGTCGTTGCAGTCCGCGTAGCCCACGGCGTCGATCCCCCGCTGGCCGGCGCAGCCCGCCCAGCCGTGGTCCGCGACCACCAGATCCGGCTGGGACCGCCCTTCCCGCCCCAGACCGTCCAGGACGGCGGCCATCGGTTCCGGCGAGTGGGTGTGCCACAGGGTGGCGCCGCGTTCCAGCATCGCGACATCGGCGAACTGGAAGACCAGGCCCTCGTCCGCGGTGAGTCCCGAGGGGATCCGCACGATCTCGCAGCCCGCGGCCCGCAGCGCGTCCGCGGTCTGCCGGTGCACATCGAGCAGCCCACCGGGGTGCCCGGTTGCGAAGAGCACCGACTGCCTGGCGGCGGCCGCCTCCTTGAGCCGTGCCGCCATGCGGTCGAGGGCGTCGACGGTCAGCTCGGGGTCGATGGTGTCCTGGCCGAACCGGTGCAGGGGATCGTCGTTGACGCCGCAGCGCTCGGCCATGACGGCCAGCACGTCCTGCTCGTCGGTCCAGCGGTCGCCGAGTTCGAGCCCCAGCCAGTAGTGGCGGTCGCCGTTGGCCAGCTTGCGGTAGTGGGAGAGGTTGTTGTCGCGGGGCGTGGCGACGTCTCCGGCGATACGGGTGCGGACGAGGTGGTCGACGAGGGCGGCGCGGTTCGGTATCGGCATGCGCCCATTGTGCCGCCAGGTGTGCGGAGCGTGCCGGGCGTCCCAGAGCGCGGACGCCGCCACCCCGGGTCGAGGCTCACGCCGACAGCGACGCGAACGCTCCGTGGGCCAGCTTGCGCAGGAGCGCCTCCATGGCGGAGCGCCCCGGCAGGCCGTTTCCGTAGGAGTTCCCGTACGAGCCGAGGTGCGGGGTGGAGTTCAGCAGCCCGAACACGGCGTGGACGGCCGCCCGTACCTGGGCCTCGGGGACCTCCGGGTGCAGCTTGCGGACCACGTCGACCCACAGCTCGACGTACTGGCGCTGGAGCTGACGCACCAGCTTGCGGTCGCTGTCGCGCAACCGGTCGAGCTCGCGGTCGTGCAGGGTGATCAGCGGGCGGTCGTCGAGCGCGAAGTCGATATGCCCGTCGATCAGTGAGGCGAGCACCTGCTCAGGGGCTCCGCCGGCTCCACCGGATCCATCGGCTTCGGCGACCCTGCGCCTGCCACCGTCCAGCAGCCGGCCGGAGATCCCGACCAGCAGCTCGGCGAGCATCGCGTCCTTGCCGGCGAAGTGGCGGTACAGACCGGGGCCGCTGATACCGACAGCCGCTCCTATCTCGTCCACTCCGACGCCGTGGAAGCCGCGCTCGGCGAAGAGCCGGGCGGCCTCCTTGAGGATCTGCTCGCGCCGGGTCGGGGCGTCGGCTCTGGTGCTCATACAACTGATTCTAGACAGCACGGTTAGCGCTCGTTAACCTGGAGGGGATCGGTTAACGCTCATTAACAAGGAGGGCTGGACCGATGCAGCAGGCACCTGTGCTGGCGAGTGCGGCAGATCCCGCATCCGAGGCCTGGCAGGCCAATGAGGCGGCGCACCGCGAGCTGACCGACACACTGCGCGCGAAGCTGGCCGCGGCTCGTCTGGGCGGCGGCGAGAAGGCGCGCGCACGGCACACCGCGCGCGGCAAGCTGCTGCCGCGCGACCGGGTGGACACGCTCCTGGACCCGGGCTCGCCCTTCCTGGAGCTGGCCCCGCTGGCGGCCGACGGGATGTACGACGGCCAGGCTCCCGCGGCCGGGGTGATCGCCGGTATCGGCCGGGTGAGCGGTCGTGAGGTCGTGGTCGTCGCCAATGACGCCACGGTCAAGGGCGGCACGTACTACCCGATGACGGTGAAGAAGCATCTGCGCGCCCAGGAAGTGGCGCTGGAGAACCGCCTGCCGTGTGTCTACCTGGTCGACTCGGGCGGCGCCTTCCTGCCGATGCAGGACGAGGTCTTCCCGGACCGTGAGCACTTCGGCCGGATCTTCTACAACCAGGCACGGCTCTCGGGTGCGCGCATTCCGCAGATCGCCGCGGTGATGGGCTCCTGCACGGCGGGCGGCGCCTACGTCCCGGCGATGAGCGACGAGGCCGTGATCGTGCGGGACCAGGGGACGATCTTCCTGGGCGGACCGCCGCTGGTGAAGGCGGCGACGGGCGAGGTGGTCACGGCCGAGGAGCTCGGCGGTGGCGAGGTGCACTCCCGGATCTCCGGGGTGACGGACCATCTGGCCGAGGACGACGCCCACGCCCTGCGGATCGTGCGGAACATCGTGGCGACCCTGCCCGAGCGCGGGCCGCTCCCGTGGTCCGTGGAGCCCGCCGAGGAGCCGAAGGCCGACCCCTTCGGGCTGTACGGGGCGGTGCCGGCGGACTCGCGCACGCCCTATGACGTCCGGGAGGTCATCGCCCGGATCGCCGACGGCTCCCGGTTCGCCGAGTTCAAGTCGGAGTTCGGGCAGACCCTGGTCACCGGCTTCGCCCGGATCCACGGCCACCCGGTCGGCATCGTCGCCAACAACGGCATCCTGTTCGCCGAGTCCGCCCAGAAGGGCGCGCACTTCATCGAGCTGTGCGACCAGCGGGGAATCCCCCTGCTGTTCCTCCAGAACATCTCGGGCTTCATGGTCGGCAAGGACTACGAGCACGGGGGCATCGCCAAGCACGGCGCCAAGATGGTGACGGCCGTGGCCTGCACCAGGGTGCCCAAGCTGACGGTCGTCATCGGCGGCTCCTACGGCGCGGGCAACTACTCGATGTGCGGCCGGGCGTACTCCCCCCGCTTCCTGTGGATGTGGCCGAACGCCAAGATCTCCGTGATGGGCGGGGAGCAGGCCGCATCGGTGCTGGCGACGGTCAAGCGCGACCAGATCGAGGGCCGGGGCGATGCGTGGGCCGCCGATGAGGAAGAGGCCTTCAAGGCCCCCATCCGCGACCAGTACGACCAGCAGGGCAATGCGTACTACGCGACCGCCCGGCTGTGGGACGACGGGGTGATCGACCCGCTGGAGACCCGGCAGGTGCTGGGTCTGGCTCTGACCGCCTGTGCCAACGCCCCGCTCCCGCAAAGGGACAGCGCGGCGCCCGGCTTCGGCGTCTTCCGGATGTGAGGGACTGTGGACTTCAAGGGACAGACGATGTTCGACACGGTTCTGGTCGCCAACCGCGGTGAGATCGCGGTCCGCGTCATCCGGACGCTGCGGGCCATGGGGGTGCGCTCGGTCGCCGTCTTCAGCGACGCGGACGCCGATGCCCGGCACGTCCGGGAGGCCGACACCGCGGTGCGGCTCGGTCCGGCCGCCGCGGCGGAGAGCTACCTCTCGGTGAAGCGGCTGCTGGACGCGGCGCGGCTCAGCGGGGCCCAGGCGGTCCACCCCGGCTATGGCTTCCTCGCGGAGAACGCGGCCTTCGCCCAGGCCTGTGAGGACGCGGGGCTGGTCTTCATCGGTCCTTCCGCGTCGGCGATCTCGCTGATGGGCGACAAGATCCGCGCGAAGGAGACCGTACGCGAGGCCGGCGTACCGGTGGTGCCCGGTTCGTCCGGGTCCGGGCTGACGGACGAGCAGCTCGCCGACGCGGCCCGGGAGATCGGGATGCCGGTGCTGCTGAAGCCGTCGGCGGGCGGCGGCGGCAAGGGCATGCGGCTCACGCGGGTCGAGTCGGCGCTGCTGGAAGAGATCGCCGCCGCGCGACGCGAGGCGCGGGCCTCGTTCGGCGACGACACCCTGCTGGTGGAGCGGTGGATCGACCGTCCCCGGCACATCGAGCTCCAGGTCCTCGCGGACGGGCACGGCAATGTGGTGCACCTCGGTGAGCGCGAGTGCTCGCTTCAGCGCCGCCACCAGAAGATCATCGAGGAGGCACCGTCCGTCCTGCTGGACGAGGCGACCCGGGCCGCCATGGGCGAGGCCGCTGTGCAGGCGGCGCGCTCCTGCGGCTACCGCGGCGCGGGCACGGTGGAGTTCATCGTTCCGGGCAGTGACCCTTCCGCCTACTACTTCATGGAGATGAACACCCGGCTCCAGGTGGAGCACCCGGTCACCGAGCTGATCACCGGTCTGGATCTGGTGGAGTGGCAGCTGCGGGTGGCGGCGGGTGAGCGGCTCTCGTTCACCCAGGAGGACATCCGGCTCACCGGTCACGCCGTCGAGGCCCGGATCTGCGCGGAGGACCCGGCACGCGGCTTCCTGCCCTCCGGTGGCACGGTGCTCGCCCTTCATGAACCGCAGGGCCAGGGCGTGCGCACCGACTCGGGGCTCAGCGAGGGCACCGAGGTCTCCAGCCTCTACGACCCGATGCTGTCGAAGGTCATCGCCTACGGCCCCGACCGCCGGACCGCGCTGCGCAAGCTGCGCGCGGCCCTGGCGGACACGGTCACCCTCGGCGTGCCGACGAACGCGGGCTTCCTGCGCCGTCTGCTGGATCACCAGGATGTGGTCTCGGGCGACATGGACACGGGGCTCGTGGAGCGGGACGCGGACGGCCTGGTGCCCGGTGGCGTGCCCGACGAGGTGTACGCGGCGGCGGCACTGCTGCGCCGGCCGGGGGCGTCCGGGACGTCCGGCGGCTGGGTCGACCCCTTCTCCGTCCCGAACGGCTGGCGGCTGGGCGGTGAACACGCCGCGACGGTGCACCACTTCCGCATCCCCGGCCAGGACCCGCTGACGGTCCGGGTGAGCGGTACGGCGGCGGGGACCGTGTGCACCGTGGGCGAAGCGCCCGCGAAGCCGGTGCGGCGGGTGCGGACGGACAACGGGTCGGGGCTGTCGGCGGACGGGGACCGGTCCGGCACCGTCACCGTCGAGGTCGACGGAGTCACCCACACCTTCCGGCATGCCATCGGACCCGAGGGGATCTGGCTCGGCAGGGACGGTGACTCCTGGCACGTCCTGGACCACGACCCGGTGGAGGCCTCGCTCAGCGGCGCCGCGCGCCAGGGAGCGGACACGCTGGCGGCACCGATGCCGGGCACCGTGACCGTGGTCAAGGTCTCCGTCGGCGACACGGTCGAGGCGGGCCAGAGCCTGCTGGTCGTCGAGGCGATGAAGATGGAGCACGTCATCTCCGCCCCGCACGCCGGCACCGTCACCGAGCTGGACGTCACCCCGGGAGCCACCGTCGCCATGGACCAGGTGCTCGCCGTCGTGGCCCCGCGCGAGGACGGACCGAAGGAGCCGAGCGATGACTGACGGACTGCCGATGCAGGTACCCGTCCCGGAGCTCCCACCGCGGGTGCGCATCCATGAGGTGGGCGCCCGTGACGGTCTCCAGAACGAGAAGGAGGTCGTCCCGACCGAGGTGAAGGCGGAGTTCATCCACCGTCTCGCCGACGCGGGCCTGACCACCGTCGAGGCCACCAGCTTCGTCCACCCCAAGTGGGTGCCCCAACTGGCGGACGCCGAAGATCTTTTCCCCCGCCTCGGCGACCTCGAGGGTGTCGCCCTGCCCGTCCTCGTGCCCAACGAGCGCGGCCTTGAGCGTGCCCTTGCCCTGGGGGCGCGCCGCATCGCGGTGTTCGGGTCGGCGACCGAGACGTTCGCGGCCCGCAACCTCAACCGGACGGTCGCCGAGTCGCTCGCCATGTTCGAGCCCGTCATCGCCCGCGCGAAGGACGACAAGGTCCACGTGCGGGGCTATCTCTCGATGTGCTTCGGCGACCCCTGGGAGGGCAGGGTGCCCATCCACCAGGTGGTCCGGGTCGCCAAGCAGCTGATGGACCTGGGCTGCGACGAGCTGAGCCTCGGGGACACCATCGGTGTCGCGACCCCCGGTCATGTGCTCGCCCTGCTCGCCCGGCTCAACGAGGAGGGTGTGCCCACCAGCGCGATCGGGGTGCACTTCCACGACACCTACGGCCAGGCCCTGGCCAACACCTTCGCGGCGCTGGAGCACGGTGTGACCACGGTCGACGCCTCGGCGGGCGGCCTCGGCGGCTGCCCGTACGCCAAGAGCGCCACCGGAAACCTCGCCACCGAAGACCTCGTGTGGATGCTCCACGGCCTCGGTATCGACACCGGGGTCGATCTCGACCGACTCAGCGCCACCAGCGCGTGGATGGCCGAGCAGCTGGGCCGACCCAGCCCGTCCCGCACCGTGCGTGCCCTGTCCCACAAGGAGTCCTAGCCATGTCGCTCGACCACCGTCTCTCCTCCGAGCACGAGGAACTCCGGCGCACCGTCGAGGAGTTCGCCCACGATGTGGTCGCCCCGAAGATCGGCGACTTCTACGAGCGGCACGAGTTCCCCTACGAGATCGTCCGCGAGATGGGCCGTATGGGCCTGTTCGGACTGCCCTTCCCCGAGGAGTACGGCGGGATGGGCGGCGACTACCTGGCCCTCGGTATCGCCCTGGAGGAGCTCGCCCGGGTCGACTCGTCCGTGGCGATCACCCTGGAGGCCGGTGTCTCGCTGGGAGCCATGCCGGTCTACCGCTTCGGCACCGAGGAGCAGAAGCGCGAGTGGCTGCCCCGGCTGTGCTCCGGTGAGGTCCTCGGCGCCTTCGGCCTCACCGAGCCCGACGCGGGCTCGGACGCGGGCGGCACCAAGACCACCGCCGTGCGCGACGAGAGCACCGGCGAGTGGGTGATCAACGGCTCCAAGTGCTTCATCACCAACTCCGGCACGGACATCACGGGCCTGGTCACGGTCACCGCGGTCACCGGTCGCACCCCCGAGGGCAAGCCGCTGATCTCCTCGATCATCGTGCCGTCCGGCACCCCCGGCTTCACCGTCGCCGCCCCCTACTCCAAGGTGGGATGGAACGCGTCGGACACCCGTGAGCTGTCGTTCGCCGACGTCCGGGTCCCGTTCGCCAACCTGCTCGGCGATGAGGGCCGCGGCTACGCCCAGTTCCTGCGCATCCTGGACGAGGGCCGTATCGCGATCGCCGCGCTCGCCACGGGTCTGGCCCAGGGCTGTGTGGACGAGTCGGTGAAGTACGCCAAGGAGCGGCACGCCTTCGGCCGCCCGATCGGGGACAACCAGGCCATACAGTTCAAAATCGCCGACATGGAGATGCGGGCACACATGGCCCGGATCGGCTGGCGCGACGCGGCATCGCGTCTCGTCCTCGGCGAGCCCTTCAAGAAGGAGGCGGCGCTGGCGAAGCTTTACTCCTCCACCGTCGCGGTCGACAACGCCCGCGAGGCCACCCAGATCCACGGCGGCTACGGCTTCATGAACGAGTACCCGGTGGCCAGGATGTGGCGGGACTCCAAGATCCTGGAAATCGGCGAGGGCACGAGCGAGGTCCAGCGGATGCTGATCGCAAGGGAGTTGGGGCTCACGGGCTGAGCTTGCGGGCGGTGCCGGGGGTTGCGGTACGACCCCCGCCTCTGGACAGTTTCTGAGGTTAGGCTAACCTACCCTCGAGTCTTGGCCACGAGGCCGCCCCCGGCACGCACGAAAGCGAAATCCCTCATGCCCCATGCCGCTTCCCCCCTGACCCGCCGCGGACTGCTCGCAGCGGGCGGCGCCCTCGGCCTTGTCGCCGCCCTCACCGCATGCGGCGGCGACAAGAAGGGGGGCGACACGGCCTCGGACGCCGAGAAGTCCGGTCCGTGGCAGTTCAAGGACGACCGCGGCCAGACGGCCAAGACGAAGTCGGCCCCGAAGAACATCGTCGCGTTCTCCGGCATGGCCGCGGCGCTGCACGACTTCGGCGTCGAGGTGAAGGGCGTCTTCGGCCCGACCTATGTCGAGGACAAGGCCAAGGGCACCAAGACCCCGGACGTCCAGGCGGGCGACCTCGACATCAACAAGGTCAAGGTGCTGGGCAACGTCTGGGGCGAGTTCAACGTCGAGGCATACGCCGCGCTGAACCCCGAGGTCCTCATCACCGACATGTGGGTCAAGGACCAGCTCTGGTACGTGCCGGACGAGTCCAAGGACAAGATCCTCAAGCTGGCCCCGAGCGTCGCCCTGTGGGCCTCCGACGCCACCATGCCGAAGGTCCTCCAGCGCCACGTCGACCTCGCCGAGTCCCTCGGCGCCGACGTGAAGAGCAAGAAGACCACTGACGCCAAGGCCGCCTTCGAGAAGGCAGCCGCCCGGCTGCGCGCCGCCGCGAAGGCCAAGCCGGAGATCAAGGTGCTCATCGGCTCCGCGAGCGCTGAGCTGTTCTACGTTTCGACCCCGGTGCGCCCCACCGACACGCTGTACTTCAAGGAGCTCGGCGTCAATTTCGTCACTCCCACCAAGCTGGACGAGCAGGGCTTCTTCGAAGGCCTGAGCTGGGAGAACGTCGACAAGTACAAGGCCGACATCATCATGATGGACAACCGCTCGTCGGCCCTCCAGCCCGAGGCCCTGAAGTCCAAGCCGACCTGGGCCAAGCTGCCCGCCGTCAAGGCCGGCCAGGTCATACCGCGTGTCACCGAGCCCATCTACTCCTACGAGAAGTGCACCCCCATCCTCGAGGAGCTCGCCAAGGCCATCGAGAACGCGAAGAAGGTCGCCTGACGATGACGGCAGCCGCAGCCGCCCCGTTCCGTTTCTTCCCTCTCCAGGTCGTACGGACGCGGCGGCTCGGCCCGTCGCTGATACGCGTCACCCTCGGGGGAGAGTCGCTCGCGGACTTCGCGTCCGGGGGCCGCGACCAGTCGCTCTCCCTCTTCCTGCCGCACCCGGGGCAGGACGCACCGGTGCTGCCCGCCCCTCAGGACGGCAGCACGGAGGCCATGTACGCCACGCTCGGCGCCTGGCGTGCGCTGCCCGCGGGCGAACGCGCCGTGATGCGGTCGTACACGGTGCGGGAGCAGCGTCCCGGCGCGGGTGAACACGGCGAGATGGACATCGACTTCGCCGTCCACGAGGACGGCGGCCCGGCCTGCCGGTGGGCGCAGCGGGCCTCCACCGGGGACCGGGTGACCGTGCTCGGCCCGGCCGTCGCCGACAACACCGCCGTGCGTTTCCGGCTCCCCGATGACGCCGACTCGGTGCTGATCTGGGCGGACGAGACGGCGCTGCCCGCCGCTTCGGCCATCCTGGAGTGGCTGCCGGCCGGCATCCGCGCACAGGTCTGGATCGAGGTCCCGCACGCCGGTGACCGCACGGAACTCGCCACCGCGGCCCAGGCCACCGTCACCTGGCTGGTACGGGACGAGGGCGCGCCACCGGCCGTCGAGGCCGTGCGGGCCGCTGAGCTCGCGGGCTCGGCGCCGTATGCCTGGATCGCGGGTGAGTCGGGGACGGTCAAGGCACTTCGCCGCCAACTGGTGAACGAGCGCGGGCTGGACAAGCGCCGGGTCACGTTCGTGGGCTACTGGCGCAAGGGTCTGAGCGAGGACGCCCTGCGCGAGACCCCCGACGACGCGTCATAGCCTCACATCCGGACCCGGACCCCCAATGCCGCCCCGCGGCCCCGTCTCCCGCCGCGAACGGGGCCGCATCGGCATGCGCACCACCACCGGGCAACCCCCGTTCGGCGCCCGCCTCGTGAGTGTGAGCCAGATCGCTTCCGCTTCGTCGGAGCAGAGCTCTCCCGATGTCGAAGTTCAGGTTAGGCTAACCTAAGCTCAGTCCCCCACACCGCTCCCTCCTGCCCCAGAGGGCGCCTTTGTCACGTCCCCGCACCGGGAGGCCACCCCATGCGCTCGCACCTGCTCAACGACACAACGGCGGAGCTCTACCGCAGCTCCGTGATCGAAGGAGTAGAGCGGGTGGCGAACAAACTCGCCACGACTCGGCAGCCGTTCACCGGCATCACCCCCGATGAACTCGCCCCCACGATCGCCGCAGTCGATCTCGACCAGCCCCTTGGTGACGCCTCAGCCGCGCTCGACGAGCTGGAGCAGGTGTATCTGCGCGACGCGGTGTACTTCCACCACCCCCGCTACCTCGGCCACCTCAACTGCCCGGTCGTCATCCCCGCCGTGCTGGGCGAGGCGGTGCTCTCGGCCGTCAACTCCTCACTCGACACCTGGGACCAGAGCGCCGGCGGCACCCTGATCGAGCGCCGGCTCATCGACTGGACCACCGGCCGGATCGGTCTCGGCCCGGCCGCCGACGGCGTGTTCACCAGCGGCGGCACCCAGTCCAACCTCCAGGCGATGCTGCTGGCCCGCCAGGAGGCCAAGACGGACGACCTGTCGAGGCTGCGTGTCTTCGCCTCCGAGTGCAGCCACTTCAGTGTCCAGAAGTCCGCCACCCTGCTCGGGCTCGGCCCCGACGCCGTCGTCTCCGTCCCCACCGGCCGCGACAAGCGCATGCAGACGGTCGTCCTCGCTGCCGAGCTCCAGAAGTGCCGTCAGGAGGGTCTGGTCCCCATGGCCGTGGTGGCCACCTCGGGCACCACCGACTTCGGCTCCATCGACCCGCTGCCGGAGATCGCCGAGCTGTGCGAGCAGTACGGCGCCTGGATGCATGTGGACGCCGCCTATGGCTGCGGACTGCTGGCCTCCCCCACCCGCCGCCACCTGCTGGACGGAATCGAGTGCGCCGACTCCGTCACCGTCGACTACCACAAGTCCTTCTTCCAGCCGGTCAGCTCCTCCGCGCTGCTGGTACGGGACCGCGCCACACTGCGGCACGCCACCTACCACGCGGACTACCTCAACCCCCGGCGCACCATCGAGGAGAGGATCCCCAACCAGGTCGACAAGTCCCTCCAGACCACCCGGCGCTTCGATGCGCTCAAGCTCTGGATGACCCTGCGGGTCATGGGCGCCGACGGCGTGGGGCAGCTCTTCGACGAGGTCTGCGACCTGGCCTCCGACGGCTGGCGCCTGCTGGCGGGCGACCCCCGCTACGACGTGGTGGTCGAGCCCAGCCTGTCCACGCTGGTGTTCCGCTACATCCCGGCGCATGTCACCACGCCGGCCGAGATCGACCGCGCCAACCTCTACGCCCGCAAGGCCCTGTTCGCCTCGGGCGAGGCAGTGGTCGCGGGTACCAAGGTCGACGGCCGCCAGTACCTGAAATTCACCCTGCTGAACCCCGAGACGACCCTGGCCGACATCGCCGCCGTCCTCGATCTGATAGCCGGCCATGCCGAGCAGTACCTGGGAGAGAACCTTGTCCACGCGTCCTGAGCACCGTGACATCCACGATTTCATCGGTATCGGACTGGGTCCGTTCAACCTCGGCCTCGCCTGCCTGACCGAGCCCATCGCCGAGCTGAACGGCGTGTTCCTGGAGTCCAAGCCGGACTTCGAGTGGCACTCGGGGATGTTCCTCGACGGCGCCCACCTCCAGACCCCGTTCATGTCGGACCTGGTGACCCTCGCCGACCCGACGTCCCCGTACTCCTTCCTCAACTACCTGAAGGAGAAGGGCCGTCTCTACTCGTTCTACATCCGGGAGAACTTCTACCCGCTGCGGACCGAGTACAACGACTACTGCCGCTGGGCCGCCGCCAAGCTGAGCAGCATCCGCTTCAGCACCACGGTGGCGACGGTCGAGTACGAGGCCGGGGACGAGCTCTACGCCGTCCACACCACCGGCGGCCAGGTCTTCCGGGCCCGCCGGATCGTGCTCGGCACCGGCACTCCCCCCTATATCCCGGACCCCTGCCAGGACCTGGGCGGCGACTTCGTCCACAACTCCCGCTACCTCCAGGCCAAGGAAGAGCTCCAGAAGAAGAAGTCCATCACCCTGGTGGGCAGCGGGCAGAGCGCGGCGGAGATCTACCACGACCTGCTCTCCGAGATCGACGTACACGGCTACCGTCTCAACTGGGTCACCCGTTCCCCGCGGTTCTTCCCGCTGGAGTACACCAAGCTGACCCTCGAGATGACCTCCCCCGAGTACATCGACTACTTCCACGCGCTGCCGGAGGCCACCCGCTACCGGCTGGAGTCGCAGCAGAAGAACCTCTTCAAGGGCATCGACGGCGACCTCATCAACGAGATCTTCGACCTGCTCTACCAGAAGAACCTCGGCGGCCCCGTGCCCACCCGGCTTCTCACCAACACCGCCCTGCACAGCGCCCGGCACGAGAACGGGACGTACACCCTGGGGCTGCGGCAGGAGGAGCAGGAGAAGGACTTCGAGATCGAGACCGAGGGCCTGATCCTGGCCACCGGCTACAAGTACGCCACTCCTGAATTCCTGGAGCCCGTGCGCGACCGGATCCGCTGGGACGGGCAGGGCCGCTTCGACATCGCCCGGAACTACGCGATCGACACCACCGGGCGGGCGATCTTCCTCCAGAACGCCGGGGTGCACACGCACTCGATCACCTCGCCCGACCTCGGCATGGGCCCGTACCGCAACGCGTACATCATCAGTGAGCTGCTCGGGAGCGAGTACTACCCCGTGGAGAAGACCATCGCGTTCCAGGAGTTCGCCGTATGAGCACCACCGCCCCTGCCCTGGGAACGTTCTCCTTCCGTCCCCTGGACCCCCTCGCCGACGCGGAGTTGCTGCACGGCTGGGTCACCCACCCCAAGGCCGCGTTCTGGATGATGCAGGACGCCAGGCTGGAGGACGTGGAGCGCGAGTACATGGCGATCGCGGCGTCCGAGCACCACCACGCCTTCCTCGGTCTGCTGGACGGCGAGCCCGCTTTCCTTATGGAGCGCTACGACCCGCGGCACATCGAGCTGGTCGGGCTGTACGAGCCCGAGCCGGGCGATGTCGGCATGCACTTCCTGGTCGCCCCGACCGACACCCCGGTGCACGGCTTCACCCGGGCCGTTATCACCGCCGTGATGGGGGAGCTGTTCGCGGACCCGGCGACCCGGCGCGTCGTGGTCGAACCGGACGTCGCGAACAAGGCCGTGCACGCGCTCAACGAGGCCGTCGGCTTCGTACCCGAGCGCGAGATACAGAAGCCCGAGAAGAAGGCACTGCTGAGCTTCTGCACCCGCGAGCAGTTCGAAGCAGCCACCGGAGCCGCCTGATGAACACCACGAGCATCGACAGCGTCGCCCACCTCACCCCCGCGCTGTGGGCCGAGGCCGGCAGGTCGCTGATCCGCAAGGGACTCGCCGAGTTCTCCCACGAGCGGCTGCTCGCGCCGAAGGACCTCGGCGCCGGCCGGTACGCGGTGTCCAGCGACGACGGCAGGACCGAGTACCGCTTCAGCGCCGACCGTTACGCCCTCGACCACTGGCAGATCGACCCCGCGTCGGTCACCCGCCACCGAGACGGCGCCGAGCTGCCGCTGGACGCCCTGGACTTCTTCACGGAACTGCGCGGCGCGCTGGGCCTGTCCGACGAGATCCTGCCGGTCTACCTGGAGGAGATCTCCTCCACTCTGTCCGGTACGGCCTACAAGCTCACCAAACCGGACGTCTCCGCAGCCGAGCTGGCACAGGCCGGTTTCCAGGCGATCGAGACCGGGATGACCGAGGGCCACCCCTGCTTCGTCGCCAACAACGGGCGCCTCGGCTTCGGCATCCACGAGTACCACCGGTACGCCCCCGAGACGGCGGCCCCCATCCGGCTGCTGTGGCTGGCCGCGCACCGCTCCCGAGCCGCCTTCACCTCCTGCGCGGACCTCGGCTACGAGAACCTGATGCGGGCGGAGCTGGGGCAGGACACGCTCGACCGGTTCGACGCCCGGCTGCGCGGGCTCGGTCTGGACCCGGACGACTACCTGCTGATACCGGTGCACCCCTGGCAGTGGTGGAACAAGCTCTCCGTCACTTTCGCCGCCGAGATAGCCCAGCAGCGGTTGGTGCCGCTCGGCGAAGGGGACGACGAGTATCTGGCCCAGCAGTCGATCCGTACCTTCTTCAACACCAGCGACCCGGCGAAGCACTATGTGAAGACGGCCATGTCCGTGATCAACATGGGCTTCATGCGCGGTCTCTCGGCCGCGTACATGGAGGCCACGCCCGCCATCAACGACTGGCTGGCCGCGCTGGTGGCGAGCGACGAGGTGCTGAGGGCGGCCCGCTTCTCGATCATCCGCGAGCATGCGGCCGTGGGCTACCGGCACCTGGAGTACGAGGCCGCCACCGACCGCTACTCGCCCTACCGGAAGATGCTCGCCGCGCTGTGGCGCGAGAGCCCGGTGCCCACGCTGGTGGAGGGCGAGCGCCTGGCGACCATGGCGTCCCTGCTGCACACCGACCGTTCGGGGAAGTCCTTCGCGGGCGCCCTGGTCACCGGGTCGGACCTGGCTCCCGAGGAGTGGCTGCGGGGCTATCTGGACGCCTATCTGGTGCCGGTGCTGCACTGCTTCTACGCGTACGACCTCGTCTACATGCCGCACGGAGAGAACGTGATCCTCGTGCTCGGCGAGGACGGCTCGGTGCGGCGTGCGATCTTCAAGGACCTCGCCGAGGAGATCTGCGTGATGGACCCGGACGCGGTCCTGCCACCCTCGGTGGAGCGGATCCGCGCCGAAGTCCCGGAGGACATGAAGCTGCTCTCGGTCTTCACCGACGTCTTCGACTGCTTCTTCCGCTTCCTGGGCGCCACGCTCGCGGCGGAAGGCGTGCTGGACGAGGACTCGTTCTGGCAGACGGTCGCCACGTGTGTCTCCGGCTACCAGGAGTCCATGCCGCAGCTCGCGGACAAGTTCGCCCAGTACGACATGTTCGCCGACGAGTTCGCGCTGTCCTGCCTCAACCGGCTCCAGCTGCGCGACAACGAGCAGATGGTGGACCTCACCGACCCGTCGGGCGCGCTCCAGCTCGTGGGCAGCCTGCGGAACCCGATCGCGCCCTTCCGGCGGTAGCCGAGGCGGTGCGATCACGGTCGGGCGGACGCCCCGCGGAGATACGGTCCTCCGCGGGGTGCCCGCTTCACGCGCGTCCCCGGCGGAGCCGGATCCTCCGCCACCCCGGTGCCAGAATCACCCGCATGGCGGAAATCATCGACAAGAGCGGCACCTGGATCTTCGACGGCGACGGCGTGCGGATCGTGCCCGGCCATGACAGGGGCGTGAGCCTGCTGCGTCGTACCCTCGGTGAGATCCGCGTACCGCTGGGCGCGCTGGCCGGGATCTCGTACGCGCCCGGCAAGAAGTCCGGGCTGCTGAAGCTCCGTCTGCGCGAAGGCGCGGACCCGCTGCTGATGGTCGCCCGGGGCAGGCTGGACGACGACTCCGACCCCTACCGGCTGACCGTGTCCCCGGAACGCGCGGGCGTTGCCGAGTACTTCGTGGACGAGGTGCGCAACGCCCTGCTGCTGGAGGGGATCGACGACGGCCCGACGAGCTCGTATCTGCTGCCCGGCCCGGGCGTGCCCCTCAGCGTCGGCGCGGGTGACGGCACGGTCGCCTTCGACGGCGAGCAGATCCGGCTGGAGTGGAACTGGAAGACGGACGACACCAAGGCGTCGGCCGGTCCCCAGGTCCTGGACCTCGCCGAGGTCACCGCCGTGGAGTGGCTGCCCGCGACCGGTCTGGAGAACGGCTACCTGCGGTTCCGGGTGGCTCAGGCCAGACCGCCTGCGGCGCCGAAGTACGACCCCCTCTCCGTGGAGCTCTGGGGCTTCCGCAAGGACCCGCTGATGGCGCTGGTCGGGGCGGCCGTGCTGGTACGGCTGCGGCAGCTCCCGGCCCCCCGGGCGGCGCTGCCGCCCCCGGAGCCCGCGGTCGTCGCCGACGATCACGACGTACTGCTCCGCAGGCTGCGTGAACTGGGTGAGTTGCATCACGCAGGGATACTGACGGACGACGAGTTCGCCGCCGCGAAACAGGCGGTTCTCAAGCGCATGTGAAGCCCATGGGGCCGGCCTCTGTAACCTTGGTCACGTAGGTACCTGCCCGGATTCGGGCAGGAATCTTGCGTTCAGGGCCGGTCGCCCTTCAGTATCTACGGGTGCTCGATCGCCGACCGCCGTCCCATGAGGACCTCATCGACCATCTGGTGCGCAGCACCGCGCTCCAGCGCGGTGAAGCGGTCCGGGTGGTGCTCGATGTGCTGGCGTTCTTCGACGAGAGCACGGAGGAGTTCGTCCGCCGACGGCACCGCGAGCTCCAGTCCGGCGGAGCCGTGAACGCGGAGATCTTCGACCGTATCGCGGCCGAGCTGCGGCACCGTGCCGTGGCACCGCCCGAGCTCACGCTCAGGCAGCTGCGACGGATCGTCTACGGCTGATCGTCCCGACGAACGCATCGGACGGCCGGGCACCACACCCATCGAACCTGGAGGGGCAAAGACTTTATGTGCGGAATCGTTGGTTACATCGGGAAGCGCGATGTCGCGCCGCTGCTGCTGGAAGGCCTGGCGCGGCTTGAGTACCGGGGCTACGACTCCGCGGGCATGGTCATCACCAGCCCGAAGGCCTCCGGGCTGAAGATGGTCAAGGCCAAGGGCCGGGTCAGGGACCTCGAGGCCCGCGTCCCCAAGCGCTTCACCGGCACCACCGGTATCGCGCACACCCGCTGGGCCACCCACGGTGTCCCGAGCGACCACAACGCGCACCCGCACATGGACCCCGAGAACAAGGTCGCCGTCGTCCACAACGGCATCGTGGACAACGCGATGGAGCTGCGCGCCAAGCTCGAGGCCGACGGGGTCGTCTTCGCCTCCGAGACCGACACCGAGGTGCTCACCCACCTGATCGCCCGCTCCCAGGCCGAGTCCCTGGAGGAGAAGGTCCGCGAGGCGCTCAAGGTCGTCGAGGGCACCTACGGCATCGCCGTCATGCACGCCGACTTCAACGACCGCGTCGTCGTCGCCCGCAACGGCTCCCCGGTCGTCCTCGGCATCGGCGAGAAGGAGATGTTCGTCGCCTCCGACGTCGCCGCGCTGGTCGCCCACACCCGCCAGGTCGTCACCCTGAACGACGGCGAGATGGCCACCCTGAAGGCCGACGACTTCCGCACCTACACGACTTCCGGCACGCGGACCACCGCCACCCCCGAGACCGTCGAGTGGGAGGCCGCCTCCTACGACATGGGCGGCCACGACACCTACATGCACAAGGAGATCTCCGAGCAGCCCGACGCGGTGGACCGCGTGCTGCGCGGCCGGATCGACGACCGGTTCTCCACCGTGCACCTGGGCGGGCTCAACCTGGACGCCCGCGAGGCCCGCGGCATCCGCCGCGTCAAGATCCTCGGCTGCGGCACCTCGTACCACGCGGGCCTGATCGGCGCCGGGCTCATCGAGTCCCTGGCCCGTATCCCCGCCGACTCCGAGCCCGCTTCCGAGTTCCGCTACCGCAACCCGGTCGTGGACCCCGACACCCTCTACATCGCCGTCTCCCAGTCCGGCGAGACCTACGACGTGCTGGCCGCCGTCCAGGAGCTCAAGCGCAAGGGCGCCCGCGTCCTCGGCGTGGTGAACGTGGTCGGCTCCGCGATCGCCCGCGAGACGGACGGCGGCGTCTACGTGCACGCCGGTCCCGAGGTGTGCGTGGTGTCCACGAAGTGCTTCACCAACACGGTGGTCGCCTTCGCGCTGCTCGCGCTGCACCTGGGCCGTATCCGCGACCTGTCGGTGGCCGACGGCAAGCGGATCATCGAGGGTCTGCGCAAGCTGCCCGCCCAGATCTCCGAGATCCTCGAGTCCGAGGACGAGATCAAGAAGCTGGCGGCGGAGTACGCGGACGCCAAGTCGATGATGTTCATCGGCCGGGTGCGCGGCTACCCGGTGGCGCTCGAGGCCTCCCTGAAGCTCAAGGAGATCTCCTACATCCACGCCGAGGCCTACCCGGCGTCCGAGCTGAAGCACGGCCCGCTGGCCCTGATCGAGCCCGCGCTGCCCACGGTCGCGATCGTGCCGGACGACGAGCTGCTGGAGAAGAACCGCGCCGCGCTCGAGGAGATCAAGGCCCGCAGCGGCAGGATCCTCGCGGTGGCGCACCAGGAGCAGGAGAAGGCCGACCACACGTTGATCGTGCCGAAGAACGAGGACGAGCTGGACCCGATCCTCATGGGCATCCCGCTCCAGCTGCTGGCCTACCACACGGCTCTGGCCCTCGGCCGGGACATCGACAAGCCGCGCAACCTGGCGAAGTCGGTCACGGTGGAGTAGTCCACCTCCTACGGCAGACGGCGACCCCCTGCACACGCCACCAGCGTGCAGGGGGTCGCCTCTTTCGTCGCCGGCGCGCCCTCACACCGGCCCATGGCCCCTCAGCCGGTGGCCGTCACCCCCCGGCCCGCGGCACGACGCCCGCTGAAGGTGGGCCAGTGCGCCAGCGCCGCCGTGGCGCCGTACCAGGCTGCGAGGCCCGCGACCGCGCCGACCCAGCCGCCGGCCCTGGCCAGTCCGTCGCTGTCCGCGAACGCGGCGATGCCGAGCAGCAGCATCGACACGCACAGCAGCCCGTACACGCCCTGGCCGAACATCCCGCTGCCGGACGAGCCCACGGTGAGCGTGAGTGCCAGCAGCGCGAACAGCAGCAGGAAGAGTCCCGCGGCCTCCGCCGAGGCCCCGGAGCCGACACCGGTGCCCCAGGTGAACCAGAGGGCGCCGAGGCCCGCGAAGGCCGTGCCCGTACCGCCGTTGCCCGCACGGAACTCGAGCAACCCGACGAGGAACAGTGCGACCCCGCCCACCCAGGTCGCGAGGGATGCGGCGTCGGACGCCGCGACATTGTCGATCACACCAGTGTTCCCGAGGCCGAAGGCCAGCAGGGTCAGTCCCAGTGCGAGGTGGCCGAGAGTGGTTGACGTTGCGCTTCCCGCGGAGACTTCGTTGTCCACGGCGGGCTCCCTTCATGCGCGCGATGGTGCTGCTTCCCAGCCACGGATATCTACCCTTCACAAGCGCACAATCCACCCGTACGGACGAGTAGATTTGACGGTCGTCAAAAAGCCATCCGCCCGTCTCGACCTGGGCACACGGCAGCGGCGCCGGCCCCCAGGGGCCTGGCCGGGTGGCTAAGGGCTGTCCCGTAATCCCCGGTGGATCAGCGCACGGCGCCAGATGCGGTGCATCGCAAGGCGGAGGGTCGTCCTCATACTGGGCGCATTCGGGCGATTCGACAACGCAGCGAGATGCCGTAGCTGTCGTCGTGCGCCCGCCGGGGATTACGGGACAGCGCTTAGGGGGGACAGCGCTTAGGGAATGACGATGACGGGTCGCTGCGCGCGCTTCGCGAGACGCCCTGCGACGGAGCCGAAAATGCGCCCCACGATCCCGTGGGTGGAGCCGACGACGATCGCGTCCGCCGAATACTCCCGGCCGACCTCCTCGAGCTCGTGGCAGATGTCCCCGCCACGCTCCACGAGGATCCACGGGACTTCGGAGAGATAGTCGGCACAGGCGAGCTCGAGCCCGAGCACCTCGGTGCGGTGGTCCGGTACGTCCACGAAGACCGGGGGCTCACAGCCCGCCCAGACCGTCGTGGGGAGGCGGTTGGCGACATGCACGATGATCAGCCCGGAACCGAAGCGCCGCGCCATGCCGATGGCATAGGCGAGCGCGCGCTCGCTGGACGTCGATCCGTCGAAGCCCACGACGACTCCGTGCCGGAAGGCCGGATCGCAGGACTGGCGCGGCTCTTCCGCCGCTTGCAGATCCGACAGGGGGTCGGCGACCTGCTTGCGGTCTGCGGGTTCGGAGAATTCGTGACCGGCCATCGGTGTCTCGGCGTTTAGGTCCTCATGGGAGGGCGACGGTGGGCGGCGGAGCTGTGTCCGGGAATCATCTTCCCAACCCCATACCCCCAAGGGTACGGCGACACTCCTCCCCTGCCCAGAGCCGTCGGCGCCACTCGCGGCGTTGCAGGGAGCATGCACGAGCACGCTCCGTATGGCAATGGCAGCTGCCTGATACAGACAGGCTCCACAGGCTTCGGCGCGAAAGGCGCCCTGATATCCGGAAGAAGATGTTCCGGCAGGGGTCCGACCGGTGGCGTGCCCCCGCGCCCGACACAGAGAAGCGTGGGTCGCATGACGGTCGTCACATCCGTACACGCCGAACTCATGGACGGGAGTGAATCCACCGGGCGACTTGACGGATTCGCAAGCCGACGCCCGAACGTTTTCAGCCAACTTCACGGCCAGTCCAGGTCCTTGCCCAAGGGGCTCGCCAACCCGCTTGTCACCAGGCGAAAAAGGGTCGGGACGGCCGCTCGCACCCTACGGGGACGGGCCATGCCCGCGACGCGTACTTCCCTGCACGGCCCACGAGTGCAACGCTTCGTGATCGAATGCTTCGCGCCAAGTGCCCTTGTCGACAATGTGCCGGATTCCGAACTTGTCACGGCGGCACCACAGGACGCAGTAGATTCGATCATGAGTATCGAAGACTGGGGACTCGTGCAAAACCGAGGGGAAACGTGCAGGAGCGACACGCCCGACACGAACGGGGAGACGCGAACACCGAGGGGGGCTTAGCGTCATGACTCAGGACTCCGCCGCGCCGGAGGCCGCACGGAAGCTTTCCGGGCGCCGCCGCCGGGAAGTCGTCGCGGTGCTGCTGTTCAGCGGCGGTCCCATCTTCGAGAGTTCGATCCCGCTCTCGGTGTTCGGAATCGACCGCCAGGATGCCGGAGTTCCCCGCTACCGGCTGCTCGTATGCGCCGGTGAGGAGGGCCCCCTGCGGACCACAGGGGGACTCGAACTCACCGCGCCGTACGGGCTCGAGGCCATAGGCCGGGCGGGCACCGTCGTCGTGCCCGCCTGGCGATCCATCACCTCTCCACCGCCGCCGGAGGCGCTGGAGGCACTGCGCCGCGCCCATGAGGAGGGCGCGCGGATCGTGGGGCTGTGCACGGGGGCGTTCGTCCTCGCCGCCGCCGGGCTGCTCGACGGCCGTCCGGCCACCACCCACTGGATGTACGCACCGACGCTGGCCAAGCGCTACCCGTCGGTGCACGTCGATCCGCGTGAGCTCTTCGTGGACGACGGCGATGTGCTGACCTCGGCGGGGACGGCGGCCGGGATTGATCTCTGTCTGCATATCGTCCGTACCGACCACGGGGCCGAGGCGGCCGGTGCGCTGGCGCGCCGGCTGGTCGTGCCACCGCGACGCACCGGCGGCCAGGAGCGCTACCTCGACAGGTCTTTACCAGAGGAGATCGGCTCCGACCCGCTCGCCGAGGTCGTGGCCTGGGCGCTGGAGCACCTCCACGAGCAGTTCGACGTGGAGACGCTCGCCGCGCGTGCGTACATGAGCAGGCGGACCTTCGACCGCAGGTTCCGCTCGCTCACCGGGAGCGCTCCGCTGCAATGGCTGATCACCCAGCGGGTACTCCAGGCCCAGCGGCTGCTGGAGACCTCCGACTACTCGGTGGACGAGGTCGCGGGTCGCTGCGGCTTCCGCTCCCCGGTGGCGCTGCGCGGCCACTTCCGGCGCCAGCTGGGCTCCTCGCCCGCGGCATACCGGGCCGCCTACCGGGCCCGGCGCCCGCAGTCCGACCCCGGGCTGCCCACGGCCGCCGCTGAGCACATGGTCCCGCCGCAGGCCCAGGGCGTGGCGCCCCAGCCGAGGCGTCCCGCCCCGGCGACGGCCTCCGCGCTCGCCCCGGAGCCCGGCAAGCCGACCTCGGACGCCTATGCCTCCGGGCGCCCGGCACTTCCGGGCCAGCGGACCGCACCCTGAAGGTCCCCTGTGACGGGCCGGGGGGGGGGGGGCCCGCCCCCCCCCCCCCCCCCCCCCCCGGGGGGCCCCCCCCCGGCCCCCCCCCCGGGGGGGGGGGGGCGGGGGCGCGGGCCCCCCCCCGCCCGCCCCCCCGCCCCCCGTCCGGCTGCCGACACAGGTCGCGCCCGCTGTGAGCGTGGAGAGACGGCCTAAGGTAGGACGCATGAACGATCGCATGGTGTGGATCGACTGCGAGATGACCGGGCTCTCGCTGACGGACGACGCACTCATCGAGGTGGCCGCACTGGTCACCGACTCGGAACTGAACGTGCTCGGCGAAGGCGTGGACATCGTGATCCGCCCGCCGGACTCAGCCCTGGCCACGATGCCCGATGTGGTGCGCCAGATGCACACCGCCTCGGGCCTCCTCGACGAGCTCGCGGCCGGCACCACGCTCGCCGACGCGGAGGAGCAGGTCCTCGCCTACGTCCGCGAGCACGTCAAAGAGCCCGGCAAGGCCCCGCTGTGCGGAAACTCGGTCGGCACGGACCGCGGGTTCCTGCTGCGCGACATGCCGAAGGTGGAGGAGTACCTCCACTACCGGATCGTCGATGTCTCCTCGGTCAAGGAACTGGCCCGCCGCTGGTACCCGAGGGCGTACTTCAACAGTCCGGAGAAGAACGGCAACCACCGGGCACTCGCCGACATCCGTGAATCCATCGCGGAGCTGCGCTACTACCGCGAGGCGATCTTCGTCCCGCAGCCCGGACCTGACTCGGACAGGGCGAAGTCGATCGCGGCACGCCATGTGCTGCCCGCGTCGCAGTAGTCCGCCCCGCCCCCGCTGACCGGCCCGGAGGGCTCGCGCCCGGCCCCTTCGCCAGGCGAACGTAAACAGGTGCGCGAGCACCCTCCCGGACCCTGTACACTTTTTCTCGGCCGGTCGGGAAAACGACCGATCATGGTGGGTGTAGCTCAGCTGGTAGAGCACCTGGTTGTGGTCCAGGATGCCGCGGGTTCAAGTCCCGTCACTCACCCTGTAGGACGAAGGCCCGGTCTGTGGAAGCAGACCGGGCCTTCGTCATTGCCCGTATGTCTGTCGCGTGACCCTCCGAGGACGTCGCGGGCGACCGGTGGCGCACCGGTCGCCGCAGTCCCAGGGCGAGTACCGATGCGGTCCCGTTCCCGGTCCACGGGATCCTCCGCACCGTCCGGCCTCACCACGGGCACAGCGGCACCCGAGCGGCAGGGTCAGCGGTTCCGGCTTCTGCGCCCCCGCCGCCCCCGGGGGGTACCGCGCCGCCCGCCGTCGAGTCCGATCCAGATGCGGACCTCCGTGCCGCCGAGTACCGAGTGGCCGATGCGTACATCGCCGCCCGTGGACTCCGCGACCCGGCGCACGATGTCCAGGCCCAGGCCCGTGGAGCCGTCCCGTCCGGTGCTGTTGCCGCGGGTCAGTGCGGCTTCCGGATCGGGGATGCCAGGGCCCGCGTCCGAGACGAGGACGATCACGGCGTCGTCTCCGTTGTGGACGTCCACCGAGAAGGCGGTGCCCTCGGGGGTGTGGCGGAAGACGTTGCCGAGCAGGGCGTCGAGCGCGGCGGCCAGCTCGGGGCGGGCCACCGGGATGCGGACCGGACGGTCCACGCCCGCGAGGCGGACCTTGCGGGCCTCGTCCTCGGCGAGGGCGGACCAGAACTCCATGCGCTCGCGCACCACTTCGGAGACATCGCAGCCGGCCCCGGGGCTGGTGGCCTGGGTCTGCGGTTTGGCCTCACGGGCGGTGCGGATGATCGTGTCGACCTCACGCTCCAGCTGGGCGACCGCCGATCTGGTCTGCTCGGCCGCGGCTCCTTCGCCGAGTGAGGCGGCGTTGAGCCGGAGCACGGTCAGCGGGGTGCGCAGCCGGTGGGACAGGTCGGCGGCCAGTTCCCTTTCGTTGGCGAGGAGCTGAACCACCTGGTCGGCCATGGCGTTGAACGCCACGGCGGCGGAGCGCAGTTCGGTGGGCCCCTCCTCAGGGACCCGCGCCCCGAGCCTGCCCTCGCCCAGGTCGTGGGCGGCGCCCGCGAGGCGGCGGGCCGGCTGGACCATCCGTACGCCCAGCCGGTCGGCCACCGCGACCGAGCCGACGATCAGCGCGGCGCCGACCACGGCGAGGACCAGCCAGGCGGTGGCCACTCCCCTGTCGACCTCTTCCTCGGGCACGAACACCTCGACCACCGCGATCTTTCCCGAGCTCAGCGCGGTGGGCTGGAGCAGTGCGGAGCCACCGGGGACGTCGGCGGTGGAAGCACGGCCGACGCGCCGGGTGGCGGTGAGGTCCCGTACGGCGGCCCGGCGGACGCCGACATCCAGCTCCCGGCCACCGGTCTCATCGGACGCGGGGATGTGCAGGGCCATCCGGCCCGCCGCTCCGGCCTGGGTGGAGGCGACCGCGCGTTCGAGCTGGCCGCGGTCAGTGGTGATGGAGAGGGTGGGGCCGATGGCGGCGGCCTGCCGTTCGGCGTTGGAGAAGGCCCGGTCCCTGGCCATCTCCTGGACGACGAGCCCGAGCGGCACGGCGAAGGCGATCACGACCATCGCCGTGACCGCCAGGGACACCCTGACCAGTGCCCATCTCAACGCGGGGGCTCCAGCTTCACTCCCACGCCCCGGAGGGTGTGCAGATAGCGGGGACTGGCCGCGGTCTCCCCCAGTTTCCGTCTCAGCCAGGACAGATGGACATCGATGGTCTGGTCGTCGCCGTAGGCCTGCTGCCAGACCTCGGCGAGCAGCTCCCTGCGCGGTACGACGACACCCGGCCGCCCCGCCAGAAAGGCGAGCAGGTCGAACTCGCGGCGGGTCAGATCGAGTCGTGTCCCGTCGAGTTCGGCCTGCCGGCGCAGGGGGTCGATCGAGAGGCCGCCGACCTGGATCACCCTGCCGGGCGGGTCCTCGTCCGCGGCGGCCCGGGAGCGCCGCAGCACGGCCGAGATCCGCGCCGACAGGTGCTCCACCGAGAACGGCTTGGTGAGGTAGTCGTCCGCGCCGTCGTTGAGCAGCCGTACGATCTCCGACTCATCGTCGCGCGCGGTCGCGATGATGACGGGGACGTCGGTGATGCCCCGCAGCATCTTCAGCGCCTCCGCCCCGTCCAGATCGGGCAGCCCGAGATCCAGGATGACCACGTCGAACCGGAAATGAGCCGCTTCCCGCAATGCCTCGAGGGCCGTCCCGACGCTCCGTACGGTGTGGGAGGCCTCGGTCAAGTGCCTGATGAGGGCGGAGCGCACGAACTGGTCGTCCTCGACCACGAGCACACTTGCCATGGGCGGCACCGTACGCCATCCGGAGGAACACGGTCCCCCTTGGGACAGGGGTGACGGGTGTGGTGCAGTATGGGCCCGATGCGGAGAGGACTCGTACACGCCCTGGCGTGGTCGCTCGCCACCGGCGCGGCGGTCACGCTCTCGTGGTGGGGTGTCCACACGGTGATGGCTGACACGGCCTATGACCGCCCCCGCGCGCTGCCGATCACGACGGACGGCGGGGGGACGAAGCAGGCCGCGCCACCGAAGTCCGCACCGGAGCCGGGGGCTTCTACGACACCTGGCCCCTCGGCCTCTTCGAAGCCCCCAGCTTCTTCGGGTTCCTCGGGTTCTTCGGGGTCCTCGAACCCCTCGGCCTCCCCGGCGGCCTCCCGGGGCGCTCCCTCACCCGCCGCGCCGGACGCTCCGCCCGGGAACGTGAAGAGCTACACCGTCGAGGGCGGCCGGGTCGCCTATGACATCGGCCCCGCATCCGCCGAGTTGGTCTCGGCGACCCCCTCCGGCGGATGGACGATGCAGATCTGGAAGCAGTCCACCTACATCCGCGTGACGTTCTCCCAGAACGGCCGCGAGATCGATGTCTTCTGCACCTGGCACGACACCGCGCCCCGGGTGACGATCGAGGAACGATGACCCGGGGGCCCGCTTCTCAGCGGAACACCGAGGGCGGCGGTACGGGCGAGGGGCGCGCGGTCACGTCGGTCACCGCCGCGGCGCCACCGGTGAAGTCGGCGAGGGCCTTGCCGTGTTCCACCCTTCCGGGGTGCGGGTCACCCGCGATCCTGCGGGTCAGCTCGGCGACCGGCAATGGCAGATCGCAGGCGAACAGCACCGCGTTGCCGAAGCGACGGCCGCGCAGCACGGTCGGGTCGGCGGCGAGGGCGAGTTCAGGAAAGACGGTGGCGGCGGTGGCTATCTGGCCGCGCAGATGGGCGAGCGGCGGGCCGTCGGCGAGGTTGGCGGCATAGTGCCCGCCGGGCCTGAGTACCCGGCGTACCTCGGCGAGGAATTCCGTGCTGGTGAGGTGGGCAGGAGTGCGGGCGCCGCTGAAGACATCGGCTATCACGAGGTCCGCCCAGTCGTCGGGCACCTTGCCGAGCCCTTCGCGGGCATCTGCCGACCTCACCCGTATCCGGGCGTTCGGGTCCAGCGGCAGCCGGTCGCGGACGAGTTGGACGAGGGGCGCGTCAACCTCGACCACCTGCTGGGTGGAACGCGGACGGGTGGTGGCGATGTACCGCGCGAGGGTGAGGGCGCCCCCACCGAGATGGACGGCACGCACCGGCCGACCGGCCGGGGCCACGAGGTCGATCACATGGCCGAGGCGGCGCTGGTACTCGAAAGTGAGCAGTGCGGGATCGTCGAGATCGACATGGGACTGCGGGGCACCGTCGATCACCAGGGTCCAGGCCCGGGGGCGGTCGCGGTCGGGTATCAGCTCGGCGAGCCCACCGGCCACGGCCTCGACCACGATCTCCGCCGACGCCTCACGCCCACGCTGCTTCTTCCTCGCCACCTGGCCATTATCGGCGGTCGGCCGTGTTCCCCTCCAGCCGGCCGAGGCCCCACCGCCCGGACGGGGCCTAAATGCTGTCCGCGGCCTCGATCATGCGCGCGGCCTCGCCGAGTGCCTCGCGGAGCATCACCGGATCGGTGACCGGAACGGTGTCGATGGCCCCGGGGGGCAGCAGCCAGCCGCTGCCGGGGACGGGGGACCCCACGGGGGCGGGCCGGCCACCGGAGTCGGCGAGGATGCGCAGCCCGCGGCCCGATGTCTCCGTACAGGCACTGCCCGGCATGTCCCAGCCGGCCGCGGTGCCCGGTGGCACCAGGAAGCCCAGGGTGTCGCAGCTGCCGTCGTGCAGCACCGGACCGACCGCGGGGACGCCTCCGCGGCGCAGGATGTCGACCGCTTCCAGGCCCTGGCGGGCCGGTACGGTCACCAGGTCGCAGGGCACGGCGTGCTCTCCGGCGAGGCCGTACTCACCGCACCCGCCGTGCTCGTCGTACCGAGTGTGCTTTTCGTGCTCCTCGCAGCCGTAGCCGCCGCACTCACCGCGCCCGGGGGCCGGGCCCGGCGCCGGGCTCCGCTCCTCGCTGGGCAGGTGCTGGGCGTTCGTCGCACTCGACGCACTCGTCCGTGAGCCACCGCTGGTCTCCACGCCGACCTCCAACAAGGGAACCCCTCCTCGCCGAGTGAGGGAGGACACGCACGCGTCCCCTCGTGGTTCAACGCCGCTGCGCGTCAACGGCTACGGCGGCACGCCGCCACAAAGGATGGCAGTTCATGGCGGATCGTGGGTGAGATATCCCGTTTGTAGCCAAACAGGGCGTACCGGGGTGGTCACAGCCGGTACCTTCTTGCCGCGCCGGAGCGTGGAACTTCTCTGTACCGGAAGGACCGGAAACCCAGAAAACCAGAGAAGGCTCCGGCAGTTACAGCAGAAGGGCTCGGCCATGGCGTCGTCACGGGCAGTTCCCAACCTCGTCTTCCGGCGGCTGCGCGGGCAGCGCTCACCGGGGGAATTCGCCGCGCTCGTCCGCAGGGCGGCCCGGGAGATCGGCGAGCAGGTCGCCTGCGACGCCCGGTACGTCGGGCGGGTGGAAGCCGGCGAGATCCGCTGTCCCAACTACGCGTACGAGCGGGTCTTCCTGCACATGTTCCCCGGTTCCACGCTGACCGATCTGGGGTTCGCGGCCCGCGAGGCGGTACGCGGACGGCGAGCGCGGCAGGCGGACGGCGGCAGCAACACCCAAAGCACCACCTACAGCAACGAGGAGAGCGACGTGCTGCGTCGCGCATTCATGACCAGCGGCACCGCCACCGTGGCGACCGCATCCCTGGGCCTCTGCGCCCTGCCGGTTCCCGAAAGGCTCCGGGCCGTCATGCCACGCCAGCGGATCGGCGAGTCCGAGGTGGGCGCCGTCGAGGAGGCTGTGCGCCGGATCCGGCTGCTCGACGACCGCCATGGCGCCGACCGGCTCTACAAGTGGGCCGCGCATCCGCTGCGCAGTGCGTACGCGCTGCTCGACTCGGGTACGGCCGCACGCGGCTCGACCGTGGCGCGGCTCGCGGCGGGTGCGGGGGAGCTGGCCATTTCGGTCGGCTGGCTGGCGCATGACTCGGGCCGGCTGGAGGACGCCCGCTCGCACTACGCGGAGGCGCTGGCCACCTCGCGGGTGGCCAACGACCCGGCCCTGGAGGCGCATGCCTTCTGCAACACCTCGTTCCTGGCCAGGGACGGAGGCCGGTACCGGGAAGCGGTACGTGCCGCGCAGGCGGGGCAGCAGGCGGCGGGCAGGCTGGGCTCCGCCCTGCTGCTGGCACTGCTGAGCCTGCGCGAGGCGGGCGGCTGGGCGGGACTCGGCGACCGCGCGGACTGCGAGCAGGCACTGGCACGGGCCCACGCGCTGTTCGACCGGGGGGCCTCGGACGCCGACCCGGAGTGGATGTCCTTCTTCGGCGAGCCCGAGCTGCAAGCCCTGGAGGCCCAGTGCTGGTCGGCGCTCGGTGACTGGCCGCGGGCCGCACGGCACGGCTACCTGGCGACGACCCTGCAAAAGCCCCACTTTGCCCGCAACCTCGCGCTCTACCGGGCGCAGCTGGCCCTGGACCTGGCCCGTGCGAACGACACCCCCGTGGAAGCCGCGGCAGCGGCCGGGCAGGTGCTGGACGTACTGGACGAGGTCCAGTCGTCCCGTATCCGCGCGATGCTCGCCGACACCGCGCGGTTGCTGCTGCCGCGGCGGCGCACCCCGGGGGTGGCCGACTTCCTGGACCGCCACGGGGACACGGCGAGGGGTGCCTGAGGGGGATGCGTTACCCGTGATCAGGTGCCCAGGTGGCCCGCGTCGTTCCAGCGGTCGATCGCCGGGGCGCCGTAGGCCCAGCCCAGAGCGGACAGGCTGGTCGGGTCCAGCTTGATACGTGCACCGAAGGACACGTCCTCGCCGATCCAGCGGGCGCCCAGCACCCGCAGGATGTGGCCGTGCGCGAAGACCAGCACATCGCGGTCGGCCGACCGCACGTACTCGATGATCCCGTCCGCGCGGTCGGAGAGCTGGGCCATGGTCTCCCCCTCGGGGACCCCGTCGCGCCAGATGAACCAGTCGGGGTCGATCGCGTGGATCTCGTCCTGCGTCATGCCCTCGTACGCGCCGTAGTCCCACTCCATCAGCGCGTCCCAGGGCTGGGCCCGGTCCGCGAAGCCCGCGAGTTCGCAGGTCTCGGAGGCGCGGGAGAGCGGGCTGGTGCGGATCTCGGCGTCCGGGAGTCCGTTCCACGGCTCCCTGTGCAGGCGCTCTCCGACGAGCTTCGCGCCGCGGCGGCCTTCGTCCAGGAGGGGGATGTCGGTCCGGCCTGTGTGCTTGCCCAGCGAGGACCACTCGGTCTGCCCGTGACGGACGAGAAATATGCGGGGTGCCATGGCCTCATCATCGCCCAGCCGGACGATCACCGCCCATCGGATACCCCCGGCTCCGTACGCCGGACTGGTTCGTTGCCCCGGGCAACCCCCACCGTTCTCCCCGCGTCCTCCGGCTCGTAATGTGGTGCGCCGGTCTCCCGCCGCGCCGATACGAGAACACAAGATGGAGAGCGCCCGGATGGCGATACCGCAGCCCGCTCGGCCCGACCGTCGCACGCTGCACCATCGGGGTCCGGTCCAGCGCGGCCCGCACCTTCGTGAACCGCACCGCCGAGGTCCGCGTTGGTGGAGCGAGCTGCCGCTCGTGATCGTGGTCTACGCGGCGTACTCGGCGGGACGGCTCCTGGCGCGCGGCGACAGGAGCGATGCCGTCGGCCACGGGCTGGCCCTCCTGGACATGGAGAAACGTCTCGGCATCGACTTCGAGCGTCCGCTCAACCGCCTCTTCACCAGCACCCCGTCCGTGGGTATACCCGCCGACTTCGCCTACGCCTCCCTGCACTACCTGGTCACTCCGGCGATCCTGGTGTGGCTGTTCCGCAGACGGCCCCGGGGCTACCGGGCCGCGCGAACCTGGCTGATGATGTCCACCCTCCTCGGGCTGATCGGCTTCACCCTGATGCCGACCTGCCCGCCGCGGCTGCTCGACGCGGGGCACGGCTTCACCGACACGATGGCGCAGTTCAGCTCGTACGGCTGGTGGGGCGGGGAGGCGAGCGCGCCGCGCGGGCTCGGCGGGATGACCAACCAGTTCGCCGCGATGCCGAGTCTGCATGTCGGCTGGGCGCTGTGGTGCGGGGTGATGCTGTGGCTGCACGGCCGCGGCGTGATCCTGCGGGCGCTCGCGGTCGCCTATCCGGCGATCACCACGCTGGTGGTCATGGGCACCGCCAACCACTACTTCCTCGACGCGCTCGCCGGCGCGCTCACGATGGGGGCCGGACTGCTGCTCGCCCGGCCCGCGCTGCTGGTGGCCGACCGGGTGCGGGCCCGCTTCCGGGCGTCCCCCCGAGGGGTCGGATCAGGCGGAACGTCCACGGTTGTCAGTGGCGGATGCGAGACTTCCGCGGGTGAGCACATCCCTGGACAGCGGACCTCCTCCGCAGGTGCCGGCGACAGCACTCCGGCAGCGACTCGCTGAGCTGCGCGGCCCGTCCGCGGCGCCGCACCCGCTCGACGCCCGTGCCCTGGCGGCCCTGGCCGCCAACCCGGGGTGCCGGCGGCGCGCGTTGCTGGACGGCGCCGGGGTGGACAAGGCCGTGCTGGCCCAGGCGCTCGGGTCGCCGGGGGCCTTCGGGCAGTCCCAGTTCGCGTTCATGCGGGGCCATGCCTTCGAGGCCCGGGTCAAGGCCGACCGCGGTGCGGAGCTGCTGAAGCTGCTCGGCGTGGAGGACACACGGCAGGTCCAGGTCCCGGATCTCTCGGCGGCCGGCCCCGAAGGGCGCACGGCGCGCACGGCCCTGGCGCTGCGCGAGGCCGCCGCGGCCGGGGCGCGGGACGGGGCGTGGACGCTGCTCGACCACCCCATGCTGGCGCTGGACGTGGCCGGGTCCCCGGCCTATCTGGAACCGGACGCGGTCGTGGTCCATCCCGACGGCCGGTGGACGGTCGTGGAGATCAAGTCGTTCCCGGTGATCGACGGCTCGGCGGACCCGTCGAAGGTCGGCGCCGCGGCGCGCCAGTCCGCCGTCTACGTGCTGGCGCTGGAGCGGGTCGCGGAGCGGACCGCGGGGGCACGCGTGTCGCACTCGGTGCTGCTGGTCTGCCCGAAGGACTTCTCCAACCTGCCCGTGGCCTCTGTGGTCGATGTGCGCAAACAGCTCTCGGTGACCAGGCGGCAGCTGACCAGACTGATCCGGATCGACGCCATCGCGGCCGCGCTGCCCGACGGGGTCAGTTTCGATGTGGAGGGCTGCTCGGCCGGTGAGCTGACGGCCTCCGTCGAGGCCGTCCCCGCCGCATACGCGCCCGAGTGCCTGGCCGCCTGCGAGCTGGCTTTCCACTGCCGGGAGCGGGCCCGCACTTCAGGCGCGGTGGAGTCGCTCGGGCGGTCCGCGCGCGGCGAGCTGGGCGGGCTCACCGCCGTTCCGGACATCCTGGCGGCGGCCCGCGGGGAATCGGGCGATCCTGCTGACCCAGCGGTCGCGGCCCTGCGCAGGGCGGCCTCGCTGCGGGCCGAAGCGCTGGAGGCCGCGGGATGTCGCTGATCAGTACGCTCGCCCGGCTGGAGGCGGTGGAAAGCGGCCGGGCCCAGCGACTGGCCACGGTGCGTCACCGGCGGCTGTCCGCGCGCCCGCTGGTGTTCGTCCCCCTGACCACGGCCGGTGAGGCGGGGGCCCCGCTCGGGGCACTGGTGGGCACGGACCGGGACGCGCCACGGCTGCTGAGCGTGGCGCAGCCGCGTGACCGCGATCTGCGCTCCGCCTTCCTCGCCGAGCTGGCCGATTGCGTGCTGCCCCATCTGGAGCGGTACGAGGACGACGTCGAAGCCGCCGACCGCAGCGAGACCGATCCCGAGACCGGCAAGCGGGTCAAGGTCGCGGTCGAACTGTGCGCGGACGCCCCGCAGCTGATCGTGCCCGGCCGTTCCGGCGTCGAGTTCGTCCGGCTGCTGGGGCGCTCGATGAGGTTCCGGCGGACGGTCGAGCAGGATCCCGACACCCCGTACCCGGCGCCGCCGCGGGTGCCGCTGCTCGGGCGCTGGCTGACGCACTACGGGGAGCGGGCGCGGGTGCCCGGGTCATCGCTGTTGCTGTCGATGACCGAGCTGCTGGGGCGGCACTGGGCGACGGGCCAGTCCGTGCTGGAGGACCAGCACCTGGGCGCGCTCCTCGCCTGGATAGCGCCGCCCGAAGGCGGGACCGGCGCCGAGGCGGCGCTGCGGGCGGAGACGGCCAGGGACGACGCGGGGCAGCTGGTGTGCCCGCCGGCCGGTCCCGCCACGGACCCCGCCTTCGACAACCGGCTGCTGGCGCCCGCGGTGGAGCGCTACGACCGGGCACGCCAGGCCCTGTCCGCGGCGGAGGACGGCGCCGCGGCGGACGAGTGGCTGGGGCGGCTGACAGCCGCCGAAGGAGAGATCCGCGGGCTGCTCGAGCGGGTTCTGCGGCCCACCTGGGATGCCGTATGGCAGGGCGTCGACCTGCTGCGGGAGCTGCCGGAGGGGTCCAGGGTCGCCGACCGCTGGACCCGTGACCGGTGGTCGTTCACGGGCCATCGTGACCGGGTACGGGCCGGTGAACCGCCCCAGCCGCGCCGCGACGACGCGGTGACCGCGGCGCAGAAGCTCGCGGCGCGCGAGACGGCGCAGGCCCAGCTGGAGGCGCAGGAGGCGCTGGACGATCCGCTGGTGCTGGCGGGGCGGCGGCTCTCCGGCGAGGCCTTCGCCAGCGAGGTCACCGAGGTGACGATGGCCTGGTCGGAGTCCAAGCGGCCGTCGCCCAGGCCGCTGCTCACCGTGCGGACCGACGACAGCCCGCAGCTGGGCACGGGCGTGAAGGTGTACCGCTCGCTGGAGGGCAAGCCGCAGAGCGCGGAGTTCGTGCGGTACGAGGAGGACGGCTCGCTGGTGCTGCGGTTGCTGGACCGGATGGGGCGGTCACGGGACCCCGTCGGGGGTTCCGTACCGGAGAAGGCCGACCGGATCGCCTGGACGCTGTTCGAGCACGAGCAGCGAGGCGGTCCGAAACTGCCGGATCCGGAGGAGACGCCCTGGACACATGGCGGTCCGCCGCGCACCGACGCTGCGGAGAACCCGGACCCTGTGACCACGGAGGACCTGCTGTGACCGGCGCTGTCATCCCTCTGTTCGATTCGGTCGACCCGGGCACCGCGGCGACCCGTGCCACCGATGCGATCCTGGCGGACACGCTGGACGGGGACGCGCGGGGTGTCGTCGTGGACTCCCCGCCCGGCGCGGGCAAGTCGACCCTCGTCGTGCGCGCGGCGCTCGAACTGGCGGCGGCGGGCAGACCTTTGATGGTGGTCGCCCAGACCAACGCCCAGGTGGACGACCTGGTGCTGCGGCTCGCCGAGAAGGAACCCGGGCTGCCGGTCGGCCGGCTCCACAGCAGCGACCCCGACCCCTACGACAAGGCGCTCGACCGCCTGGACAACGTCCGGAAGTCGGCGAAGGCGGGCGATCTCGCGGGCCTGGACGTGGTGATCTCGACGGCCGCCAAGTGGGCTCACGTCAAGGGCGTCGAGCCCTGGGGCCACGCGATCGTGGACGAGGCGTACCAGATGCGCTCGGATTCCCTGCTCGCCGTGGCCGGGCTTTTCGAGCGGGCTCTGTTCGTGGGCGATCCGGGGCAGCTCGACCCCTTCTCGGTGGTAGGTGCCGAGCAGTGGGCGGGGCTGTCGTACGACCCGTCCGCGAGCGCGGTCTCCACCCTGCTTGCACACAATCCGGAGCTGCCGCAGCACCGGCTGCCGGTGTCCTGGCGGCTTCCGGCGTCGGCGGCGCCGCTGGTTTCCGACGCCTTCTACCCGTACACGCCGTTCCGCAGCGGCACCGGTCCCGGCGACCGGCGGCTGTCCTTCGGCGTCGCCTCGGACGGCTCAGGGCCCGACCGGGTGCTGGACGAGGCCGCGGCGTCCGGCTGGGGGTTGCTGGAACTGCCCGCACGGCACACTCCCCGCACGGACCCGGAGGCGGTGCGGGCGGTGGCCCTGGTGGTGCGGCGGCTGCTCGACCGCGGCGGTGTCTCGGTGTCGGAGCGGTCCGACGAGCCGGTGCCGCTCACCCCGGAGCGGATCGCGGTCGGCACCGCGCACCGCGACCAGGCGGCGGCGATCCGGGCGGCGCTCACGGAGCTGGCGGTGACCGGGGTGACCGTGGACACGGCCAACCGGCTCCAGGGCCGCGAATTCGATGTCACCGTCGTGCTCCACCCGCTGTCGGGCCGGCCGGACGCGACGGCCTTCCACCTGGAGACGGGCCGCCTGTGCGTGCTGGCGTCCCGGCACCGGCACGCCTGCATCGTGGTGTGCCGGGCGGGCGTGGCCGAGCTGCTGGACGACCACCCGTCGACGGAGCCGGTGCAGCTGGGCGTGACCATGAAGTTCCCGGACGGCTGGGAGGCGAATCACGCGGTGCTGTCGCATCTGGCGGAGCACCGGGTGGCCTCGTCGGCGGGGTGACGGGACGGCGGAATCGGCCGCGTCCGGCGTCCGCGTGGTCGTATGACAGCAGGCCCGGGGCCTCTTGCGCTGCGCGGGACAATGGTGGGTGGCCAGAAAGCACGGTGAGGAGACAGGCATGGCGGAATCGTCGGAGCGCGGCGAGCGGCGGATGCGGCCTGCGCCGCTGATCTTCGAGCCCTCGGAGGCCGCGTCCGACCCGGATCACTTCTTCGACCTCGAGTCGATCGAGGACCCGCGGGAGCTGCTGGTCCGTGCGACGGAGCTGACCCAAGCCTTCCAGGCCGCGGCGGACCGTGCCGTGGAGTACCAGGCACTCGCCGCGGCGCAGCTTGCCGATCCACGGCGGTTCGACCGGCTGACCATGGCGGATATCGCCGCGCGGGGGGAGTGGAGCGAGGACTACGCGCGCAGGATGGTCGAATTCGGGCGCGACCTGCTCCGCACTCCGGAGCAGTAGGCTCCGCCCGGGCACGGGCCCCTGGACGCGCGCCGCCCCGGCCGGGCCTCACGGCCACGGGGTGGGCGGTTTCGCGGTGTGCCGCGCCACGCCGGTGGGCCGCGGTGTCCCCCGTCGAGCGCCGGGCAGGCCGGGTCCACGGGCGTGCCCCGTGCCCGGCGTGAGCTGCGGCCCCGCCAGGGACCTCCCGCTCCACGCCCTGAGCACCGTGGTCCGTATATCGATTTTTCCTCTCGCGGATACGGGTGCTAAGGTCTACGACGTCAGCAGGCGCCGCTAGCTCAGTTGGTTAGAGCAGCTGACTCTTAATCAGCGGGTCCGGGGTTCGAGTCCCTGGCGGCGCACAGACGGAAAAGGCTCCTCGCAGCAGCGAGGGGCCTTTTCGTTGTCAGGAGGCGACCGGGGTGATCTTGACCGTCCAGGAACCCCATGGCGTGCGGTCCAGCACCTGCACCCGCACCCGGTCCTTCGGGTCCGTGAAGGTCTCGCCCACACCCAGGGGAGCGTCCGCGAGCGCGGGGTAGACGGACTGGCCCCAGCAGGCCTCGGTGCGGGGGTGGGTGTCGACCACCTGGACCGGCCCGGCGCCGGAGGCGGGCTCGTTTCCCACGCGGTAGATCAGCACGCCCTCGGTGCAGGTGTCCCGGTCGTTGCCCGTGGCGCCGCGCGCCTCGATCGCGAGGGCCGAGTCCTCGCCGGTGCGCACGACCGCGAGGCGGGTGCCCAGGGTTCCGCCCGGGACGGGTGCGGCGCCCATCGACTCCAGGGTGAGCATGCGGTCCGCCGCACGCCGGCCCGCGACGCACCGCACCTCCTCGGCGTTCAGCCAGCCCAGCTTCCACTTGTGCCAGCCGAAGAGGTCGGGGGCGAGGCCGAACTGGCTGCCCATCACGTCCCAGTCCCCGACATGGGTGTCCCAGTCGCTCTTGCCGTCCGTGGGCCGGTGGTAGAGGTCCGGGAGGTCGAAGACGTGCCCGGTCTCATGGGCCAGTACGTTGCGGTCGGGCGGGTGCTTCTCGAAGACGGTCACGACCCGTCTGATGTCCGTGCCGTCAGCGGACAGCGGATAGTCGAAGTTGACGACTTTGGTGGCGTCGGAGTCGACGCCCGGCGCGTCCGGGTCGGCGACCAGATAGACGATGTCGTAGCGCGAGAAGTCCACCACCGGGTCGGCCACGGCGATCGCGTCCCGCAGATAGGCGGCGCGGCGGCGGGCGTCCCAGTCACGCTTCATCCGGTACGCGGTCGACGCCTGCGGCATCCGGATCCACTTGCGCAGCGGATGAGCCCTCAGCTGGAAGCGCCCGTAGGAGGCACGCCGGAAGAAGTCGGAGGTCGCCGGGAAGTGGTCGGCTGCCAGCTCGGCGGGTCGCGTCTTCGGGGCGGCGTCCGGGAAGGAGAGGAAGACCATGACGGCGTCGAGGTCACGGTCCGGGCGGGGGTAGGCGGAGTTCCAGGTGTCCAGGCCGATGGAGTGGTGGGCCGAAGTACGCGGCAGGGCACAGCGGTCGGCGGAGGTGTCGGCGACGGCGGGTCCGGCGACGAGGGAGGTCGCGGCGAGGGCCATGAGGGAGGTGAAGGCGGCGGCCGTGGCACGCAGCCGGGGCCGATCCACTCCCTCGGGTGGTCCCCCGTGTGTCTGCTGACCCTCCACGTCGACCTCCGGCTGCGAATTACGAGACGCCACACCCACCTTGTGATGGTTTTAGGTAATTCGCACCTTTCCGCTGACCCGGCTGGGTGAGCGAACGGCGACACCCCGAGCTTTCACGGAAAGTCACAACCGATCAGGAGAGCGCCGAGCACGGCCACAGCCGCGCAGAAACGATCGGGCTGACCCCTGAGGTGCCCTTGGTCACCGCAGACACGCTGGAACGGCCCCCGGCCAGCCTCTATGATCGGCACACTTTCCCTGCTTTCCGGCCTCGACCGGACCTGAACGACACGACGCACAGCGGGAGCGAGCGGTGAGCGGAAACCCCGAAGGGCCGAGTCCCACGGCGGTCGCGGCACCCGGGAGCGCCTCAGCGCCGCTCACGGAACGTCACGAACGGGCGGCGGTGTACGCCGACTACCGTGCCGCCTTCAACGCGGCCCAGATCGCGATGGCCCTCGTCGACCACGAGGGCCGTGTCGTGTCCGCGAACGACGCACTGGGCACCCTTCTCGGCACCGAACCCGCCGCGCTGCACGAGCAGTCGGCCGCCGAACTGGTCGACCTCACGGGCGACCCCCGCACCTGGCACGCGTACCGCGAGGTGCTCCAGGGGCGCAGCGCCCGGTTCCGTTGCACCCGCAGACTCAAGCACCCTGACGGGCGCTCACTGTGGACGGAGGTCACGGTCACACCCGTGCCCGACCGTCCGCGCGCCCTCGTGTCCGTGGCCGATGTCAGCGAACGGCGCGAGCTCCAGGCGCGGCTGCGCCACCTCCAGATGCACGATCCGGTGACCCGGCTGCCCAACCGCACTCTGTTCTTCGAGCGGCTCTCCACCGCACTGGAGACGTCCTCGTACGAGCCGGGCGGCACGGGCAGGATCGGTCTCTGCTATCTCGACCTCGACGGCTTCAAGGCCGTCAACGACACCCTCGGGCACCGGGTCGGCGACCGGCTGCTGGCGGCCGTCGCGGCGCGGCTCACCGAATGCGCGGACAGCGACGGCTACACCCGCAGCGGCGGCCATCTGGTGGCGCGGCTCGGGGGCGACGAGTTCGCCATCCTGGTCGAGGACTCCATGGGCCGGGAGCAGCTCGCCGAGCTGGCGCGGTCCGTGCTGGTCGCGCTCCAGCAGCCGTTCGACCTGGTGGGTCAGCGCCTTTCGGTGTCGGCGTCCATCGGAGTGGTGGAGCGGGCCGCGGACGGGACGACGGCGACCGGCCTGATGCAGGACGCGGACACCACCCTGTACTGGGCGAAGGCGGACGGGAAGGCCCGCTGGACATTCTTCGACCCCGAGCGCAACGCCTACCGGATGACCCGTCAGGCGCTGTCCTCGACCCTGCGGCCCGCGGTCGAACGCGGGGAGTTCGCGCTGGAGTACCAGCCCCTGGTGGGGATGGTGGACGGGGCGGTCCGGGGCGTCGAGGCGCTTGTCCGATGGAATCATCCCCAGTTCGGCACACTGGCGCCGAATCGGTTCATCGGAATTGCGGAAGAGGACGGCTCGATCGTCCAGCTCGGCCGGTGGATCCTGCGCTCCGCCTGCCGGCAGGCCCGGCAGTGGCAGATCGACCATCCGAACGCCACCCCGCTGTTCGTCAGCGTCAATGTCGCGGTCCGCCAGGTCTGGGACTCCGATCTGGTCGCCGATGTGGCGGAGATCCTGGCGGAGACGGGCCTCGCGCCGCATCTGCTCCAGCTCGAGCTCACCGAGTCCGCGGTGATGGGCTCGGCCGGCCGCCCCCTCCAGGCCCTCCAGGCGCTGAGCGACATGGGGGTACGGATCGCCATCGACGACTTCGGGACGGGGTATTCGAACCTCGCCTATCTGAGCCGCCTTCCGGTGTCCGTGCTGAAGCTGGACGGCTCGTTCGTCCGGGGCTTCCGCTACGACGACGGGACCCACCCCAACCCGGCGGACGAGACGATCGTCGAGGCCATGGTCGAGCTCGCCCATCGGCTGGGGCTCACGGTCACGGCGGAGTGTGTGGAGACGGCGGGCCAGGCGGAGCGGCTGCGCAGGATCGGCTGCGACACCGGCCAGGGCTGGCTGTACTCGCGGGCGGTCGGCCCGGAGCGTATCGACGGAATGATCGGCATCAGTCCGCAGCCGGTGTGACGCGCCGCTCTATGCCGGCTCCGGCATCCCGTGGGCGTCCGCGATCAGCTCGTACGAACGCACGCGCGCGTCCGCGCCGTGGGCGTTGGACGTGATCATCAGCTCGTCCGCGCCCGTGCGCTCACGCAGGTCGTCGAGACCGCTGCGCACCTCGTCCGCCGTGCCGTGGACGACGTTGGCCAGCCAGCCGTCCACGAACTCCCGCTCCATCGGGCTGAACCGGTACGCCTCGGCCTCTTCCGGTGTCGGGATCAGACCGGGGCGGCCGGTGCGCAGCCGCAGCATCGACAGGGCGCCGGTCATCACCTGGCGGCGGGCTTCGCCGGCGTCGTCGGACGCGAGCGCGGCCACGCCGATCAGGGCGTAGGGAGCGTCCAGTACCCCGGACGGGCGGAAGCTGTCCCGGTAGAGCTCGAGGGCCGGGACGGTGTGGCGCGCCGAGAAGTGGTGGGCGAACGCGAAGGGCAGTCCGAGCATGCCCGCCAGGCGGGCGCTGAAGCCGGATGACCCGAGCAGCCAGATGGGCGGTCGGGCCGGGGACTGGACCCCGCCCGGCGAGCTGGCCTGGATGGGGCCGGGTACCGCGTGGATACGGGCGTAGGGGTGGCCCTGGGGGAAGTCGTCGTCCAGGAACCGGGTGAGCTCGGCGAGTTGCTGCGGGAAGTCGTCGGCGCCTTCGGCGAGTCCTTCGGTGCGGCGCAGCGCGGCGGCGGTGGCGCCGTCGGTGCCGGGTGCGCGCCCGAGCCCGAGGTCGATACGGCCCGGGGCGAGGGCCTCCAGGGTGCCGAACTGCTCGGCGATCACCAGCGGGGCGTGGTTGGGCAGCATCACCCCGCCCGAACCGAGCCGGATGCGCTCGGTTCGGGCGGCGAGGTGGGCGAGGATCACCGCGGGGGACGAGGAGGCGACACCGGGCATGGAGTGGTGCTCGGCCACCCAGTGGCGGTGGTAGCCACGGCGCTCGGCGAGCCGGGCGATGTCGACGCTGGTGCGCAGGGCCTGGGTGGCGGTGCGACCGCTGCCGACGGTGACCAGGTCCAGGACCGAGAGGGGTACGGGGGCGTCGCCCTGTGCCGTGCCCCGGATCTCGTCGTCTGCTGTGTTCGCTGCCACCACGGGTGGGCCCCTCCTGCGTCGTCCTGCTGCTTCAGGTCAACAACAGGAGGGGGTCTCCGGTTATTCCGGGTCGTCCCCCGCGGTCTTTCGCTCGCCGCTGGGCTGGCGGCTTCAACCGCCGCTGGGCTGCCACTCGTCGCGTTCCCAGGCGGGCCTGACGAACAGCGCGCCCAGGTCGTCCGCCCATGCCCGCCGCTCGGCAAGCCGCAGCCCCTCCCACACCGTCACCTGGTTCGCCGTGAGCACCGGCTTGCCCAGCTCGCTCTCCAGCTCCTCCAGATGCGCGACCGTGTGCAACGCGGTGTCCGGCAGCAGCACCGCCTCGGCCATCGGGTCGTCGCCCGTGCGGGCGAGGTCGAGGACCTGCTCACGGCCCCAGGTGGCGACCTCGGCGGCGGTGACGATCCCGCTCGCCCGCGCGGCGGTGACCTCGAGCCCCGCTTCCTTCAGGAAGTCCCCGAAGGAGGCGGTGATGTCCTCCGGGTAGGTCGCGGCGACCGCCACCCGCGTCAGACCCAGGGCCTGCACCGCGTGCACGAAGGCGAACGAGGTGCTCGACGCCGGCAGTCCCGCCGTCTGCGCCAGCTCCCTGATCTGCTCCTGGGCGCCTCGCATGCCCCGGACGAAGCTGCCGCTCGTGCAGGCCCACATCAGCGACTCGGCCCCGGCAAGCCGCAGTTCCTCGACCCCTGCCGCGAGCCGGTCCGCCGAACCCATCTCGATCAGCGCGTCCGTCCGGTGCGCGTCCTCACCGATGTCGGTGTGGAAGAGCGGCAGCCGGATATCGCTGTCGAGCAGCACGGCGATACGCGGATAGTCGTCCTCTGCGGAGTGCCCCGGGTAGAGGAGTCCGACGGTCGTCATGTCCATCCTTCCTGCTGTTCCTCGGGCTGGGCGGCGGACGGCTGTACGGGCGGCGGCGCGAGCTGCGCGGACCCGGGCGCGGGCGGCACCTGCGGGAGAGACGGCGGCGGCTCCTCGTGCGGTCCCGCGGTGGCCATCAGCAGGGCCTGGTACGAGCCGACCGAGTACACCCCGATACGGCGCAGCGCCGCCCACATCGTGACCTGGTTCGCAGAGACCACCGGCATGCGCAGTTCCGCCTCCAACTGGGGTATCGCGTCGTACGTCGGCAGATTGGTACAGCTGATGAAGAGCGCGTCCGCCGCGCCCACCACGGCCTGCCGCGCCATGTCCACCACGGACCGGTACGGCACCTTCCAGATGTGCCGGGTCAGCCCCAGGAAGGCGCGGCCCGTGACCGCTACCCCAGCTTCGCCCAGATACTCCTCCAGCGCCCCGGTCACGGACTCCGTATAGGGGGTGACCAGGGCGATCCGTCCGACGCCCAGCTCCTCAAGGGCCTCCAGAAGCGCTCCCGAGGTGGTCAGCGAAGCGACGTCGCCCGCCTGGGCCATGGCCTCGCACATGGCACGCTCCCCCGCGAGCCCACCGACGAAACTGCCCGAGGTGCAGGCGTACGCGACGACCTCGGGCTCGGACACGGACAGAGCCCGGACCGCGTTGGCGAGTGTCTCGTGCTCGCTGACCAGCCGGGCCAGGTCGAGCGAGACCTCGACGGGCACGTAGGGGGTGCGGGTCACGCGCAGCGAGACATCGTCCGGGACCCAGCGCCACAGCTCGCGGTCGAGCGCGAAGTCGAAAGGCGCCACCACGCCGATTCCGCGCTGCGGAGCAGGACCACCGAGAAACGAGACTTCGAGGGACACATCCACCACAGGCCCCCTTAGGACTTCTTGTTGACGACGGTAGGCGGGGGTGCGAGCGTGGGTCAATCCGTACATGTCAGACGTTCAGAAACGGTCTCTCCGCGATGTCCGTGCCAAGAATTCTCGTACTCGAAGCGGATCCCCCGCCGAGGCTCGGCCGGCTCACCGGGCAGGCGGAGATCCGCTACGCCGACGAGCGCTCCCTGGCGGACGCGCTCCCGGGGGCCGACGTGCTGCTGGTGTGGGACTTCGCCTCCGACGCGGTACGCCACGCCTGGCCGGGCCCGGGGCCGCGCCCCCGTTGGGTGCACACGCCGAGCGCGGGCGTGGACCGGTTGCTGTGTCCCGAGTTCGCCGCATCGGACACCCTGCTGACCAATGCCCGGGGGATCTTCGAGGAGCCCATCGCCGAATACGTGGCCGGTCTGGTGCTCGCCATGGCGAAGGACCTGCCCCGCACCCTGGAGCTCCAGCACGGGCGCCGGTGGCAGCACCGCGAGGGGCTGCGGGTCGCGGGCAGCAGGGCGGTGGTCGTCGGCTCAGGACCCATCGGGCTGGCGGTCGCGGGCACCCTGCGGGCGCTCGGGGTGACCGTCGCCGTCACCGGGCGCACCGCCCGTCCCGGGATCCATGGCGCCGGGGAACTGGACCGGCTGCTCACCCGGGCCGACTGGGTGGTGTGCGCGGCACCGCTGACTGATCACACCAAGGGCATGTTCGACGCCCGGCGGTTCGGGCTGATGCAGCCGTCGGCCCGGTTCGTCAATGTGGGCCGCGGCGCGCTGGTGGTGGAGGACGCGCTGGTCGCGGCACTCGCCGAGCGACGGATCGCCGGAGCCGCCCTCGACGTGTTCGCGCGTGAGCCGCTGCCGCCCGGCGACCGGCTCTGGGATGTGCCCGGGCTGATCATCTCGCCGCATATGAGCGGTGACACGGTCGGGTGGCGTGACCGGCTCGGTGAGCAGTTCGTCGAGCTGTTCGCTCTGTGGGCGGCCGGAATGCCGCTGCCGAACGTGGTCGACAAGAAACGTGGGTACGTCCCTTCTCATGACACCTGACCCCAGCGCACCAGCGGTACCGGCGGAAGCGGCAGGACTGACCGGGCTGACCGCTCACCAGCTCGTCGCCGGATACGAGCGGGGCGAGTTCTCCCCCCTGGACGCCACGCGCGCCGTGCTGGAGCGGATCGAAGCGGTCCAGCCCATGGTGAACGCGTTCGTCCGGGTCGACGCCGAAGGAGCCCTGGCCCAGGCCGGAGCGGCCACCGAGCGCCGACGCAGGGGAGAGCCGCTCGGGCCGCTCGACGGGGTGCCCGTGACCGTCAAGGACCTGTTGCTCCAAGCGGGTGTGCCGACCCTGCGCGGTTCGCGGACGGTGCGACCCGATGCCGCCGCCTGGGACGAGGACGCCCCGGCCGTGGCCAGACTCCGGGAGGGCGGCGCGGTGCTGGTCGGGCGGACCACGACGCCCGAGTTCGGCTGGAAGGGGGTCACGGACTCACCGCTCACAGGGGTCACCCGCAATCCGTACGACGTGTCGCGGACCTCGGGCGGGTCCAGCGGCGGAAGCGCGGCGGCCGTGGCGGCGGGGGCCGCACCACTGTCCGTCGGTACGGACGGCGGCGGTTCCGTGCGGATCCCGGCCTCCTTCTGTGGCGTCTTCGGGCTGAAACCCACCTACGGGAGGATTCCGCTCTATCCCGCCAGCCCGTTCGGCACCCTGTCGCACGCCGGGCCGATCACCCGCGACGCCGCCGACGCGGCCCTGCTGCTGGATGCGCTCAGCGGGCCGGACTGGCGTGACTGGTCCCAGCTGCCCGCCGCACCCGCCACCGCCGACACCCTCGCCCCGGGAGCGGACGGGGCAGCGGGCGTGAAGGGCCTGCGGATCGCCTACTCGCCGTCCCTCGGCGGCCAGGTCGCGGTCACGCCCGAGATCGCGGCGGCGGTCCGCGTAGCCGTGGAGCGGCTGGCGGAGCTCGGCGCCTACGTGGAGGAGGCCGACCCTGATCTCGCCGATCCCGTGGAGGCTTTCCACACCCTGTGGTTCACGGGCGCGGCACGGCTGACCCAGCACCTCAGCGCGGAGCAGCGTGAGCTGCTCGACCCCGGGCTGCGGGAGATCTGCGCGGACGGCGCCGGGAGGTCCGCGCTGGACTATCTCGCGGCAGTGGACGTACGGATGCATCTGGGCCGGCGGATGGGCCGCTTCCACACCTCGCACGACCTGCTGGTCACACCCACGCTGCCGATCACGGCCTTCGAGGCGGGCGTGGAGGTACCCGGTGGCTCCGGGTACCGGCGCTGGACCGGATGGACCCCGTTCACGTACCCGTTCAACCTCACCCAGCAGCCCGCCGCGTCCGTGCCCTGCGGGGTGGACGGGGACGGACTGCCGATCGGGGTGCAGCTGGTCGGGGCCCGCCACCAGGACGCACTGGTACTGCGGGCCGCGCACGCGCTGTACGTGTCGGGCGCGGCGGCGATCCCGGCGCCGCACACCGCGGCCTGACGGGACTCCGGCAGCGGGCCGCTCACAGCCGCCGGAAGTTCAGCGTCTCGCCCAGCGCCCCGGCCCGCCACAGGTCCTGGCATGCCGCGGCCATCCGGTCGAGTCCGTCGACCACCGTGCCCCAGACGATCCCCGGCACCCAGCCCGTGTCCCCGTTGAGCAGAAGGTTGTTGCGCTCGTAGAAGAGAGCGAGGTCCACGGTCACCGGCCGGGTCAGGTCCTGGTCATAGCCGTACGCGGCCGTGGCCAGCTCCGTACCGCTGAAGGTGAAGTAGCAGAGGTCGCCCGGGACGGGCGTCACCGTCGGGTTCTCCAGCGGGGGCTCGCGGTCGGCGAAAGCGGGGAAGAGCGCGTAGATCTCGTTGCGCGCGTACTTCGCGTGATACACGTCGCTGCCCAGCGGCAAGGCGTCCCATACGGCCTGGCAGGCCAGTGGCGCCCGGTCGTCGAGCAGGCGAGCGGTGCAGTGCACGTCGCGCTGTGCGAGGAAAACGTCAACGAAGCGATCAGCCATTGGTTACGCATACCCCGACTCCGGGCGGGTAGCCGCGCGCCCATGGCTCCTCACACCGCTGAACACACCAGACGAGCGACACGGGCGATACCCCGGCGCACCCTCCTGCTGGGCACCGCGGGCGCCCTCGGCGCCGCCGGTGCCGCGGGCGGCTGCGCCCGGGTCCCCAGCGGCGACGGGCTGGCGCGGCTGAGATCCCAGGGCACCGTGCGCCTCGGTATCGCGGGCGAGGTGCCATACGGCTATATCGACAAGCAGGGCGAGTTCACCGGTGAGGCACCCGAACTCGCGAAGGCGGTCTTCCAGCGGCTCGGTGTACCCAGTGTCCAGCCGGTCGCCACCGACTTCGCCTCCCTGATACCCGGCCTCAATTCGCAGCAGTTCGACGTCGTTTCGGCCGGGATGTACATCAACAGAGAGCGTTGCGCACAGGTCGTCTTCTCGGATCCGGAATACCAGATGCTGGATTCCTTCATCGTGCGCAAAGGCAATCCGATGAATCTGCGCAGTTACGACGATGTCGTGCGGGCCAAGGCGAAGTTCGCGACCGGTACCGGTTACGCGGAAATCGACTACGCGGTCGCGGCCGGATATCCCGAGAAGGACATCGTCATCCTCCAGGACCAGGTGGCCGGGCTGAACGCCGTCGAGTCCGGCCGCGTCGACGTGTTCGCGGGCACCGCCCTCACCACCCGCGAGGTCGTCAAGGGCAGTGCCAAGGCCGAGTCGACCGAGCCGTTCGCCGCGATCGTGGACGGCAAGAAGAAGATCGACGGCGGGGGCTTCGCCTTCCGGCCGACCGACACCACGCTGCGGGACGCCTTCAACACCGAGATCCACCGGATGAAGAAGAGCGGTGAGCTCTTCCGCATCCTGCGCCGGTTCGGCTTCACCGAGAGCGAGATGACCGAGCTCACGGCGAAGGAGCTGTGCCGATGACCGCCGGACTGTGGCAGAACTGGGTACTCCCGGGGATCTGGATCACCGTCCAGCTCACCGTCTACAGCGCCGCGCTGGCCACGGTGGTGGCGTTCGGCGTCGGGATGGCCAGGACGCACCGCTCGCGCGCCGTCCGCTTCGCCGCCGCCTTCTACACCGAGGTGTTCCGCGGGACTTCGGCGCTGATCCTGATGTTCTGGCTGTTCTTCGTGCTCCCGCCCCTGCTGGGCTGGCAGCTCGTCCCGATGTGGGCGGCCGTGCTCGCGCTCGGCCTCTCCTACGGCGCGTACGGGGCCGAGATCGTGCGGGGCGCCCTGAACGCCGTGGCACCCGCCCAGCGCGAGGCGGGGATCGCCCTCAGCTTCACACCCTGGCAGCGGATGCGGCTGGTGCTCCTGCCGCAGGCCGTCCCCGAGACGATCCCGTCCTTCTGCAATCTCGCGGTCGAGCTGCTGAAGGGGACGGCGCTCGTGTCGCTGCTCGGCGTGGGCGATGTGTCGTTCGCCGCGTATCTCGTGCGTCTCGCCACCCAGGAGAGCGCGCAGATCTACACCGTCACGCTGGTGATCTACTTCGTGCTCGCCTTCGTCATCACCCGCTCCATGAAGGCGCTTGAGCGCAAGACCAAGGCGAACGTGGGGGTGGTGGCCAAGTGAACTGGGACTGGTCCGCGGTCGCGGACTTCATGCCGCGCTTCTGGGACGGTGTGCTGGTCACCTTGCAGACCCTGGTGCTGGGCTCACTGCTGTCGTTCACGCTCGGCCTGGTCTGGGCACTGGCGCTGCGGTCGGAACTGCGCCTGCTGCGCTGGCCGGTGGGGCTGATCACCGAGTTCATCCGCTGCACCCCGCTACTGGTGCAGCTCTTCTTCCTCTTCTTCGTGCTGCCCGAGTGGGGCGTGCAGTTCTCCGCGCTCACCACCGGCACGATCGCGATCGGGCTGCACTACTCGACGTACACCGCACAGGTCTACGGGGCCGGTATCGACGCCGTGCCCGCCGGTCAGTGGGAGGCCGCCACGGCGCTGAGCCTGCCCACGCACCGGACCTGGTTCGCGGTGATCCTGCCGCAGGCGGTACGGCGTATCGCGCCCGCGCTCGGCAACTACGTGATCGCGATGCTCAAGGACACGCCGATACTCGCCGGGATCAGCGTGCTCGAGATGCTCCAGCAGTCACGTCTGGAGAGCGCGGCGACCTTCCAGTACACGGAGCCGCTGACCGTCGTCGGCATCGCCTTCATCGCCATCGCCTACCCGGCTTCCCTGCTCGTACGGACCCTGGAGCGCCGCCTTGCCCGCTGAGATACCCGCCCAGACACCCCTCACGACCGAGGCCTCGGCCGAGGAACTGATCCGCTTCACCGACGTCACCAAGCGGTTCGGCGACAACACGGTCCTCGACAACCTCTGCTTCTCGGTGCGCCCGGGCAAGCACGTCACCCTGATCGGCCCCTCCGGCTCCGGCAAGACGACGATCCTGCGGTTGCTGATGACCCTGGAGCGGCCCGACGCAGGCACTATCGAGGTCAACGGCGGCCGGCTGTTCCCGGCCGACGAGAAGCAGCGGCGCGAGGTGCGCAAGAAGATCGGCATGGTCTTCCAGCAGTTCAACCTGTTCCCGAACATGAGCGTGCTGCGGAACATCACCGAGGCCCCGGTTCGGGTGCTCGGGCTGTCCAAGGACGAGGCCGAGGAGCGCGCCCGCGAACTGCTCGACCTGGTGGGTCTGGCCGACCGCCTGGACGCCAGACCGACGCAGTTGTCGGGTGGCCAGCAGCAGCGGGTGGCGATCGCCCGTGCGCTGGCGATGCGCCCCCAGGTGCTGCTGCTCGACGAGGTCACGTCGGCGCTCGATCCCGAGCTGGTGGCGGGGGTGCTGGACGTCCTCAGGGACATCGCCCGCAGCACCGACATCACCATGCTCTGCGTGACCCACGAGATGAACTTCGCCCGGGACATCTCCGACGAGGTGTTGATGTTCGACTCGGGAAAGGTCATCGAATCGGGCGGCCCGGAGAAAATCTTCTCCGAACCGGAGCACGACCGTACCCGCGAGTTTCTCCGTGCGGTGCTCTGACCTCCCACTATCCGGCTTAGTTGTGACCTTGGCATATGCCAGAGTCGTGCGCCCCGGGGAACACTCCCGGGGCGCACGACAATTCTCGCCAACAGCCGCCCCACCGCCGGTTCTTGGCGGCTATCGTGATAGAGAAGCATGCGGTCACAACCTGGTAGGGGGAAACCGTGGCGCTGAAGCCGGAGCCGACCGCGCCGTTCCACTCGGTCCAATATGCCCTGCGCGTGCTGGAGACCATCTCCAGGCACGGCGGCGGGGTCACCGATGTGCAGATCGCGCGCGAGACGGGTCTGCCCACCGGGCATCTGGCGCCCATGCTGCTGATGCTGCGCCGCGAGGGCTATGTGGAGCAGGTCGGCGACGGGGCCTATGTCATAGGTGACTCCCTCGTCCTGCTCGGCTCGGGCACCACACGCCAGGAAGCCCTGGAGCGCAAGCTCCAGGAGACCCTCACCGAGCTGCGCGACTCCGTCGGCGCTGCGGTCTACATCAGCCGGTACATCGACGGCGAGGTCCGGATCACGCAGTACGCGGACGGCCCCCGCACCCCGAAGGTCAACGAGTACGTGGACTTCCGCTCCGCCGCCCACGCCAGCGCGGTGGGCAAGTGCCTGCTCACCCAGCTCGACCAGAACGGCCGCCGCGACCACCTCTCACGCCACAGGATCGCCCGGCTGACCTCCCGCACGATCACCAATGAGAAGTTGCTGTTCTCCAAGCTGGACGCGCAGCCGCCCACGGTCCCCGTGCTGGACCTCCAGGAGTACGCGGTGGGCACGGTCTGCGCGGCGGTGCCACTGACGGCCGGATCGGCGGTGGGCTGCCTGGCGCTCTCGCTCCCGATCGAGCATGCGCACCGCCTGCGCGCGGCGGCGGACACACTGAACCGCCGGGCGGCGCCGGTGGTGCTGTCCCTGACCCTCTGAGGATCCCGGGCGGTGGTCCGCGGCGGTGCGGAGCACCCCTGCGGACCAGGTAGTATTACTTCCGTCGTCAGCCGCCGAGCGCGGCGGGAACGGCAAACCCGCGCCGCTAGCTCAGTTGGTTAGAGCAGCTGACTCTTAATCAGCGGGTCCGGGGTTCGAGTCCCTGGCGGCGCACTTTTCACTGTGGCCCCTCGTATCCGTACGAGGGGCCACAGTGTTTCCGGGACGGCGGTCGTCCCCGGCCCTGCCCCTCGGCGGGTCGGATCCGGGCGGTCAGAGAAGCCAGGCGCGACGGTGCTCGTCGTAGGCACCCAGCAGAGCCCGGATGTCCTCGCCCGTCAGCGGGCGGTGGTGCCGCTCACCCGCCGGGCGCCACCACACAGGCTCCGGGCAGCGGAACGACTCGCGCCGCAGCGCCACGCGGTGGATCTTGTTGGTCGCCGTGACCGGGAGCCGGGTCAGCACGCGGACGAAACGCGGGGCCATCTTGGTGCCCAGGTCGGGCTGGGCGGCGAGGAAGGCGCCGAAGGCCACCGGGTCGAAGGCGGCGCCGGGGCGCAGCGCCACGGCGGCCATGACCTGGTCGCCGGATACGGGGTCGGGCACCGCGTAGACCGCGGCTCCCGACGCGGCGTCCCAGCGGCAGAGGATGCTCTCGATCATCGCCGCGGCAAGGTTCTCCCCGTCCACCCTGAGACGGTCGTCGGCGCGGCCGGCGAAGTACAGGAAGCCGTCGGCGTCACGGAAGAAGAGGTCCCCGGTCCAGTACCAGCCCTGCCGGACCCGTGCCGCCTCGGCCTCGGGATTGCGCCAGTAGCCCTCGAAGGGGCTGCGCCCGCGGTTGACCAGTTCGCCTATCGCCTGGTCGCCGTTGAGCAGCCGGCCGTCCGGGGACAGCCGCGCGTGCTCGCACTCCTCCCCCGTCGCGGGGTCGACCACCGCGAGGTCGCCCCCGGGCGCGGCCCGCCCGATGGCCCCGGGCGGAGTGCCGGGGGTGCGCTGTATGGCGGCGCCACCCTCGGACGAGCCGTAGCCCTCGGTGAGCCGGACCCCGAAGCGACGCTCGAAACGGGCCGCGTCCACCGCCCCCGCCTCCGTGCCGAAGCCGGTCCGCAGCCGGTGGTCCCGGTCGTCGTCCCCTTCGGGCACGGCCAGCAGATAGTGGACGGCTCGTCCGACGTACGTGAAGTACGTGGCGCCGTAGGCCCTGACGTCCGGCAGGAAGCCGGAGGCGGAGAAGCGCCGCCGCAGCGCGATGGAGGCACCGGCCGCGAGTGCCGGTGCCCAGTTGGCGATCACCGCGTTGCCGTGGAACATCGGCATGCAGATGTAGTGGACGTCATCGGGGCGGACTGCGAAGTGCCGTACGAGCGAGGCGCCCGCCGCGGCGAGCCGGCCCTGGCTGCATATGGCCGCCTTGGGTGCACCGGTCGACCCGGAGGTGAAGTAGAGCAGCAGCCGGCTCCCCGGCCGCACCGCGTGGATCGCCGTGTCGCCCGGTTTCGCTCCCTCGTACGGGGCGATGAGCGCGGCACAGGCGTCGGTGTCCGTCACCAGTATCCGTACGCCGGGGAGGTCGAGACCGTCCAGCAGAGGCAGATGGGCGCGTTCGGTGACCAGCACCCCGCAGTCGGTGTGCAGGATGTCGCGGGCCAGCTCGGCGCCCCGGCGGGTCGGGTTGATGCCCGCGACGGCGGCCCCGGCGAGGGCCGCCGCGCTGATCCAGAGGGGGAACTCCGGAGTGTTGTCGAGCAGGATCCCGAGGTGCGGTTCGGCGCCCCGGGGCAGCAGCTCCGCCAGCAGTGCGGCGCGCGCGGCGGCGCCGGAGGCGACCTGGTGGTGGGTGAGCACGAGGTCCTCGTGTCTCAGCCCCACGCGGTGGTCGCCCCACTGGCGCGCTACGAGGTCCGCGACGGTCGCACCGCTTCCGGTGCCACGGGGGCTCACCATGGCGCCGCACAGTAGCTGACGTATCGTCAGAAATGAACGTCCGAGCAGGCGTAGAACGCGTTCGGGGTGTCACTGATCGTCCATACCGCCAGGATCAGATGGCGGCCGGACTTGGCCGGCAGCCGACCCGTGTGGCTGACCGTCGCCGGTGGGCGCTGACCGTGGTACGGGACGGTCAGGAAGGGCGCCGGGTCGAGTGCGGCCCTGGTCAGCGGCCGGCCGGGGTTCCAGCCGTTCCTGGTGATGTAGTACCGGAAGTCGGCGGTGGCGTGCGGGGCGGTGAACCGCCACCGGAAGGTGTAGTCCTGCCCCGAGGAGACCCGGGTCGCCGGCCAGGACCCGCCGCGCGGGTCGTCGAGCTGCGCGAAGCGGCTGTTGCCGCCCGCACAGATCGTCCCGTCGGCCGGACCCAGCGAGGGGAAGCCCTTGGGCCCCTCGACACTCTGGGGCTCCCACTGGATCTCGCCGCAGTTCGCCACCGCGCCGTTGGCGCAGAGTCTCTGGCGGCTGACGGGGGTGTCGGTGTAGCCGTGACTGGCGGCGCCGCCGGTGGCGAGCACCGTGCCGCCCGCCACCGCGAGCCCGACCAGGGCCGCGCCTATTCGCTTCCGCATGCTGTCGCTCCTGGAGAACGTGGGGGTGTTCTTCGAGCCGCGCCGCGCGGTCGTGCATATTCAGGTCTAGACCAAGTCCCAGACTATTGGCGGTGGTTGGACATGTCCAGACCAATCAGCAAGACCGATTCCGGCCTGATCACACCCCGTCGGTGCCGGCCGGGCGTCCGGTGTAGAAGGCCACGGTCAGGTCCCGCACGAGAGCCTTGCGCTCGTAGTCGTCGAGCTCCACGAGCCCGCGTACGGTGAGCCGCCGCACCGTCTCGTCGACCGCGTCCACCACCGACGTCATCAGCGCGTCCCGGTGCTCGGCCTCGATCACCGCGGCCTGGCGGCGGCGCATGGCGGCGGCGACCTCGGGTGCGTACTCGACCCGTGTCGGCTGCGCCGAGAAGATCTCGATACCGACCGGGGCGCACTCCGCCACCAGGGCCTTCGTGAGCGTGTCGCCGACGGCTTCGGTGTTGCGCAGCGTGGGCGCGCCGCCGTCCCGTGCGGCGCTCTGGGCCCCGATGACCGGCGCGATGTCGGCGGGGAGCCGGGAGAACACCCGGGCCATCGCCGACTCGACCTGCTCCCTGAGATAGCTCTCGTGGTCCGCCAGGGACAGTGTCGCGCGCGCCGTGTCCTCGACCCGCCACACCACCAGGACCACGGCCTGGAGCGGGATGCCGCCCGCGTCCACCACATGCATCGGCTCACTGCGCCAGTGCCGCAGCCGCACATCCACCCGGCGGCGCAGCAGCAGCGGGCTCACCCACATCAGCCCGCAACGGCGCACGCTCCCGCGGTACTCGCCGAACAGCGTGAGGACCCAGGCATGACCCGCACGGCCGCGACCGAGGCCGCCGAGCGTGAACGCGGCGACGAGCAGGCAGATGCCGAGCACCATCCACTCGCCCATGCCGATACCCCGGTACGGGTGCGCGCTCAGCCCGAGAAGGGCGGCCAGCCGGTCGGGACAGGCACCCGCCCGGTAGAGCACGTTCGCCGCCACGGCGAGCACACCGCAGCCGATGAACAGGCTGATCCAGCCCGGCAGCACGGGCCCCGGACGCTCGCGCAGCCTCGGGTCCAGGGGCGGCGCGGGCCGGGGACGCGACTGAGACTGCACGGACACCACCCCGCCCGCCTCGGCCTTGCGGCCCGCGGGCAGCACGACGGGCATGGCCACCGTGTCGGGCCCGCCGTCGTCGTCATCGGGACGGACCGGCTTGGCGCTGGTGGTGTCGTCGTCCCGGAAGAGAGGCCGGAGCGGCAGCCGCCCGGTGGTCTCGGTCCCGATCCGGCTCGTCAGCGGGTCACCGGATCCGGTTTCGGTGCCGGCACGGGTCTCGGTCCCGATGCCGCTTTCCGTACCGCCGCCGGCACGGGTCTCGGTCCCGATGCCGTTTTCCATACCGCCGCCGGCATGGGTCTCGGCTTCCGTCGGCATGGGGGTGCCGGGCCCGGAGTGGATCTCGCTGCGGGTTCCGGTGTGGGTTCCGGACTCCTGGAGCGCCGCGACGGACCCGCCGTCGTCCGGGCGCCGGACTCCTTCCGCACGGCTGCCGGGCAGCGTGTCCGGCTGGCCGGCCAGAAGCCCGGCAGCCGCGGCGGGTGCGGCCGCCTCCGCCGCACCACCGGCTCCGGGTGAGCCCTGCGGGAGGTGTCCGCCTCCCGGGTGACGTACATCCACGGCACCGGCGAGGCCATCACCCGAAACCGCGTCAGGCAGCTGCGGCGGCAGTCCCTCCATGGTCCCTGCGGAGCCGGGCACCGCCCGGTGCCGGGCGGTCGGCGGTTCCACGGCCGGGGCGCCCGGGACCTCGGCCCGGGCGGGAACGGAGAGTGCGGACAGACGGGGAAGTCGTGGCGGCAGCGGGGCCGCGGGGTCTTCGGGGTACGGGGTCATGGTGGTCACCGGGGCCGCTCCTCGGGCTTGGCGTGGTCTGGGGCGGCGGCTCAGGAGAAGAGCCGCAGCCAGGTCTCGGGGCCGGGGTAGCCGTCCGCCGCGCCGTCGCGCCAGCCCTGTGCGCGCTGGAACGCCCGGACGTTGCGACGGTCCGCCTCGGTCCACTGCCGACCGGGCCCCGCCGATGTGTCCTGTTCGCCGAAGCCCCGCTGCGCCAGCCGACGGCGGAGCTCCTCGACGTGTGGGTTGGTCTGGCCGGGCCGGAAGCTCGCCGGCCCCGGATACCCCGGCGCCCGCGCGGCCCGCACGGCGCGTTTCCGAGGGGCCGCTTGGCCGGTGCGGGTCTGCGGGGCGGCCGGGGTATCCGGGACAGCCCGACCGGCACCGCCCTGCGGCCTCCCGGTCCCGGGGTCACTTCCGGCAGCGCCGCCCGGCGCGGCCACCTGACCGCCGCCGCCCGGCAAGGACACCTGGCCGTCACCGCCCTGCGGCGCAGCCCGGCTCGCCGCACCGCCCGGCAGGGCGGCCCGAGCGGCACCGCCCTCGGCGACGCCGCCCTGCGGGGGCCCTTGGCCGTCACCGCCCTGCGGCGCGCCCTGGCTCGCCGCACCGCCCGGCAAGGCGGCACGAGCGGCACCGACCGGCACCGGCGCGCTCGCTGCGCTGCCCTCACTGACGCCGCTCTGCGAAGCACCCCCGACCCCCGTACCCTGCGGCGCACCCGCTGCCTGCCCGCTGGTGCCTGCCGCTGCGTCGCCACCCGTCCCCGCAACGGCACCGCCGCGCGTGGCCTCGCCGGCACCGTGCTGCGGGATGTCCTTACCCCTGCCGCTCGCCAGGAGGCTCCAGGTCCCCGGCCCCGGCACCCCGTCCGCCTGGGTCCCGGCCCAGCCCTGGGCCTTCTGGAAGGCCAGCGTCGCCTGCCGATACGCCTCGCTCCAGTGCGCCCCGGGGGCCTGGCCGAGAAGCGCCTCTGCGCCGCGCTCTCTCAGCAACTTGCCGAGTTCGGCGATGTGGTCGCCTCCGGCGCCCGGCCGGAAGAGCGCGGCACCGGGGTAGGGGGCGACGACGCCCGGGGGTTTGCGCGGCCGGGAAGAGGCGCTCGCGCCGATGACGCCCTTGTAGCGGTACGCCACATAGGAGGCGGAGTTGCTCCAGTAGGCCATGGGGGTGGCCTGCTTGCGGGTGTGCGGCTTGGCTTGTTCGTAGGCGATGTAGTGGGTGTGCGTGTAGTCGGTCCAGCCGCCGAAGATCGTGACGTGCGAGCCCTTGTTCGGGTCGGCCGCGTCGTGGAACAGCAGGATGTCGCCCGGTTGCAGCGCTTCGCGGTCCAGCCGGGTCCCGAACTGCGCCAGGCTCCCGGTCCACTCGTTGCCCGGCAGGTTCCAGGCCATGGAGACATAGCCCGAGCAGTCCTGGCGATAGCCGTCCGACCAGAAGTCGGTCATCGAGTACGGCACCTTCGCGTCCACCCAGCGCTTGGCCCGGTTGATGATGTCCGCCCGGGTCGTCAGGCGCAGCACCGGCGCCTGGGCTCCCACGGAGCCGGGCGCCGGGCCCCCGTGCAGCGGCCCCTGGCCGCCCTGCGGGGTCTCCGGTTCGGGGTCCCTGAGCTGCGCAGGCCGCTTCGCCTGCGGCCAGGCGGTCGCGGCCAGGGCTCCCGCTCCCCCGCCCCCGTACAGCACCACCCCCGCCGCCGCGGCAAGGAGCAGCGCGCACCGGACTCCGTGCGCCGTACGCGCACCTCCCGCGCGTGCCCGTGGGGGGTGTGCGCGGGCCGGTGCGCGCCGCCGCTGCGCGCACCCGGCGCAGCCGCAGTCAGCCACGGGCTCGTACTCCTCGAAGGCCGGAACGGTCATTACGGTGCCCCTCGCACTGTCGTAATTTTCCTGATACGTCCCTGATGCGTTCGCATTCTGACGGACCAAAGGGAAAAAACGACCATCCGACAGGCCGAAAACGTCCGAGAACATCCGCGAACATCCGCGAACCTCAGGCACCCGGGGCAGTCGGGTAAATGGTCGGAGCGCACCCGGACGTCAGGTAGAGTTCTCCGGGTCAGCAGGCGCCGCTAGCTCAGTTGGTTAGAGCAGCTGACTCTTAATCAGCGGGTCCGGGGTTCGAGTCCCTGGCGGCGCACGCGATACCGGAGCCCCTCGCCATCGGCGAGGGGCTCCGGTGTTTTCGCGTACACAAGTACGAGTACAACCGGCTACACATACCGCTTACAGACCGCTCACCGAGGCCGCCTTGCGATCAAGGCGTTGGTCGTACAACCTGTGTGGAACCAGTGACTCCAATAGGACCACTGGGTCGAGTAGTTGGGGGCGGTTTGCGGAGGGATGCCCGGGTTGCACCGCAACCGTGGGTAAGGGGACCCCGTTCGCGAAGCGGTGCCCGTGCCGGGCATCATGCAACCGGAGGGCCGTCTTCTCATGTCTACGAGGCGTACGAGGCCACGGCCTGACCATTGACGCGTCCGGATCATCCGGTTTAGGGGAACCGAGGTCCGGGCGCCGCACCAGCGAACGATCACGCAGCCAGCAGGCGTGCGGGGGGGATGACTCATGACGTCGACGCCGAACGGCGCCCGGCAGCAGGACAACGACCCTTCCCGGACCACGCAGCTTCGGGTTCCCCCGCAGCTCCGAACGGCCGGAGCCCGGCAGCACCCCAAGAAGGCGCTGCCGCGGTACGACTACGAGCACTACAGCCGGCTCGCCGGTCCCCTCACCCAGCCGGACCCATCGCGGCCGTACCGGGTGCAGTACCGCTCACTGATCTCACAGGAGCCCCACCGGATACGCGCCGCGCTGCTCCTCGGAGCCGCGCCGCTCGTCTCGCTCGGTCTGTTCATCTGGCTGATGCAGCCCCAGCACTGGACCGAGCGGGATCCCAACCTCAAGAACGACCTGCTGCTGTGGCTCGATGTCGTGATGCTGGTCTCGATCGGCCTGATCGAGCTCTTCCGCACCATGAACGTGCTGTCGAACGCACATGCGACCCTGGTCGCACGCGACCCGATCCCCGTCGTGCCGGAGTCCGGCACCCGGGTCGCGTTCCTCACCTCCTTCGTTCCGGGCAAGGAACCCCTGGAGATGGTGACGAAGACCCTCGAGGCGGCAGTCAGGATCCGCCACCGTGGCCTGATGCACGTCTGGCTGCTCGACGAGGGCAACGACCCCGACGTCAAGAAGGTCTGTGAGCGCCTCGGCGTGCACCACTTCTCCCGCAAGGGCATAGCCAAGTGGAACCAGCCCACCGGCGCCCACCGGGCCAAGACCAAGCACGGCAACTACAACGCCTGGCTGGAAGCCCACGGCGGCAACTACGACTTCTTCGCCTCGGTGGACACCGACCATGTCCCGCTGCCGAACTACCTGGAGCGGATGCTCGGCTACTTCCGCGACCCTGACGTCGGCTTCGTGATCGGGCCCCAGGTCTACGGCAACTACGACACCTTCGTCACCAAGGCGGCCGAGTCCCAGCAGTTCCTGTTCCACGCCCTGATCCAGCGCGCGGGCAACCGCTACGGCGCCCCCATGTTCGTCGGCACATCCAACGCCGTACGAATCAAGGCGCTCAAGCAGATCGGCGGACTGTACGACTCGATCACCGAGGACATGGCGACGGGCTTCGAGATGCACCGCGCCAGCAACCCCGAGAGCGGCAACAAGTGGCGCTCGGTCTACACCCCGGACGTACTGGCCGTCGGTGAGGGCCCGTCCGCCTGGACCGACTTCTTCACCCAGCAGCTGCGCTGGTCCCGCGGCACCTACGAGACGATCCTCAAGCAGTACTGGAGGGGCTTCGGATCACTGCCGGCCGGCAAGCTCTTCAACTACACGATGATGATCATCTTCTATCCGATGTCGGCCCTCAACTGGATCCTGGCCGCGCTCAGCTGCGCCCTGTTCCTGGGCATGGGCGCCTCGGGCGTGCAGATCGACCCGGTGATCTGGATGATGCTGTACGGCAACGCCTCGGCGCTCCAGATCGGCCTCTACATCTGGAACCGCCGCCACAACGTCTCACCGCACGAGCCCGAGGGCTCAGGCGGTCTCGCCGGCATGGTGATGTCCGCACTGTCCGCGCCGATCTACGCACGCTCCCTGATGGACGCCGTGCTGCGCCGCAAGAGCAAGTTCGTCGTGACCCCCAAGGGCGACTCGTCCAGCCCGGACACCCTCTTCGGCACCTTCCGGATCCATCTGTTCTTCATCCTGGTCTTCGGCGGTTCGCTGGCCTCGTCGTTCTTCCTCGGCCATGACCACCCCGCGATGATCACCTGGGCCTCGCTGGCCCTGCTGATCACGGCTTCGCCCATCTTCGCCTGGCGGCACCAGATGCGTCAGGAGAAGAAGAACCGCAGGAGGCGGAAGAACCGCCGCGGCGGTGCCGCACCGGGCACGGCGCCCGAGCCCGGCGGTGAGTCGCCGGAGTCGCAGGAGCGGCCCGACCGGGCCCCCGACCAGACCATGCAGATCGCCCTTGGGGGACGTAAGAAATGAGCACCCTTCCCGTCCGGCCGAACTACCGCAAGAACCGGGCCCGGCGGATATTCATCGGTGTGGCGGTGGTGGCCGTGGTCGCCGGGTTCAACGGTCCGGCGCTCTACCGGTACGGCTCGGCGGAGTACCACGAGTACAAGATCAACAAGCCTGAGTACAAGGCCGCCAACGGCCACTGGGACTACCTGGACGTCCCCTCCGAGTACCGGATCAACTCGATCCACGCCGCCCTGCTCCACACCGGCAAGGTCCTGCTGATCGCCGGGTCCGGCAACAACCAGAAGAACTTCGACGCGAAGAAGTTCGAGTCGGTGCTGTGGGACCCGGCGACGAACACCTTCAAGAAGATCCCGACCCCCAAGGACATGTTCTGCTCCGGGCACACCCAGCTGCCCGACGGAAAGCTCCTGGTCGCGGGGGGCACCAAGCGGTACGAGAAGCTCAAGGGCGATGTCACCAAGGCCGGCGGCCTGATGATCGTCCACAACGAGGACCCGGACAAGCCGATCACGCTGCCGGCCGGGACCAAGTTCACCGGCAAGTCCAACGGCAAGACCTTCGTGTCCAGGGACCCGGTGCTGGTCCAGCGGGCGAAGAAGGTCTTCGACCCGGTGACGGGCGAGTTCCAGCGCACCGAGGCGGGGCTCGGCCGTATCTACGTGGAGGCCGAGGAGTCCGGCAAGTCGCACGAGACGGGCACCGAGGACAACTTCCGGGTGCACGGGCTCACCGGCTCCGACACCCGCAACGTCTACGGCATCGCGCAGAAGCTCGCCCTCGACAAGAAGGACTTCCAGGGCATCAGGGAGGCCTACGAGTTCGATCCGGTCGCCGAGAAGTACATCAAGGTCGACCCGATGAACGAGGCCCGCTGGTACCCGACGCTGACCACGCTCAAGGACGGCAAGGTGCTGTCCCTCTCGGGCCTCGACGAGATCGGGCAGATCGTGCCCGGCAAGGACGAGATCTACGACCCGAAGACCAAGAAGTGGGAGTACACCGGTTTCGAGCGGCGCTTCCCGACGTACCCGGCGATCTTCCTGATGGACAACGGGAAGCTCTTCTACTCCGGTTCCAACGCCGGTTACGGACCGGCCGACGTGGGCCGCGAGCCGGGTGTCTGGGACCTGGACGACAATTCGTTCGAGAAGATCCCGGGCATGAGCGACCCCGACAAGCTGGAGACCTCCGCGACGGTCATGCTGCCGCCCGCCCAGGACCAGAAGTTCATGGTCATCGGGGGCGGAGGGGTCGGCGAGTCCGAGAAGTCGAGCAAGAACTCCCGGCTCGTCGACCTCAAGAAGGACCAGCCCCGCTTCACGGACGGCGCCACCCTCGACAAGGGCACCCGCTACCCGAGCGCCTCGCTGCTGCCGGACGACACCGTGCTGGTCACCGGCGGCTCCGAGGACTACCGCGGTCGGGGCGGCTCCAACGTCCTCGAGGCGCGTACGTACAACCCTAAGAGCGGCGCGTACACGCGTGTGGCGGACCCGCAGGTGGGACGCAACTACCACTCCGGCTCGGTGCTGCTGCCCGACGGCAGGGTGATGATCTTCGGCTCCGACTCCCTCTTCGCCGACGCCGCGAACACCAAGCCCGGCGTCTTCGAGCAGCGGATCGAGATCTACACCCCGCCGTACCTCTACCGGGACTCCCGCCCGGCGATCGGCGGCGGCCCCAAGAGCATCAAGCGCGGGGCGTCCGGCACCTTCAAGAGCCCGCAGGCGGCGAAGATCAGGACGGCGAAGCTGATGCGGCCGAGCGCGGTCACGCATGTGACCGACGTCGACCAGCGTTCCATCGCGCTGAAGATGGAGAAGACGGCGGCCGGGTTCAAGGTCAGCGTGCCGAAGAACCGATCCCTCGTGCCGTCCGGCTGGTACATGCTCTTCGTGACCGACGACAAGGGCACGCCGTCCGAAGGCGTCTGGGTCGAGGTCCCGTAAGACCTCCCCGCAGGACCTCCCGCCGGGAAGAACACGAGACAACGGGGTGCCCCCGCAGCGATCGCTGCGGGGGCACCCCGTTTTTGTCTCCGTGGTTCTGTTCCACGCGGCTCTTCGCTACTTGGTGTTGCGGGCCAGTTCGAGGGCGTACTCCGGGTACCAGTCCCCGGCCTTCGGGCCGCCCTTGCAGTCGCCGTCCGACTCCCCCGGCCGCTTGACCCAGAGATAGGCGGCGACGAGTGGATCGTCCGTCTTCGTCGTCGGCGGCTCACCGAGCGCACGGCCCGGCGGGTTGCACCAGTTCTCCTTGGGATCGCCCTGGGTGTAGGGGCCGTTGCCGTTGCGGCTGGTGTCGATCACGAAGGGCTTGTTGCCGACCTTCACGGACAGCTTCTTGCCGAAGTCCTTGCTGGCGGCGGTGGTCTGGAAGTTGGAGACATTCACCGCAAAGCCGTCGGCCTGGGCGATCCCCGCCCACTGGAGCGGCTCGAAGAGCGAGTCCGGATGCGACCAGCCGGCATTGCCCGCGTCCAGGTAGACCTTGGTGGCGGGCTGCTTCTTGAGCCGGGCGATGGCGCCCTTCAGCAGGTCGTAGCGCTCTTCGTGATACGTGTCCGGGGTGCAGCCGTCCACGAGGTGCAGCACCGCGTCCGGCTCGAGCACCACCGTGGCCGGCCGGTCGCCGATGCCCTTGGCGACCTTGTCGACCCACTCGCGATAGGCGTTCCCGTCAGCGGCGCCGCCCTTGGAGAACTGGTCGCAGTCGCGGTGCGGGATGTTGTAGAGCACCAGCAGGGCCTCACGGTCGACCTTCTGCGCGGCTTCGGTGAACCCCTTGGCCTCGGCCTCCGGATTGTCCGGCCCGATCCACTCGCCGACCGGCTGTCCTGCGATCTTCCCGATCAGGGCGGCTTCCTTCTTGTCGCCGCCCTCGCTGTACTCGGCGACCTGCCGGGCCGCTTTGCCGTCCGGATTGACCCAGTACGGGTCCATGGCCTTGGGCTGCTGTGCGATGGGCGGCCGGTCGTCCCCGCCGTCATCGGACGAACATCCCGACAGAAGCAGCGCGAGGCCGACCGCTCCCACGGCCCCCGCGGTTCGGATGGTGACCGCTGCCGCTCGCGTCCCCGCTCCCCGGCGGGCCCGCCCGGCGAAACTGCCGTACATCCACTCCCCCTTGGTGCATCGTGCATGGCGGCCGGGCCACATCCGGCATTCCGCCCGGACAAAGACCGACCGGAACGCATCCTGTCAGATCCCGCGGGCGTCCGTCAGATAGGCCGAGACCACCACGTTCGCCGTGTAGGACTGTGTGGCGCGGTCGAACGTTCCCCCGCAGGTGATCAGCCTCAGTTCGGCCCTGCCCGGTTGCCTGGCCCCGTACACCTTGCGGGCGTCGAACCGGTCCCTGCTGACGACCTGGACGTCATCGATGGTGAATTCGGCGACCGAGCCATCGGTCCGGGTGACACGGATCTTCTGCCCGGCGCGGGCCGCACTGAGGTCGTAGAAGACCGCCCGCTCGGAATCGGTGTCCACATGCCCCACGAACAGCGCGGCACCCTCAGCGCCGGGCTGAGTGCCGGATCCGAACCAGCCCACGGACCCCGCCTCGGCGTACGGCGGCGGGTCGATCCCGCCCGCCGCGTCCAGTCCGCGCATCACGACCGGGGCCTTCACTCCGATCGAGGGGATCTCCACCCTGCTGGGCCCCACGGGTTTCAGCGGATCGCGCGCGGGCGGCAGCGGCACACCGGGCGGCCTGCCCACCGCGGCCACATCACCGGTCCTGGGAGCCGCACCGGCCGCCCCGTCTACGGCGCCGCGCCCCCACAGCCAGAGGCCGAGCAGCAGGACCACCCAGGCCACACCCGTCAGCAGCCGGCCGCTGCCCCCTCGCGCGGGGGCAGCGGCGTCGCCGGACGACGATGCCACGGCCGTCAGTCCTTGTCCGTCGCGTCCGCGCGCCGGCGCCGTGCACCGCGGAACGCGATGGTCACGGCCGCCACAGCGGCCAGGACCAGCCCGACCACGGTGTGGGTGGTGCCGGGTCCCCGCTGGTCGCCGGTCCGGGAGCCGTCGGCGGCGAAGGACGTGGCGGTACCGCCGCCACCGGCTCGTACCGGGGCGTAGGGGGTCTCGTCCGAGCCGGGCTCGCTCCCGGAGTCATCGTCCCCGTCGTCCCCCTCGCCGCCGCCGTCGTCCCGCTTGTCCCGCCCCTCGTCCTTCTTCTTCTCGTCCTTCGTGTCACGCGGCTTCTCGTGCTGCTTCTTGTCCTTGTCCGCGTCCTTCTTCTCGTCCCCCCCGCCCTTCTTCTCGTCCGGCTCCCAGGTCTTGTTCTGGTTCCAGCTCTGCTCCGGCTTGGGGTTCCCCTCCCCGTCACCCTGCTGTGGAGCGGCCTGGACCGCACCCAGCGAGCCGTACTGCTGCCGGCCGCCGCAGTCGACACCGATGAGCGGGCCTCTCGAACCCCCGACCCCGGACATCTCGGCGTCCAGGACGTACGCGCCGGGCGCGGCGAATCCCGCCCGGCTGTCGCAGTCGGCAGCGGTTCGACCGCCGCCCTGCGCCGCGTACACGGGCCCGGCCGTGGATGCCAGCATCAGAAGACCGCCTGCCGCCCCTATGACACGGAGAGCAATGAACACAGAACGCATTGTGAACCTCCTGGTATCAGTAGATTCACGCGGTTTGCCCGTTTCCGCATCTCCGGGGAACCCGGATGGGCTAACTCAGACTCTGTCGACGAGGTCCGCGATCGAGTCGACGACCTTGGACGGGCGGAAGGGATAGCGGTCCACATCGGCCGGCGTCGTCACGCCTGTGAGCACCAGGAACGTCTCCATGCCGGCCTCGAGACCGGCCAGCACATCGGTGTCCATCCGGTCCCCGATCATCGCGCTGGTCTCGGAGTGCGCACCGATCGCGTTGAGCCCGGTGCGCATCATCAGCGGATTGGGCTTGCCCGCGAAGTACGGTTCCTTGCCGGTGGCCTTGGTGATCAGCGCGGCGACGGAACCGGTCGCGGGCAGCGGGCCCTCGAGACTCGGACCAGTCGCGTCCGGATTGGTTCCGATGAAGCGGGCGCCTTCGTTGATCAGCCGGATCGCCTTCGTCAGCGCCGTGAAGCTGTAGGTGCGGGTCTCTCCGAGGACGACGTAGTCCGGTTCCTGGTCGGTGAGGATGTAGCCGATGTCGTGCAGGGCCGTGGTCATCCCCGCCTCGCCGATGACATAGGCGGAGCCGCCCGGGCGCTGGTCGTCCAGGAACTGAGCGGTGGCCAGGGCCGAGGTCCAGATGTTCTCGACGGGCACGTACAGGCCCATCCGGGTCAGCCTGGCGTGCAGGTCGCGCGGTGTGTAGATGGAGTTGTTGGTGAGCACCAGGAAGGGCTTGCCGGTTTCCCGGAGCTTCTTGAGGAAGGCGTCGGCCCCCGGGATGGGCACGCCCTCGTGGATGAGAACGCCGTCCATGTCGGTGAGCCAGGACTCGATCGGCTTGCGCTCTGCCATGAAGCGGACTCCTGCCGTACGCGCGGTGCGATGTGCTGCTGTGTGCGATGTGCTCCGGGTCTTGCGCTCCGGGCCTTTCGCCATGGGTCTTGTGGGAGCGGGTGCTGTGGAAACGAATGCCGGGGGAGCGACGCTGGGGGCGCCGTCACGGCGATGTACCGGCGCCCCCAGCCTAAAGGCTGTCCCGCACGGGAGGCCGTGGATCAGACGGCCGTGACCCTGACCCCGTCGATCACCCAGTACCAGTTGTTGCGGCCGGTGTACCGGAACCGGAAACTCACGCTGGAGGCACCGGCCGGGACGGGCACGGTGACCGACTGCGGCTGTGAGACCACGTCCGAGGTGTAGCTCTTGACGACGCTGGGCGTACCACCGTTGAAGGAGGCCAGGATCTGGGCGGTCTGGCTGCCCTCGTGGCGGTACAGGGTCGTGAAGTCGAGCCGCACCGTGCCGGCACCGCTCACGGTGTACGCCGGGCTGACCAGCGTGGAGTCGTAGCCGCCCGAGTTCGACTTGTCGTCCCACTCGTCGGAGTCGGCGACCGCGAAGACGCCCCGGGCCCGGATGTTGAGTTCACGCCACTGGTCGCGGTGGGTACGGGACCAGAACTCGTCGGTGGCGAAGGACCAGCCGCGCCACTCGGTCACTCCGCCTGTGCCCATCGCGTTGTTGATGACCGACCAGCCGCTGGGGGTGGTGTGGGTGAAGCCGAGTACGGAGGTCGGGATTCCGGTCTCGTCCACCCGGGTGGTGAGCGAGGACTGGAGCACGTCGAAGGGGTCGGCGGAACGCTCCTGGACGGGCTTGCCGTCCAGGCCCCATGCCGGGTCGGGGGTGATCTCCAGCTGCCTGAAGACAGTGGCGGCGACATCGACGAGCCGGGTGTCGATGGGGCGGGCACCGGCGGCGATCCCGGGGCCCTGGGCGAGGACGAAGGTCCGTCGCTCCTCGATGGAGCTCCCGCCGTGGCCGCCCGCGTCCTTGTGGCCGTGGTCGGTGGCGACGATCACGGTCCAGCGCTCGGTGGCGTAGGACGGACGGGCTTTGACGGCGGCGAGCAGGCGGCCCACGTACGCGTCCTGGGCTGCGATGGCGTCCAGGTACGTCTGGCCGGTGCCCTGGCTGTGGGCGACCTCGTCGGTCCGCCCGAAGTACACGAACAGAACGTCGGGATTCTGGTGACGCAGAATCGACTCGGTATCGGCCGCGATGGTGGCGTCATGGCCCTCGTAACCGTCCGCGTCCCCGTTCAGCACGAGTTTGGCGTCGGCGCCGGGGGTGACCGTGCCCTGGGAGTCCAGCGCCTTCCAGTCGACGGCGGCGTACGTCGACAGCTCCGGGCGCACTTGGGCGAGACGGGCGAGGAAGCCGGGGTACCTGCCGTAGTTCTTGCCGATGAAGGTGTTGTCCCGCACACCGTGTTTGTCGGGCCAGACACCGGTGGAGATGGTCGACCAGCCGGGTCCGGACGAGGTCGCGGCCATCGGGTAGGAGTAGAGCAGGGACGTGCCGTAGGTGCCGTTCGCCATCATCGACTTGAGGTGCGGGGCGTTGGCCGCGTCGATCCGGTCGTGGCGCAGTCCGTCCATGCCGATCACGAGCACCTTGTCCTTGCTGGTGCCGTTCGGGAGGGTCGGGGCCGCGGCACGGGCTGCCGGTGCGGTGACCAGGGACGTGGCGGTCGTGGCGGCGACCGCTGCGGTCGCGGTGCCTGCGGCGAGCACGGTACGGCGGGGAATGCCGGGGGTCGGCATCGGGAGTTCCTCCGTCGGAGTGTGGTGACCTGTGGATGAGGTGCGGTATGTCGTGCCCAGCCCAACGCCCCTGCCGAAGCAGGGGCGTTGGTCGGCACCGTTATATATCCACGGCAGCTCGGGGGTCACCAGGGACGGCGGATGAACCTTCGGCTTCCAGTCAGTGCCCACGGCCGCTGTTTCCGCTCGGTGCGGCCGGCCGGTGCACCCAGCCGGTGCCTCCTGCAGGCGCCGTGGTCAGTGGCGCCCGGTGCGCACCTGGTGGGCGCCCGTGAGGAGCATGCCTGCGGCGGTGAGCAGGGCGGCGATGGCGGCCATGACCCCGATGTCGGCGCGGTTGCCGGTCTGGGCGAGTTCGTTGGGGTCGATGCCGGTGCCGGCGCTGGGGGTGGCTTCGAACGGTGTCCGCAGCGGGGTCTGGAACAGCGACTCGTCGGATGCCAGCAGGCTGAAACGGTAGTCCGCCGACTCCCCCACCCAGTCGCCGTCGGCACCCCGACGCTGGACGACGGCGGCATTGGCCACGACCGCGTCGGCAGGCGTGTCACCGGCGGGGAAGGCGAGGCGCACGGACACGGTGACGCTGCCGCGAGCGGGGATGACGAAGCCCTCGAACTCCCCTGCGGCCAGGACCTTCCCGGTGCCCTTCGCACCTCCGAACGCCCCTACGGCCTCTCCCTCGTCGGTGGCCACGAAGGTGACGGGCCGCCATGTCCCACGCCCCTCGTCCAGGAACTCCATCCGGATCCGGGCGGGGGTGAGCGGATGGTCCCGCCCGGTGAGCACGACGACGGGGTAGATGTGCACACAGGGCTGGGCGGTGGTGTTCGTCAGCACGACGGAGAACGCCCCTGAGGCGGAGCCGGCCCGGTAGGAGGCCGGACCGCCCTCGATCCTGGTGCCGATGGGCAGGCCCTGGGCGCGTGCGTTGCCGCAGAACGGCTCGGGTGACGTCGAAGGCGTCGAGGCCGACGGCAGGGGCGGAGCCGGTGCGGCAGCGGCCGATGCCTGCCCGGGGAGTGCGGCGGGGAGCGCCGCGAGGACGGCGGCGGGGGTGATCACGGCGGCTGCCAGTCCGGTGGCGAGGGCGCGGCGCATTCGCATGGGAGACCCTTCGCTCGGGGACAGCCTGCGGGCACGACGCGCACGACCCTGCCATGCATGAGCCCGCTGCCCGCGGAACACCGCGCATAGCCGGTCGGACAGTCACACCATTACGCCCGATCGGCCCAAGATCCGGACCTGATCCTCAGCCGGGTCCGTTGTCTTCGGGCCCGACCCTCAGGCCGGACATGCCGCGTTCGGGCCCGGGGCGCTCAGCCCGGGTACGACACGAACGCCACCTCGGCCCGCCCGAACACCGGCGCGAGCACCAGCTGGGCAGCCCCCTCGGCCACCCTGTACGCCCCGCCGCCCGCCGGTGCCACCAGCATCCGGCTGCGCGAGGAGAGCGAGGAGCGTACGCCCCGTACGAAATCGCCCTCGGCCGCGGCGACGACCCGGCCGCCGAGCAGCACCTGCTCGATGTCGAGCAGCGCCGCCAGGTTGTCCACACCGACTCCCAGCACCCGCGCGGCTTCGGCGATATCACCGCGCTCGGCGGCTGCCAGGCACATCACCTCGATGCAGCCTCGCTTGCCGCAGGCGCACGGGGGCCCGTCGAGGTGCACGACCTGGTGGCCGAACTCACCGGCCCCGGTCTGCGCTCCCCGGTACAGCGCCCCGTCGAGCACAAGGCCCGCTCCGATACCGGTGCCCAGATGCAGATAGGCGAAGTCCCCGACCTCGCCGCGCAGCAGCAGTCCGAGTGCGGCGGCGTTGGTGTCCTTGTCCAGGACGACCGGGAGGCCCAGCCTCCGGGCCAGCTCGTCCCGCAGCCGGTAGCCGTCCCACTCCGGATAGCCGGTGACGCGCAGCGGCACTCCTGTGCGGTGGTCGAGGGGCCCGGGCATGGCGACTCCCACGCCGAGCACCCGCGCGAAACGCTCTCCGCTCTGCTCCGCTGCGGTGGCGGCGTCCGCCGGTCCGGGCTCCTCGTCCTCCGGCGTGACGGCCAGGGAGTCGGTAAGCAGCGCGCGTACCTGGTCCCCGATCCGTCCGGTGACGACCTCCGGACCGGCGCCGAGATCGGCCGTGACGGCCCGGCTGGCCACCTGGGCACCGGACAGGTCCAGCAGCACGGCGGTGAGCTCGTCCCGGTCCATCTGCACCCCGACCGCGTACGCCGCCGAGGGGACCAGCCGCAGTACGGTGCGCGGCTTGCCCCCGGTGGAGGCGCGCCGGCCCGCCTCGGTGACGAGCTGCTCGTCCCGGAGCCTGGCCGTGATCTTGCTGACGGCTTGCGGGGTCAGTCCTGTGCGCTCGGCGATCTCGAGTCGGCTGATGCCGTCCTCTCCCGCCGCACGGAGCAGATCGAGCACCAGTGCCGCGTTGTGATTGCGGAGCAGGGGCAGGTTGACGCCGGGGCCGACGCCCCAGCCGCCCGCCGCTGCCGTACCGGCCGCAGCAGCGGCACCGGCGGCCTCTCCTGCCGCCCCGATCGCTCTGGCCCAGTTCACCCTCACCCTCCCATTGTGCCCGCCGCTTGCAGTTTGGCAACAGCGTTGCTTAAGTGGAGGGGTGACACGTCGTGCTTCCTCCCCCCTGCGCGTCGGCCTCGTCGGCTACGGCCTGGCCGGGTCGGTCTTCCATGCCCCGCTGATCGCGTCGACCGCGGGCCTGGTCCTCGACAGCGTCGTGACGTCGAGCGAGGAGCGCCGTGAGCAGGCGCGGGCCGCGTATCCGGGGGTGCGTTTCGCCGCCGCTCCCGAGGAGCTGTGGTCCCGCGCGGACGAACTCGACCTGATCGTGATCGCCTCCCCCAACAAGACGCACGTGCCGGTGGCGACCGCGGCTCTTGAGGCCGGTCTCCCGGTGGTCGTGGACAAGCCGATCGCGGGTACGGCGGCCGAGGCGCGCGCCCTCGGCGCCCTGGCCCGGGAGCGCGGCCTGCTGTTGTCGGTGTTCCAGAACCGGCGCTGGGACAACGACTTCCGCACCCTGCGCAGGCTCATCGACGGTGGTGAGCTCGGCGACGTCCTGCGTTTCGAGTCCCGCTTCGAGCGCTGGCGCCCCCAGCTCAAGGGCGGCTGGCGCGAGTCGGGTGCTCCCGAGGAGTTCGGCGGACTGCTCTACGACCTCGGCAGCCATGTCGTCGACCAGGCACTCGTCCTCTTCGGTCCTGCCGTCCGGGTCTACGCGGAGTCCGATGTGCGCCGCCCCGGTGCCCAGACGGACGACGACACCTTTATCGCCGTCACCCATGCGAACGGGGTGCGCTCTCATCTGTACGTGAGCGCCACCGCGGCCCAGCTCGGCCCGCGCTTCCGGGTACTCGGCTCGTCCGCGGGCTACGTCAAGTACGGCCTCGACCCGCAGGAGACCGCCCTGCGGGAGGGCGTGCGCCCGGGCCCCGGGGACACCTGCTGGGGCGTGGAGCCCGAGCAGCTCTGGGGCAGGCTCGGTTCCGGTGAGTCCCCGCTCACCGGTGGCGGGCACCCGGTCGAGACTCTGCCGGGCGACTATCCGGCGTACTACGCCGCGATCGCCGATGCACTGCGCGACGGCACCCCGCCCCCGGTCACCGCCGAGGAGGCCGCCGCCGCCCTGGACGTCCTGGAGGCGGCCCGCCGCTCCGCCCGCGAGGGCATCGCCGTGGAGCTCGGCTCATGAGCGGCCTCCCGAACGCGCCGGGCATCGATGTGCTGGAGGCCCAGGAACGGCAGCTCGTCCTCCACCGCTTCACCCATGACGACGCCTGGCAGCTCGGCACGGTGCTGGTCGAGCTCGCCCGGGAGCGTCGGGCGCCTGTCACGATCGACATCCGCCGTGGCACACAGCAGCTCTTCCACTGCGCGCTGCCGGGCACATCGGCCGACAACGACGCCTGGATCGGCCGCAAGCGGCGGGTCGTGGAGCGTTACGGCGAGAGCTCCCTCCTGGTGGGCAGCAGGTTCCGGGCCAAGGGCACCACGTTCGAGGCGTCGTCGCGTCTCGACCCGGACCAGTACGCGGCCCACGGTGGTTCGTTCCCGATCCACGTCGATGGCGCGGGCGTCATCGGCACGGTCACGGTCTCCGGCCTCCCCCAGGCCGAGGACCATGCGATGGTGGTCGAGGCGCTGACCCGCCTCATCACCACCTGACGCCGCGGAGGGGGTGAATCCCCCGCACCTCCTCCGCGGCTCACCTCTTCTGCGCCTCCCCCTCGCCTCTCCTTACGCGTCCTTCAATTCCTGCCGCTGGCGTCCGAGTCCGTCGATCTCCAGCTCGACGACATCACCGGCCCTCAGATACGGCCTGGGCTCCGGCTGCCCCAGTGCCACACCTGCGGGCGTACCGGTGTTGATCACATCCCCGGGGTACAGGGTCATGAACTGGCTGACATAGCGCACCACTTCGGCCACCGGGAAGATCTGGTCGGCAGTGGAGCCGCGCTGTTTCAGGTCGCCGTTGACCCAGAGACTGAGCGTCAGCGCCTGGGGGTCGGGCACTTCGTCCCGCGTCACCAGCCAGGGCCCGAGCGGGTTGAACGTCTCGCAGTTCTTGCCCTTGTCCCAGGTGCCGCCGTGCTCCAGCTGGAAGGCGCGCTCCGATATGTCGTGCGCCACCGCGTAGCCCGCGACGCACGCGAGTGCCTCGTCGCGCGACTCCACATAGCGGGCGGTCCTCCCGATGACGACCGCCAACTCCACCTCCCAGTCCGTCTTCTCCGCGCCCCGCGGCACCAGCACGATGTCGTCCGGGCCCACCACCGTGTCGGCCGCCTTCAGGAAGACGACGGGCTCCGTGGGCGCCGTGGCACCGGTCTCGGCCGCATGGTCGTGGTAGTTCAGCCCGATGCACACCACCTTGCCGACGCGTGCCAGCGGCGGGCCCGTGCGCAGCCCGGCCGCGTCGAGCACAGGCAGCCGGCCCGCTTCGTCCGCAGCCCTGATCCGGTCCAGCCCGCCATCGTCGGCGAGCAGCCGCCCGTCGATGTCGCCCACCAGCGCGGACAGATCCCTCAGAGTCACCCCGTCCCGGTCGAGCAACGCGGGACGCTCCGCCCCCACCGGTCCGACACGCAGCAGTTTCATGGCCTTCTCCCTGTGGTCGAGGTCATCCCGACAGGTACGGCCGATGGGTGCGGCCACCGGAGGTTCAGCCGATCCTCCAAGCCGCCCGCACGCCTCGCAAGCCCCCTTTCACGGACTGGACCCTTACTCGGCGGTAGCCAGGGCTCCCGCAGCGGGCATGTCCCGGTACAGGACCACCCGCTCCACCGCGCTCCAGACCGTGCTCGTGACGACATACAGCGCAGCCGCCAGAGGCACCACGGCCACCGTGATGAGGGTGACGAAGGAGAGCAGGGGCACCACCTTCGCGACAACCCCCATGCCCTGCAGACCCGGCCGGCCCGCCGGCCCCGGCTGCGCTGACGCCGCGAGCTGCCGCCTGGTGCGCACAAAAGTGAACGTGGCCACCGCCCCGACGACCGCGAACAACCCCAGATACACCAGCCCGGCGGCCCCGAACACCCCGCCACCGCCGAGCGCCTCCAGCCAGCGCCCGCCCAGCGGGGCCCCGAACAGCTCCCCGCCCAGACCGCCCCCGGTGAACACCTGGTACAGCAGGAAGAACGCAGGCGCCTGCATCAGGCTGGGAAGCAGCCCCGACAGCGGTGACACCTTCTCCTTGGCATGGAGCTCCAGAACCGCCTGCTGGAGCCGCTCCGGGTGCCGGCCGTGCCGCGCACGCAGCGCCGCGAGCTGCGGCGCGAGCCGCGCCCGGGCCTTCTGCCCCCGCGCCGCGGCCCGTGAGAGCGGAAGGACGGCAAGCCGCACGAGCACCGTGAACAGGATGATGGCGACGGCGGTCGCGCTGTCCTGGAACACAGGCTGGACAAGGTCGGCGAGCTGCCCGACCAGCGAGGCGAAAGCGGACGTCAAGGAAGAGAAAGAAGCGAAAGCGGACATGGAAGCCCTCCGGGTCCCGTCGTGCCGGAAACAGATACGTCGGCATGACGGCACACGAAGAGGCACCGGGACCGGGCCTCAGGACCCACGGGTGGATGAAGCGGTCAGCTGCCCCTACGCGGCCGTCGTGAACGGACGGCCCGGGGCCCGGGGCCTGGGGCGCCCCGAGGCGTCGGGGTCGCGCTGCGGCAGGAAGGCGGTGCGCTGCTCACGGTCCCGAATCGCGGTCCGTATTCGGGTCCGCGGCACCCGAGGACCCGACCTCGAGAGCACCAGCGCACAGGACACGAGGGCGGCACCGACGGCGGCTGTGGCGGCGAGCGCGACGGCGACGGACAGGCCGATGCCCTCGGACAGGAACACCTCGACGAGGATGAACAGGAGCAGCACGAGCGGCTGCGCCATACGCCATGGTCGCGTGGTCATGGCCGCTGCCTCCTCTCGGAACTCGCCATCTCCGCATCTTTGATACGGACCTTCACTCGTTATACACGAGCAAAATCGATCGCGGGTTCCCCTGTGGACAACTCAGGACTCCCGCAACCCGCCGCCCCCGCAGACCCGTCCGGCACCCCAGACCCGTCCCACACCCCCCACGCACGTCACACGATGCGCGCCGCCACGACGGACCGCTGCGCGACGGTGTACGTCTTCGCAGTCCCCGCGTTGACGCTCGTCCGGTACCGCGAGAACTCGCCGGTCGCGTTGGAGGCGTAGAACATCATGTGCCCGATACCGACCCCTTCGAGGTCGCCGCCGTCCGCCACGCCCACCATCCTCGTGTCCGGGAACCGCGCATAGTCGGTGGCCCCGTAGACACCGTGCGGACTGGCGCTGCAGTCGATGACCTCCACCGCGTACTGGGTATCGCCGGAGACGTTCCCGGACCCCGTGTAGACGCCCTTGACGTCACGGACCATCACGATGTGGCCCGTGCTCCCCTCCACGCTGCCCTTGTAGTCGATGGCGATGAGATCGCCGGGCTGGAGGTCGGCGACCTTGCGGATCTTCTTGAAACGCGGGCCCGCCCCGGCATTGAAGGCGTCGTGGTAGTCCTCGGCCTCGGGGCCCCGGTCGTGGAAGTGCGTGGTGAAGTAGCCGTCCGTGGCCCAGGGGTAGGTGTATGCGAGGACGCGGGTCATGAACGAGGAGCAGCGGGCCTTGGCCACCCAGCTGGCGGGCTGCGACGGCTGCCCCCAGACCACCGACGGCGTCTCGCCGACCAGGTAGACGTTGTTGCTGCGGCCCCTGAGGCCGCTCACCAGGGCGACCTCATCACCTGTCAACGCCCTCGCGTAGGCCCGCACATCGGCGACGGAGCCCTTGAAGCGGTTCACCGGCGCGCCGTCCAGGCAGGCTCGTCCGATGTTGAAGCCCCGGGTCGCGGCCCATGAGATCGCCGCGTCGGCGCTGCCCTGCAGCACGCCGTCGACATACAAGTGGATCTTCGCGCCGTCCCACACCCCGGCGAGGTGCGTCCACAGGCCCGGCTTGGCGGGCAGCGAAGCGACCACCGTCGGCTTGGCCGTCTGGTCCTCGTCGCGGACCCGGAACGCCCAGGTCCCGGCGTCCGGGGAGTAATGGAGCAGGAAGCGGCTGCACTTGGCCCCGTCCTGGCTCACCGCCGTGTACCAGTTCTTCATGTCCGCCCCGTTCGCCGGATTGCCGGGGTCAGCCCCGCGCTCCAGGCCGTCGGAGAGCCGGACCCATGCCGAGACCGTGAAAGGGGACGCGGTGTCGAGCACGGACGCCGTGGCCGCGTACGCGTGGGGGGTGCCGTCGAAGGTCAGTTCCCCCGCCACCCGCAGGGCGCTCCAGCTCGCCCCCGCGCCCAGCGTGACGGCCCGCTCGTTCCCGGACCGATCCGCTCCGCCGCCGTCAAGCGGCCAGTGGCCGGCCAGCCCGTCGGGAAGATGCCCGGCGGCCAGCAGACGCTGGTACTGCACCATCCGGTCCGCCTCGATCAGATGCGGTACGGCAACGGGACCGAGCGGCGCGGGCGCCGCCCCCGACTCCGCCGCCGCGGCCGACCGCGCTCCTGCCGCCACACCGGACAGCGCTCCCGCGCCGATGACGGCCGCCCCGCCCAGCAGGCCTCGTCTGCTCACCATGATGCCGCCCCCATGCGTATATCAGCGAAATATCACCTGACAGGAAAATCCACTGATTGTAAGTGGCTGTCTCAGCGGGGTCGCACCGAGGCGAGCTTCCCCCACACCACGAGCCGGTACTTCGACGTGTACTCGGGCGTGCACGTGGTCATGGTCAGGTAGTAGCCGGGCCCGCCGTACCCGTACTCCGGCTTCACGCCGCTCCGCGGGACGGCCGCGATCACCCCGCCGTCCCGCGCGGAGGTCTGGGGCAACCGCTTGTCGACCTGGTAGGTGAACACGGCGTCACGTGTCTCGACCTCGACGGCGTCGCCCGCCCGCAGCCGGTTGATGTAACGGAACGGCTCGCCGTGGGTGTTGCGGTGCCCGGCGACCGCGAAGTTCCCGGGCTGCCCCGGCTGGGCGGTCCCTCGGTAGTGCCCGACGTACCCCTTGTCCAGTACACCGCGATTCGCCGTGCCCTCGGCGACCGGGGCGACCAGTCCCAGCCGGGGGACGCGCAGGATGGCATAGGCCCGCTCCCAGCGGGGCGCCTCGCGACGAGCCGGTGCCCTCGCCTCCGCCCCGCCGACCGTCCCTTCCGCTTCGGGGGTTGCGGCACCGTCCCCGGGATCACGCATGTGCTCCGCCGGCGCGGGCACGCCCCACTCCCGCTCCAGGGCCCGCACCTGGCGCTGTGCCCCGTCTCTCGCCTGCCGGTTGGTCCACCAGATCTGATGGCCGACGAGGAGCAGCACGACCACACCGAAGGTCACGGCAGCCTCGGCCAGGGCCCACAGCCCCCGGGCGAGCACGACCCGGCCATTGCGGCGCGTCCGCCACCGGTGGACGATCACGGGTATCCGCACGGCCGCACGATAAGGGCAGCGCCGACAACTCACCAGAGCCGTGAAGGGGCCTACGGCAGTACGGCCATACGGCAGTACGGTGTGCATCATGCGCCCCGACACGCCTGCCGACCACACCGCCGAAGCCGAGCGTCTGCTGCGCACCGCGGAGCAGTACCCCGAGGACAGTGAACCGCTGCTGCTCCAAGCCGCGGCCCACCTGGAACTGTCGGGCGACCGCACCCGCGCGACCAGCCTCTACGACGGCCTGCTCGCGGACGCCCCGGACAACCCGTACCTGATCAAGGCCCTGCAAGCGGCGAACCTGTGGGAGTACGGCCACGAGGCCGAGGCCCGGGCGCTCATCGAGGGCATCCGCGTGGCCGCCCCCGAGGAAGCGGCCCCGTGGGAGATCATCGCCGAGACCCTGGAAGCCCACGACGAGCTCGACGCGGCCCACGACACCTTCACCACCGCCGTCACGCGACTCATCGCCCCGGACGACGAGATCTCCTACGCCACCCAGTCCCTCCTCACCGGCCGCCACCGCGTCCGCCGCCTGCTCGCCCTCCCCCACGACGAATGGGACAACCTGGCCGACCACCTCCACACGGCCGCCGTCCCGCTCGACGAACTCCACGACCCCAACCGCCTCTGGGCCCTCGGCTCGTCCGACCCCACCGAGCTCCGCGCCGAAATCGCCCGCCTGCGCACCGAACTCGGCACCTACCGCGCAGCCCTCTCCCGCCCCTTCCCGGTCGCCGTGCTCCACTGGACGACCGGGGAACTCAGCGAACTCCTCACCGCCTACCCGGCACTGACGGCGGAGTACCCCGCCCACGAGACGCACCTGACCTCCATCGAATCCGCGCTGCGCGACCTCTCCACCGCCGGCACGGGCAACCTGGGCATCGTCACCGGCACGGTTCCCTCCTACGAGGCCTTCGCCGCCTCCGAAGCCACCTCCCCCGAAGACCCCCACCTGCTCCCCCAGTACGCCACCACTCTCGCCGCCCGCGGCCGCGCGATGCCGTGGCCGCCGGCGAAGGGGGCGGACTGCTGGTGCGGGACGGGAACGGCGTACAGGGAGTGCCACGGCGCCGACCGGAACTGAGTGACCCTCCTTCCCTGGGAGCCTCCGGCAACATGACCTGCACGCTGCCCTTGGACATCTCAGCAGCGCGCGATGCACCGTGAACAGAAGGGCAGGACTCGGCGGCTCACCGCGAGCGGGTGCCACCCGCGGGAGGCGGGTGGCTCGTACGATCCGGAGCATGGTGCGGAAGCGCGTGATCGTGTCAGGGCTGGTCCAGGGCGTGTTCTACCGGGACACCTGCCGGCGGGTGGCTCTGGAGTACGGGGTGTCCGGGTGGGTGCGGAATCTGGCGAACGGGAACGTGGAGGCGGTTTTCGAAGGGGAGTCGGATGCCGTGGAGACCGTGGTGCGGTGGACACGGGAGGGGCCTCCGGCGGCGGAGGTGAGGCGGGTGGAGGTGGCCGATGAGGCGCCTCAGGGTGTGGAGGGGTTCGAGGTGCGGGTGACGGCGCCCAAGCCGGAGGGCTGAGGGCCGTACGCGGGGAGGGACCGGAGCAGCAGCCGGCCGGCCCTTCCCCACGTGCTCGCTCACATCGCGATGTCGGCCGGGCGGTGGGTGTGGTTCTCCACGTCCGCCGCCGCGCGGTCCACCAGTTCGTGGGCCAGCTTCGAGCAGGCGCGGGCTGCTGCCAGTTCCTCGCCGATCTTCGTGTCCGGGGTGTCGCCCGGACTGCGCCTGGCTATGCCCAGGCCCTGGACGCCGGGGGCGTCGGGGCCGCTGAGAGAGGCCATGCAGGCGGTCCGGGTCCCGTCTTCCTCGAACGAGAGGTCGATGTTCCAGTGCTGCGTCATGAGGATCACCTTCGCCGTACGGGCGTTACTTGGCGGGGTACGCGAGCTCCACCAGGTCCTTGAACTGGTGGAGGTCCTGCCGGACGGTCCGTTCGAAGGCGGACGACTGGGCGAACCCCTTGGGGCCCCCGAAGGCGTCGTGCGCCTCGCCGGGGTCGTACTCCATACGCACCTGGACCCTCGTGTGGGTCGCGTCGAGCGGGAGGAGCGAGACGGAGCCGCTGAGGTGCGGGGCTTCCACGGTCCTCCAGGTCATCGTTTCCTCGGGCCTGAGGTCCTCGGTGGCGGCGTCGATCGCGTGTGCGCTGCCCCGTACGCCCTCCAGATCCATGTGGATGCCCGATGCGCCCTCGCGCCGGGCTTCGCGGACTCCTCCGACGAAGCGCGGGTAGTCCTCGACCTGGTGCAGGTGGTCCCAGACCACGTCACCGGGTGCTGTGATGTCGATCTGTTCCTCGAGAGTGGGCATGGTGGTCTCCCCTGTCTCTGTTACCAGGGTGCGATCCAGGGCGCTTCACCGCAACGGCGGACACCGCGGCGGTGCGCACGTGTCCCGAGCCCGGTGATCCGCGTTGAGTCGCGCATGAGGCGTCTTCCTGTAGTGGTGTCCGCGGCAATGGTGGCCGGTGTCGTCGGTGCTGTCGGTGGTCTCGACGGAGCCGCTGCCGCCCGTGCCAGGCCCGCCGCCGCCGTTCCCGTGGCAGGCAGCCTCGTGAACGGCATCCCCGTGAGCTACGCCGCCACGCTGACCGGTGCCCGCGAGGGCACGGCGGTCGCCGTGATCACGGTCATGGCCGACCGGGTCTTCTTCGCACTGCGGTGGAAGGGCTTCGTACCGGAGTCCGGTCATCTCCACGAGGGTGACGGGGAGGGCAACCGCCGCACGGACGGCCCCACGGGCAAAAGGGCCCCCGCCAAGGTGGCGCTGATCAGCAAGGCGATGCCCGACACCGTGCGGGCCGCCGCCGGACAGGTCGAGCTGACCGACCCTGGGCTCGCCGGGCGCATCGTGGTCAACCCCACCGGCTTCACCGTCGATCTTCGCAGCGCGCAGCTTCCGGGCGGCTCCGTACAGGGCCGCCTCACCCGGCTGGGACAGAGCCTCAGCCCGCTGGCGATCACCAGGCAGGCGGTCGGCGGGGCGCCCCGCGCCGGGGCGCTGCGGGCGCTCGCCAGCGGTGGTCAGGAGGTCCCGAAGGGCGACAGGTCGAAGGTCGGGGACCCCGACGGGCGGGCCATGGCCGAGCTGCGTACGGACGGGACGGCGATCGACTACGCGTATGCCTGGTTCAACATCCAGAGCCCGTCCAAGGGGCATCTCCACAAGGGCGCCCCGGGCAGGAACGGCGATGTCGTCCTCGACTTCTTCAACCGGCCGGTGCCGGACGGGATCTTCGCCGTGTCCGGGCGCCTGGAAGGAGTGAAGCGCGCCGTGGTGAAGCGGGTCCAGGACGACCCGCAGGACTACTACGCCAACATCCACACCGCGGAGTTCCCCGACGGGGCCGTGCGCGGACAGCTCGCCTAAGCTCGGGGCCCAGTCGAACGAACACCCGAAGAAGGGCGGCGCACCATGTCCAGGATCCCGTCAGCGGCCGTCGCGGCGAGCGGACTCATCGGCGGGTACGGAATCGCCCGCTGGACCGGGAAGCGGCCGCTCGGAGGGGTCGCGCTGGCCGCGGCGGGGGCCGCCGCCGCGCGGCAGTGGCAGCGGGAGGCCGGGGGCAAGGCCGCGGCCGGACTGGGCGCGGCCTATGTCGCGGCCTTCGCCGGCTCGCATCCGCTGGCGAAGAAGCTGGGCGCGTGGCCCGCCGTGTTCACCGCGGCCGGCGGGATGGCTCTCGCCTCCTGGGCCGTCACCCGCTCCCATTCGCTCTGAGATCGCCCTGAACTCGCTTTGAACACAGGGGTGTTCCCCCGCGTATTCCTAGGCAACTCCCCCTTGGAGCTGGGCGCGTGACCCCGACCGGCAAGGTCGGGTCACGCGCCCAGCGCATGTGCGACCGTGTAGATGGCCAGGCCTGCCAGCGCACCGACCACCGTGCCGTTGATCCGGATGAACTGGAGGTCGCGGCCGATATGGGCCTCGATCTTGCGTGAGGTGTGCTCGGCGTCCCAGCTCGCGACCGTGTCGCTGATCAGGGACGTGATCTCGGTGCGGTACGTGGTGACGACGTACACCACGGCTTCCTCGACCCACCCCTCCAGCTTTCGCTGCAAACGTCCGTCCGTGGCCAGCCGGGCGCCGAAGGCCATGAGGGAGGTACGGGCACGCAGCCGCAGCTCGCTGCGTTCGTCGTCCGCGGCAGAGATGATCATCGTACGCACGGAGGCCCAGGCGGAGGCGATGACGTCCTGCACCTCGGAGCGCGCCAGGAAGTCCGACTTCATGCGCTCCACCCGCACACGGGTGTCCGTGTCGGCCTGGAGATCCGCGGCGAAGTCGGCGAGGAAACGGTCGATCGCACCGCGCGCGGGATGGCCGGGAGAGTCACGCATCTCGGTGACGAAGCGCAGCAGCTCCTTGTAGACCCGCTCGCCGACCTTCCGGTCGACGAATCGCGGGGTCCAGCCGGGTGCTCCGCCCTGGACCGCGTCCATCACCGAGTCGGCGTGGAACACCAGCCAGTCGTGGGCGCGGGCGCAGATGAGGTCGACGCCGCGATGGTGGGCGCCGTCGGCGACGATCTTGTCCAGCGTCTTGCCGATGCCCGGGGCGATCTCGGCCGCCTCCGCGCGACGCGTGATCGCCTCACCGACGACCGCCTGGACATCGGAGTCGCGGAGCACCGTGAGTGCGCCGCGCAGTGCCGTGGAAAGCTCCGATGTGACCCGGTCCGCGTGCGCGGGCTCGGCAAGCCACGCACCGACCCTGCCACCTAGTTGGAGGGACTGCAGCCGGGCCCGTACGACATCGGCCGACAGGAAGTTCTCGCCGACGAACGAGCCGAGCGAGGCACCGAGCTGGTCTTTCTTGTTGGGGATGATCGCGGTGTGCGGGATGGGAATGCCGAGAGGGTGCCTGAACAGGGCGGTGACCGCGAACCAGTCGGCCAGCGCACCGACCATGCCCGCCTCGGCGGCCGCCGCCACATAGCCGGGCCAGCCCTCGATCCCGGAGTTCTTCGCCCAGGTAGCGAGCACGAAGACCACCGCGACGAAGAGGAGCAGCCCGGTCGCGGTCAGCTTCATCCGGCGCACACCGCGGCGCTTCTCCTCGTCGGCGGCGGTGTACGCGAACGAGGCGAGCGGCGCGACCCTGGCCCCCGCAGCGGTGCGGGTGCCCGCCGGTGTGTCCGGCTGGGCGCCTTCAGTACGTTTCATCCGCTCCACCCGTCCGCGTACGTATCGTCCCTTCCCTATCTGACCTACTCCCGGGGTGCATGTCGAGTTCCCGCGGCGGGCCCTGGGTAACCCTGAATGGTCACCTAGGGGCTATTCGAGGCTGCCCCGCGACCGGCGCCGCTCACGCCTCTCGAGGCGGGCGCGGCGGCGGGCCTCCTTCAGCCGGAGCTTGTCGGCCTTGCGGAGCTTGCGCTCGACGCCGACACCGCCCAGCAGGGCGAAGCCGGTGATCGTCACCCGTGGGGAGTCCGGAGCGATCTCGGGGGCGGCGGAGCGGTGGTTCTCGGCGAATCCGCCCATGAAGCCGAAGCCATGGACGTCCACGTGCAGGTCCGGGGGCACGATGACCTCGACACCTCCCATGATCGCTATGCAGCGGATCACGGTCTCCCGGTCCTCGAAGCTCGCTTCGCGCAGGTCGATCTCCCCGCCCGCCTGCACGACGACGGCGGTGAAGAGACGGCCGATGGTCCAGGTCCCCTTGCGCCCGAAACCGCCCCAGAAGGCGAACGCGCCACGGGAGCTCGCCGGCCTGCCGATTCGCTGCGGCCACGGAGCATCGCCGCCCACCGGCCCCACCGCCGGTGCGGAGGGCCCGCTCGGCGCCGGTGCCGGGAGGTCCCGTACCAGTGGCTCCAGTTCCCCGTGGGTGCGCGCCTTGTACGCGGCGTCCAGGCGCTCCCCGAACTCCTCCATGTCGAGCCGACCCTCGGCGACCGCCTCGCGCAGAAGCTCGGCGACACGCTCCCGCTCGGCGTCGGAGGCGCGCATCTCACCCGTCGCGCGCACCTCACCCATCGGGGCTGTGTCGCGCATCTCGCGTCTCTCCGGAAGATCGCTTGTCATACGAGAAGCGTAATCAAGGGGCGGGGGCTCGAACACGCTGTTGCGCCGCCCCGTCGGCCCCTGCCTGGTACACCATCTTCGCGATCACGGTCTCGATGTCCGGTTCCCGTACGGACAGGTCCTTCAGCGGATAGTCCGACGCGATCGCGGCCACGATCGGAGCCGCCGACTCCGACGCGGGGAACGCCAGCCACTGCCGGGGGCCCTCCACCCGTGCAGTACGGGCCCCGGGCACCTCGATCGCCGGCAGCTCCCGCTCCAGGTCCACCACCAGCGTGCGCTCGCTCGCACCCACCTCGTGCAGTCCGGCCAGATCACCGTCGTACACCAGCCGGCCGTGGTCGATGACCATCACCCGCCTGCACAACTGCTCGATATCGGTCAGATCATGCGTGGTGAGCAGCACCGTCGTGCCCCGCTCGGCATTCAGCTCCCGCAGGAACTCCCGCACCTTCGCCTTCGACATGACGTCGAGGCCGATGGTCGGCTCGTCGAGGTACAGCACCTCGGGGTCGTGCAGCAGCGCCGCCGCGATGTCGCCGCGCATCCGCTGCCCGAGCGAGAGCTGCCGTACGGGCACGTCCAGCAGCTCGCCGAGGTCCAGCAGTTCCACGCAGCGGTCGAGGTTCTCGCGGTAGCGGGAGTCGGGGATCCGGTACAGCCGGTGGACGAGGCGGTACGAGTCGATCAGCGGCAGGTCCCACCAGAGGGTGGTGCGCTGCCCGAACACCACCCCGATCCGCCGGGCGAGCCGGGCCCGTTCCCGCGCGGGGTCGATCCCGGCGACCCGCAGCCGGCCGCCGCTGGGCGTCAGAATGCCCGTCAGCATCTTGATGGTGGTGGACTTCCCGGCGCCGTTGGGGCCGATGTAGCCGACCATCTCGCCGCGCGGCACCCGGAAGGAGATACCGTCGACGGCCCGCACCTGTGTCTTCTCCCGGCGCAGCCGGCCGGCCTTGCGGCGGACGTCGAAGACCTTTTCGACGTCCTCCAGCTCGATGAGGGTCTCCATGGACTTCACGGGTTCCACAGCGCATCAGCTCCCGGTACTGCGGTAGGAACGAAGACCCGCCCGCCAGGCCACCCCGGCGAGCGCACAGCACCCCACCGCGACGAGCGGCGGGGTGAACGCCAGCCAGCCCGGCAGGTCCAGCGGATAGGGCCGCCCCAGGACGTGGAGTCCCGGCAGCCAGTTGACGAAGGCCAGGGGCACGACGAAGGTCACGCCCCGCACGAGGTCCTTCGCGAACAGCGTCGGCGGGTACTGGAGCAGGGTGTTGCCGCCGTACGTGAACGAGTTCTGCACCTCGGCGGCGTCCTGAGCGACGAACTGGAAGGCCGCGCCCGCGACGAAGACCGACGAGAAGATCGCCGTACCGCTCAGCACCATCAGCGGCACCATGGCGGCCTTCAGCGGGGTCCAGGCGATGTCCAGGGTGAGGAGGGCGTAGCCCAGGACCAGCAGCCCTTGGAGGATCCGGCCGAGGCGGCGCAGCGCGAAACGGTCGGCGGCCACCTGGGCGAGCACCGGAGCGGGCCGCACCAGGAAGGTGTCCAGCGTGCCGTCGCGCACCCGGCGGCCGAGCCGGTCCAGGGCCCCCATGAGCAGATCGGTGAGGCCGAAGGCCGTCCCCGCGGCCCCGTACAGGAACGCGATCTCGGGCAGCGTGTACCCGCCGAGCTCGTCCACATGCGCGAACATCAGAAGGATCACGGCGAAGTCGAAGCCGGTCGCCGCGAAGTTCCCGAACGCCGTCATGACGAATGACGCCCGGTACGTCATGGTCGAGCGGATCCACATCACGGCGATCAGCACATAGGCCCGCAGCGCGTCAGCCACCCTGGACCACCACCTTGCGGGTCGCGGCCGACTGCACCAGCCGCCCGGCCGCGAGCAGCGCCACCGCCCAGCCGGCCTGGAAGGCGTACGCCCCGGCCAGCCCCCAGCCGGTGTGCTTGCCGAGGAAGATGTCGGCCGGCACCTGGAGCAGCGCGGACCAGGGCAGGACCTGCGCGACCTCTCCCAGCGCGCCGGGGAAGAGGGTGAGGGGCAGCAGCATCCCGGAGAAGAACATCCCGGCGAGCCAGACGATGTTCAGCACGCCCGTGCCGTCCATCAGCCAGAAGGCGCACAGTGCCACCAGATAGCGGACCGCGAAGCTCACGACGACGCCGAGCACGACGGAGAGCAGGAACGCGGGCCAGACCAGCAGCGAGCCGGGCAGCGCCAGATCGAAGGCGAGCCCGCCCACCACCATCGGGATGACACCCCGGCCCAGCAGATGGAACGTCGCGCGCCCCAGGTCCCCGGCCAGCCACCACAGTTGGAGGTCGACGGGGCGGTAGAGGTCGATGGCGATGTCACCCGTGCGGATGCGCTCCATGAGTTCGTCCTCGAAGCCGCCGCCGAGCATCGCGCAGGTCATCAGGAGGGCCTGACCCAGCCACACATAGGTGAGGGCTTCAGGAAGGTCGTATCCGCCGAGGTGCGGGCGTTCACTCCACAGGGCGACATAGGTGTACGCCACGATGAAGCCGAAGACCGTGTTGGTGAACACTCCTGCGGCGGTGGCCACTCGGTAGGTCGCATAGCGCCGGAACCCGCCTGCGGCCACGACTCCGTAGAGCCGCACACCAGCCTCCTCAGGTCATGGGAGCCAAAGCGCCCGACCCTAGCCCAAAGGGATCTGCCACGCGACCGTATTCGGACCGGCGGTACGGGGGTTATCGGCGCGAGAAGGACAAGCGGGGCAGTATGGGCACACCGGGCTATTCGTCCGAAATAACCCTGTAGAGAAGCGTCCGCGACCAACGGGCCGAGGAGTCCCCACCGACATGAGCGACGAGCAGGCGAGGCAGCGGGTCCCGGACCACGCGGAGGGCACGGGGGACACGGCGGGTACGGGAAGCAGAAGCGGCAGACCCCGCCCGCCCCGCACCGGACTGCGCCGTCTCGTTCCCACCTGGCGGATGCTGTGCGGCGCGCTCCTGGTCGGCGGGCTGCTCCTCTTCGGCGGCTTCATCGCCGGATACCTGCTGGTCCACATCCCACCGGCCAACGCCCTGGCCGTCGCCCAGTCCAACGTCTACTTCTACGCGGACGGCACCACCCAGATCGTCCGTGACGGCGAGATCAACCGGGAGAACGTCGAGCTGGCGCAGGTGCCGCGAACGGTCCAGCACGCCGTGCTCGCCGCCGAGGACCGGGACTTCCACACCGAACGGGCCGTCGACCCCCAGGCGATGATCCGCGCCGGCTGGAACACCCTCACCGGCAAGGGCAGACAGTCCGGCTCCACCATCACCCAGCAGTACGTCAAGAACTACTACCTTGGCCAGGAACAGACCATCACCCGGAAGGTGAAGGAGTTCTTCATCGCGATCAAGCTGGACCGCGAGGAGAGCAAGAGCCACATCCTGAAGGGCTACCTCAACACCAGCTACTTCGGGCGGAACGCGTACGGCATCCAGGCCGCGGCCATGGCGTACTACGGCAAGGACGTGTCCGAGCTGGACACCGCGGAGGGCGCCTACCTCGCCTCCCTGCTCAACGCTCCCAGCGCGTTCGACGTGACGACCCGCCCCGAGAACAAGCCCGCCGCGCTCGCCCGCTGGAACTACGTACTCGACGGCATGACGAAGGAGCACTGGCTCGACCCGGCCGAACGCGCGGCCATGACCTTCCCCGCGCCAGGACCCGCACGCCCCGCGACCGGACTGTCGGGACAGCGCGGCTACGTCGTCCAGGCGGTCGAGGACTACCTCGTCGGCCACGGGATCATCGACGACAACACCCTCGCACGCGGCGGCTACCGGATCGTCACCACCCTGCAGAAGCCCAAGCAGGACGCTCTCGTCAGAGCCGTCGACGACCATGTGATGACCCACCGGAAGGCCGGACGGGCCGCCGACCGCAACGTCCGCGTCGGCGGCGCCTCGATCGATCCGGCCACCGGAAAGGTGGTCGCGATGTACGGAGGTGTCGACTACACCCGACAGTTCGTCAACAACGCCACACGCCGGGACTACCAGGTCGGCTCCACCTTCAAGCCGTTTGTCTTCACAGCCGCCGTCGAGCACGGCTCCCGCACCGAGGACGGCCGCCGGATCACCCCCGAAACGGTGTACGACGGCACCGACCAGCGCGAGGTGCAGGGCCCCGACGGGCCCATCGGCTACGCCCCGGAGAACGAGGACAACCGCTCGTACGGCCCCATGACGGTCAGCGCCGCGACGGACTCATCGGTGAACTCGGTGTACGCCCAGCTCGCGCAGGACGTCGGCCCCGCCCGGGTCAGACGGACGGCCATCGCCCTCGGCGTCCCGCCCGGCACCCCCGACCTGACGGCATATCCGTCCATCGCGCTCGGCGTGGCGACCCCGAGCGTCCTCGAGCTGACGGAGGCGTACGCGACCCTCGCCAACCACGGCAGGCACGGCACGTACTCGCTGGTCGAGAGCATCTCCAGGAGCGGCGAGGAAATCGAGCTGCCCGAAAGAGAGACCGAACAGGCCATCAGCCGGGAGGCCGCCGACACCACCACGCTGATGCTGCGGAGCGTGGTGGAGGAGGGCACGGGCGCCGCGGCGCAGCAGGCGGGGCGGCCCTCCGCCGGGAAGACGGGCACGGCGGAGGACGACAAGGCGGCGTGGTTCGCGGGCTACACACCCGAGCTGGCGACGGTCGTCGCCGTGATGGGCCAGGACCCGGACACCGGGGTGCACAAGCCGCTGTACGGGGCTCTGGGGTACGCCAGGATCAGCGGCGGCGGCCCCCCGGCCCGGATCTGGGCGCAGTACACGGCGGACGCACTGAAGGGCAGGCGGGTCACGGACTTCGACCTGCTGCTCGACGAGGATGCGGAGGAGGAACTGGGACCGGAGGGGCCCTGGCTCGACGACGAGCCTTCCGGACGCGGGCGGTCCGACGAGGGAGACCGGCCCGAAGGCGAGGGCCGGGACGAGGACGACACCGAAGACGACATCGTCCCGATGGCACCACCGGCCCCGGGACGCGCCACGAACCGCCCATCGGCGGAAACGGACCGCGGACCGCGCAGGCCCGCCCCGGGGCATACGGCTCCGAGCCGAGGCCTCCCGGCGCAGGGGCGCACCGACGGCCCCTGGACAGGCCTCCCCGCGCTTCCCCCCACCCGGTGACGGGGCTCAGACCGTGGCTCACGGACAGCGCCGCAGCCCCCGAACCAGGCCGGATTCCTCCACCACGGCCCGACACCACGGCCTGACACCACTGCCTAGTGCCCCGAGGTCGCCTTCAGACCCACCACGGCCACCAGAAGCAGCACGACGAAGAAGATCCGGGCGGCGGTCGCCGGCTCCCCCAGCACGACCATGCCGAACACCGCCGCACCGGCCGCACCGATGCCGACCCAGACCCCGTACGCCGTACCGATCGGCAGCGTTCTCGCGGCACAGGACAGAAGGAGCATGCTCGCAACGATCCCGGCAGTGGTGAGGACACTGGGCCACAGCCGGGTGAATCCGTCGGTGTACTTCACACCGACCGACCAGCCGACCTCGAGCAGACCGGCGAGCAGCAACAGGACCCAGGCCATGACGGGCACCTCCGAGACGAAGCGGATACGGGGTGCGTCGTCCTTGCCAGCCCGGTACGGCGCGTCTCGTCGGGTACGGACCACCGTAGCAACGCCGAGGAGGGCCCGGCGACCATGGTCACCAGGCCCTCCCGGGCACGCCGTCGCCGCAGATGCCGGCGCTACAGATACAGACCCGTCGAATCCACGCCGCCCTCGAACCGGTCGGCCGCCACCGCGTGCAGATCACGCTCACGCATGAGGATGTACGCGACCCCGCGCACCTCCACCTCGGCCCGGTCCTCCGGGTCGTACAGCACCCGGTCACCCGGCTCCACCGTGCGGACGTTCTGCCCGACCGCGACCACCTCGGCCCAGGACAGCCGACGACCGACGGCGGCGGTGGCCGGAATCAGAATGCCGCCCCCGGAACGCCGCTCCCCCTCCGGGGCATCGGACCGGACCAGCACCCGGTCGTGCAGCATCTTGATCGGCAGCTTGTCGTGCGTGTTCTCGCTCACAAGCACGAACCTACCTGCCCCGGCCCGCCGCGCACCTCGCCGGGGGCACTGCCGGTCACACCTTCCGCTTCCTGGTGGACAGCGCCAGCAGACCGACGACCCCCACGACGGCGAGGGCCACCGGCACCACCCGCTCGAGCCGGGGCGCGCCGTCGTGATGCACGAAGCGCGCCTTCACATCCGTGAGCAGCCGGTTCGCGGCGACGAACGCCCGCCCGGCCGTGTGGTCGACGGTCGCGGCGACCTTGGCCTTCGCATCCCCGATGATCGTCTTCGGGTGCACCCGCACACCGATCTCATCAAGCGTCTCGGCCAGCAGGTCGCGGCGGCGGACGATATCCGCCTCGATCTGCGCAGGGGTCCTGGAATCCGACACTGCGCCGCCTCCGTGGTCGTATCCGTATGTCTTCGTCAACTGCTACGTCATCGACAGTCTGTCAGCTCGACGCACGCCACACCCCATGGCACCCCTATTACGCTCGGTGCCGTACGCCCGTCCCCTCTGAGGAGAACCGAGAATGAGCGAGCGACTCCAGCCCGGCGACACCGCCCCGGACTTCACCCTGCCCGACGCGGACGGCAACGAGGTCTCGCTCGCCGCCCACAAGGGACGCAAGGTCATCGTCTACTTCTACCCCGCCGCCCTGACCCCCGGCTGCACCAAGCAGGCCTGCGACTTCACCGACAACCTGGACCTCCTCGCGGGCGCCGGCTACGACGTCATCGGCGTCTCCCCGGACAAGCCGGAGAAGCTCGCCAAGTTCCGTGAGAAGGAGAGCCTGAAGGTCACGCTGGTCGGGGACCCGTCGAAGTCCGTCCTGGAGGCCTACGGCGCCTTCGGCGAGAAGAAGCTCTACGGCAAGACGGTGACCGGGGTGATCCGCTCGACGATCGTCGTGGGCGAGGACGGCAAGGTGGAACGGGCGCTGTACAACGTCAAGGCCACCGGCCACGTCGCCAAGATCATCAAGGATCTGGGTATCTGAGTCCCTGGACCCTGCGGTGGATGGTCACGCTCACGCGGGGGCGTGACCATCCGATATCCGGTTCGTTACTCCGTGCGAGGCCACGAACACACGGCCGGAACGGAGGGGGACGATGCCGGTCAGTCCGTACACGCGTGAGCGCCTGGCGGAGGCAGCACGGTCGTCGAGGACGCTGTCCGAGGCGCTGACGAAGTTGGGGGTCGACCCGAAGGGCGCGTCGCGACGCTACATCCATGACCGGATGAAGCGGCTGGACGTGGACACCACCCACTTCGAGCGCGAGGGGACGCGGTGGACGAGGGACGTGCTCGAACCTGTGGTTGCCGCCTCGACAAGCGTCACTGAGGTACTCCGACGCCTAGGCGTCGACGTCGTCGGCGGTCACCACACGAACATCAGTCGACGCATCGCGAGGTATGGCATTTCCACGTCGCACTTCGCCCCACCGCCCCGAGCTGGGCAGCGGCTCCGCCGGAGCCCGCAGGAACTGCTGGTCAAGCAGGAACCCTCACGTGCACGCCGGATCCCGGGCGATCGCCTCAAGCGGGCACTGATGGCCATGGGTACTGCGGAGCGCTGCTCGCTGTGCGGTACGGCACCGGTCTGGCGAGGCCGTCCACTGCCCCTGGAGGTGGACCACATCAATGGGGACTGGCGCGACAACCGCGCCGAGAACCTCCGGCTCCTCTGCCCCAACTGCCATTCCACTACGGACACCTACCGCGGGCGCGGCAAGGCAGGCAGGCGAGCAGCCGGAACCGATGAGCGAACGGTCCCAAGCCAGGGCCGCGCTCGATGAGCCCATCCAATCGCTACCCATGTGAACTGCTGGCCGAGGCGGCTCGGTCCTGCCACGACATGGACGAGGTCATCGCATTCTTGGGCACCCGCCCATACGGGAACTTGAAGCGGTACTTGATGGAGCGTTTGACCCACTACGGCATCGACGTCTCACACTTCCCCCGTAACCGTCGCTACCGTCGAGGCAGTCCCCGGCCTTCCACTGGAGAACTCCGTGAGGCGGTGGCGGCTGCCGTCTCTCTCACCGACACGCTTCGTCGCCTCGGCCGGCCGGACAACACGAGCCAGCGGACTCTGCTGAAGGCGTGGATCGCCGACGGCGGTCTGGACACCACGCATTTCCTGGGACAAGGGCACCGGAGGGGCAAGCCGGGCACCACGGCCCGGCAAGCCCAGGACGTGCTGGTCAAGCACGACAGGGAACGCCGCACACGGACGGTGCACCTGCGTCGCGCGCTTCAGGAGGTGGGGGTGGCCGATGAATGTGCCGAGTGCGGGACCGGCCCCGAGTGGTTCGGGCGCCCAATGACCTTGGAGATCGACCACATCAATGGGGACTGGCGCGACGACCGCCGGGAGAACCTGCGGCTGCTGTGCCCCAATTGTCACGCGACGACCCGTACCTGGTGCCGCGGCACCACGCGACGCTGACGGTGCCGACCACTCGCTGCCGGGATTGACTTCGCCCAGTAGAGTAGGCGCGTTGCCTGCGTCCGTACGCCAAGGGCTGAGCGGCGATCTTTAGGTGGTCGTGTTTGTCGGTTCGAATCCGACCGGGCGCACCAAGTCCGAAGGCCCGGCGCGCCTACCGCGTGCCGGGCCTTCGTCGTGTGTCCGCCTCAGCCCAGCAGTTCCCTGACCACCGGCACCAGCGCCCTGAACGCCTTCCCCCGGTGGCTGATCGCGTTCTTCTCCTCCGGGGTCAGCTGCGCACAGGTGATCTCGTAGCCCTCAGGCTGGAGGATCGGGTCGTAGCCGAAGCCGTTGGTGCCGACCGGGTCATGGCGCAGCGCGCCCATGAGGCGCCCCTCGACCACGCGTTCGGTGCCGTCGGGGAGGGCGAGTGCCGCGGCGCAGGCGAAGTGGGCGCCGCGGTGGGCATCGGGGATGTCGGAGAGCTGGGCCAGCAGCAGGTTGAGGTTGGCGGTGTCGTCGCCGTGGGTGCCGGCCCAGCGGGCGGAGAGGATGCCGGGGGCGCCGCCGAGGACGTCGACGCAGAGGCCGGAGTCGTCGGCGACGGCCGGGAGGCCGGTGGCGCGGGCGAGGGTGTGGGCCTTGAGGAGGGCGTTCTCGGCGAAGGTGACGCCGGTTTCCTTGACGTCGGGGATCTCGGGGTAGGCGTCCGCGCCGACGAGGTCGTGGGTGAGACCTGCGTCGGCGAGGATCGCGTGGAGTTCGTTGATCTTCCCGGCGTTGCGGGTCGCGAGGATCAGGCGGGTCATGTGCCCAGTATCTCCAAGGCAGCCGCGGGGATTGCCGGGGTTCAGGGGGTGCAGACCTTGCCGATCTCGGCAGCGGAGTCCGTGATGGGCTGGATGTCGGGGGTGTTGTCGCCGTTCTGGACGGCGGTGCGGACGTTGTCGACGCCCTTGCTGAGGTTGTCGACGGCCGTGGCCAGGTCCGCGTTGTCGGTGGTGTCCTTGAGGTTGCCCAGTTCCTGGTCGATGTTGTCGAGGGCCTCGTTCAGCTGGGTGGGGTCGTTGCTCGCGCTGGACACCGCCTGCGAGAGGTTGTCGACGCTGGTGGCTATCGCGTCGGCGGTCTTCACACAGTCGAGCGCTTTGTCGACCGCACTGCATCCGACGGCTCCGGTGAGCGCGACGGCGGTGACGACGGCGAGTGCGATTCTGCGGCTGCGCATGGAACGTGGTCCTCCCCTGGATACGGACGGGCGTACGGTTCGGCCCGTACGCCCGTGTCCTTGACGACGCCGCCGGGGGCGTCTTTGGTTGCGCTTTACCGTTCGAGGGTGCGCGCCAGTGCCTCGGTCTGGAGGGCGGCGAGGTCGGCGCAGCCGCCGGTGGCCAGGTCCAGGAGGGCGTTGAGCTCCTTGCGGTCGAACGGTTCGGCCTCGGCGGTGCCCTGGACCTCGACGAAGCGGCCGTCGCCGGTGCAGACCACGTTCATGTCGGTCTCGGCGCGCACGTCTTCCTCGTAGCAGAGGTCGAGCAGAGGGGTGCCGTCCACGATGCCGACGGAGACGGCGGCGACGGTGCCGGTGAGGGGCTGCCTGCCGGGGCGTACGAGCTTCTTGCCCTGGGCCCAGGTGACGGCGTCGGCGAGGGCGACGTAGGCGCCGGTGATGGCGGCGGTGCGGGTGCCGCCGTCGGCCTGGAGTACGTCGCAGTCGAGGACGACGGTGTTCTCGCCGAGGGCCTTGTAGTCGATGACGGCGCGCAGGGAGCGGCCGATGAGGCGGGAGATCTCATGGGTCCGGCCGCCGATCTTGCCGCGTACGGACTCCCGGTCGCCACGGGTGTTGGTGGAGCGCGGCAGCATGGAGTACTCGGCGGTGACCCAGCCCTCGCCGCTGCCCTTGCGCCAGCGCGGCACGCCTTCGGTCACTGAGGCGGTGCAGAAGACCCGGGTGTCACCGAAGGAGATGAGCACCGAGCCTTCGGCGTGCTTGCTCCATCCGCGTTCGATGGTGACGGGTCGGAGCTGGTCGGGGGTGCGGCCGTCGATACGAGACATGCTGCTGAGCCTAGTGCTTACATCATGTCTTCGATTTCGGCGGCGATGGGATCGGCCTCGGTACCGATGACGACCTGGACGGCGGTGCCCATCTTGACGACGCCGTGGGCTCCGGCGGCCTTCAGCATGGCCTCGTCCACCAGGCTCGGGTCGCTGACCTCGGTTCGGAGGCGGGTGACGCAGCCCTCCACCTCTTCGATGTTGTCGAGTCCGCCGAGTCCGGCGACGATCTTCTCGGCCTTGGTGGCCATGCGCTTCTCCTTGCCAGTCGGTGTCCGTGCGTGCCTCGGTCGCGTGGTCCGCGTCAGTCGGCGGCGGGTACGCACAGCACCGGGATCTTCGAGAGGTGCAGGAGTTTGTGCGGGACCGCGCCGAGCAGGGCGCCGCGCAGGGGGCTTTCGCCGTAGCTGCCGACGACGATGACCCGTGCTTCGTGGCGTTCGGCCGCGTCCAGCAGTGCCTGGGCCGGGCTCTCGTCGAGTATTTCGACGGCGGTCGTGACACCTGCGGCCGCTGCCGCGTCGACGGCGTGTGCGAGGGCGACCCGGCCGACCTGGCGCAGGGCTTCCGCGTGGGCTCGGTATTCCTCGCCCATGGCTCCGGGGGCCGCGGCGCCGTAGACCAGTACGAGGGGCTCGCGGAACGCCGCGGAGACCTCGATCGCGACGCTCAGGGCGCGTACGGCACCGGGGGACTCGTCGTATCCCAGGACGACCGGCATCTCAGGACTCCCCGTGTGTGCCGTCGCGGTGATGGCGGTACTGGTGTTCCGTCGCGCGCACCGCGGCGGGGTCGGCCACGCTGCGGCGCTCGTGCCAGAACCGCGGGGCCCGCAGCCAGCAGACGACCATGATGACCAGTCCGACGGCCGCGATGCCGATGCCGATGACGAGGGGCGGTCCGAGTCCGAACCACGAGGCACCGCTGTAGGAGTTCGCTGGGTTCGCCATGTCGATGACGGACTCCACGAGCAGCCAGCCGAGCAGTACGGCGCCGATCACCGGGCCCACTCCGATGAGGAGGAGGTTGCGGATGCTCTCGGTGAGGTGGTGCCGGTAGTAGACGGCGCAGGCGATGCCGGTGAGCGCGTAGTAGAAGGCGATCAGCAGGGAGAGCGCGGTGAGGGAGTCGAAGAGGGCGTTCTCGCTGATGTGGCTGAGGACGAGGTACCAGGCGATGGCGACGACGGCGACGGCCCAGGTGCTCACGTGGGGGGTGCGGAAGCGGGGGTGGATGCGGGCGAAGACCGACGGCAGGGCTCCCCGCCTGGCCATGGAGAGGCCGGTGCGTGAGGAGGGGATGATCGTCGTCTGGGTGGAGGCCAGTGCGGAGGTGCAGACCGCGAGCAGCACGATCCAGTCCCAGCCGCCGAGTACCTTGCCGGCCAGCAGGGCGAAGATGAACTCCTCCTCGGAGGCGTTCTTCGCCAGATAGGCGGGCCCGGCGAAGGCGACGACCGCGATGGTGACGGACAGGTAGGTCACCAGCAGGATGACCGTGGACCAGATCCCGGCGCGGCCGGGGGCGCTGGCGGAGTCCTTGACCTCTTCGGTGAGGTTGACCGCCGACTCCCAGCCCCAGTACATGAACACGCCCAGCAGCAGTCCCGCGGTCAGCGACCCGCCGCCCGCGCCGAAGGGGTTGAGCCATCCGATCACGGGTTCGACGGGGGCGAGGGGGCTGGAGCCGGAGTAGACCCGGTAGATGGCGACGACGGCGAAGGCGAGCAGCGAGACGACCTGCGCGAGGATCAGCACGTTCTGCACGTGGGCGGATGCCTCGGTGCCGATCACGCAGATGGCCGTCATCACCAGGATCACCAGCACGGTGAGGACCTGGCGGATGACTTCGTTCTGCGCCCAGCTGTCGAGGCCCACGGTGAGCAGCCCGAAGCCGACGGCCACGTCGGCGAGTGATCCGACGACCAGCACGCCGGTCATCATGATCGCCCAGCCGCCGAACCAGCCGACCCAGGGGCCCATGGCCCGGGTCACCCAGGAGAACGTGGTTCCGCAGTCCTGGTCGACGCGGTTGAGGTAGAAGAAGGCCGACGCGATGAGCAGCATCGGCACGAAGGAGGCCAGCACGACCCCGGGCGCGTAGATGCCGACGATGGCGACGACCGCGCCGATGACGGCGGCCAGGGAGTACGCGGGGGATGTGGAGTTGATGCCGATGACCAGCGCGTCGAGGAATCCGATCGCGTTGTGCTTCAGCTCTCCGGGCGCGTCCTTGCTGTGCGAGCTGGGTGGAGGCGGGCGGGTGTCCGCGACGTCATCGGCCATGTCTCCTCGCAGATCAGGACGATGTGGCAGATATGTCCGTCATTTCAGTCCGTGAGGACTGTGGGTGAGTTTATCCGGACGTTCCGCGATACCGCGCGCTCAGGGATGCCGGCTCAGACTTCGTAGACCGCGCCCGGGGCCGCCAGCTCCGCCGGGCCCTCGTACACGGCGCGGGCGTCCGCCAGGTTCTGCTCGGCGTCGGTCCACGGCGGGATGTGGGTCAGCACGAGCCTGCCCACTCCCGCGCGGGCGGCATGGGCCCCGGCCTCACGTCCGTTGAGGTGGAGGTCGGGGATGTCCTCCTTGCCGTGGGTGAAGGCCGCCTCGCAGAGGAAGAGGTCGGTGCTGGCGGCGAGGTCCACGAGGGGGTCACAGACTCCGGTATCACCCGAATAGGTGAGCGACCTGCCGCCGTGCTCCAGCCTGACGCCGAAGGTCTCGACCGGGTGGGCGACCTTCTCCGTGCGCACCGAGAAGGGGCCGATCTCGAAGGTGTCCGGCTTGAGCACGCGGAAGTCGAAGACCTCGCTCATGGACTTGTCCGACGGGGTGTCCGCGTAGGCCGTGGTCAGCCGCTGCTCGGCGCCCTCCGGTGCGTACACCGGAATGGGGTCGCAGCGGCCTCCGTCGTGGCGGTAGTAGCGGGCCACGAAGTATCCGCACATGTCGATGCAGTGGTCCGCGTGCAGATGACTGAGGAAGATCGCGTCGAGGTCGTAGAGGCCGATGTGGCGCTGCAGTTCACCGAGGGCTCCGTTGCCCATGTCGAGGAGCAGCCGGAAGCCGTCGGCCTCGACCAGGTAGCTCGAGCAGGCCGATTCCGCGGACGGGAACGACCCGGAGCAGCCGACGACGGTGAGCTTCATGGAGCTGGAACCTCCGGGGCGGGCATCCGTGGACGAGTGACGGGGGACTTGCGGGCAGCCCGTGGGGACCTGCGGGCAGCGGGGGCGGCGCGGGGACGTCGTGCGGTGCGACGAGCGTAAGGCGCGAAAGAGCCCTGCGCTCCTTCGCGGCTACCCGTTGTGGGGGAACTCACCTGTGCTGTCACCGGATAGGGCGAGGAGCACGGGGCGTGCGCGGGGGGCGGGCGCCACTTGGTGCGCGCCGGTACCGTCTCCCGTATGGATACGTCCTGGTGGCTCGCGCTCGGCGCGGTGGTGGTGATCGCGCTGTTGGCCGGGGTGGCCAGGGTGCGGCCCGGCGGGCGGCTCAGGCCTCCCGGCGGACGGGCCGGACCGACCGGGCCGCGACGGCCGGGCAGACCAGGCAGGCCGGGCAGGGCGGTTGGACCGGGAGGGCGCGGGGCACCGGCCGGGACCGGGGCGCTGCGGACGCCCCAGCCAGGCGAGATCTGGTGGGCGGACGTGCCGTACGAGGACGGCCCCGGGTCCAAGGACCGCCCCTGTCTGGTGCTCCAGGTGCGCGGTGGCGCGGCCCGGGTCGCCAAGATCACCAGCAAGTACCACGACACCCGCCCGGGGGTGATCCCGTTGCCGCCCGGGGCGGTCGGCGACGCCCAGGGGCGCCCGAGCTTCCTCGAGACCGACGAGGTGCGGGACGTACGTGTCCGCGACTTCCGCCGGAAGGTGGGGGTGATGGACCCGCTCCTATGGGACCAGGTCCGCCGGATGTCGACCTGACATCGCTACCACCACCACTCAGCCGGGGTTCGGGCTCGGGGTTTCAGGCCCAGAGCTGTCCTTGCAGTGCCTCGATCGCGGCCTCGGTGCTCGGGGCCGTGTAGACACCGGTCGAGAGGTACTTCCAGCCTCCGTCGGCGACGACGAAGACGATGTCCGCGGACTCCCCGGCCGTCACGGCCTTCCGCCCGACGCCGATCGCGGCGTGCAGCGCCGCGCCCGTGGAGACCCCCGCGAAGATGCCCTCCTGCTGGAGCAGCTCCCGGGTGCGGGTGACGGCGTCGGCCGAACCGACCGAGAAGCGGGTGGTGAGCACGGAGGCGTCGTAGAGCTCGGGTACGAAGCCCTCGTCGAGGTTGCGCAGACCGTAGACCAGGTCGTCGTAGCGCGGTTCGGCGGCGACGATCTTGATGTCCGGCTTGCGCTCGCGCAGAAAGCGGCCCACGCCCATGAGGGTCCCGGTGGTGCCGAGCCCCGCCACGAAGTGGGTGATGGACGGCAGGTCGGCGAGGATCTCCGGGCCCGTGGTGGCGTAGTGCGCGCCTGCGTTGTCGGGGTTTCCGTACTGGTAGAGCATCACCCAGCTCGGGTTCTGCCCGGCCAGCTCCTTGGCGACGCGGACCGCCGTGTTGGAACCGCCCGCGGCCGGGCTGGAGATGATCTCGGCGCCCCACATGGCGAGCAGCTGACGGCGCTCCTCGCTGGTGTTCTCCGGCATGACGCAGACGATGCGGTAGCCCTTGAGCCTGGCCGCCATCGCGAGCGAGATCCCGGTGTTGCCGCTGGTGGGCTCCAGGATCGTGCAGCCGGGGGTGAGCCGGCCGTCCTTCTCCGCCTGCTCGATCATGTGGAGCGCGGGGCGGTCCTTGACCGAGCCGGTCGGATTGCGGTCCTCCAGCTTGGCCCAGATGCGGACGTCACCCGACGGGGACAGCCGTGGCAGCCGTACCAGCGGGGTGTTGCCGACGGCGGCGAGCGGGGAGTCGTAGCGCATCGGGAACCGGACCTATCAGGCCATGCCGCCGGCCACGGCCGGCAGGATGGTCACACTGTCGCCGTCGGCCAGCTTGGTGTCGATGCCGTCGAGGAAGCGCACGTCCTCGTCGTTGAGGTAGACGTTCACGAAGCGGCGCAGCTGGCCGCCCTCCACGACACGCTCCCGGATTCCGCCGTGCCGGGTGTCGAGGTCGGCGAAGAGCTCGGCGAGGGTCGCCCCGCTGCCCTCGACGGACTTGGCGCCGTCGGTGTAGGTGCGGAGGATGGTCGGGATGCGGACCTCGATGGCCATGGAGTGGGCTCCTGTCAGGAGGGACATAGGGCGTTGCGGTTACGTGGCGCGGCTCGGCCCCCGCGCAGGGGCTGGTGCAGGCTGGGCTTGTGCGCTTGGGCCGGGGCTGAAACCGCTGGTCAGGCCGAGCGGCGGTCCGCGCAGCGAGTACAGATCGCGCTGGCGAGACGGCACAGGTCGACGTGCAGCCGCGCCACGAGCAGCGGCGTGCCCGGCGTCTTGTCGCTCACGTCGTTCGAAACCATGCGGTCATCGTAACGATTCCCGATCGGGCCTCTGTCATGTGATCCCGCATGCTGGACGCGATCTGTTCGCCTGACGGACAGACGCTCGCACGAGCGGCCGTACGAACCGTCGTCAGTAGGCCTCGACGACCTCGACGTCCTCCTCGGTGACCTCTCCGTCGACGATACGGAAGGACCGGAACTGGAACGGTCCGGCGCCGTCGGTGTCCGCCGTGGAGACCAGGACGTAGTGGGCACCGGGCTCGTTGGCGTACGAGAGGTCCGTCCGGGACGGGTAGGCCTCGGTCGCCGTGTGGGAGTGGTAGATGATCACCGGCTCCTCGTCGCGGTCGTCCATCTCCCGGTACAGCTTGAGCAGATCCGTCGAGTCGAACTCGTAGAAGGTGGGTGAGCGCGCGGCGTTGAGCATCGGGATGAAGCGCTCGGGCCGCCCCTCGCCGGCGGGTCCGGCGACCACACCACAGGCCTCGTCGGGGTGGTCGGCGCGGGCGTGGGCGACGATCTGGTCGTACAGCGCCTGGGTGATGGTCAGCATGGTGACGAGAATAGGCGCAGCCGCCCTGGATCTGAGATCCGGGGACCAGTGAGTGAGATCATGCGCGGCCGTCAGCGGAATCCGGCCGGTCCGCTGCGGCGAGCAGGGCGTGCACGGTCGCCTCCATCACCCGGCGGGCGGCATCCGGCTCCAGACCGGCGCTGCGCCAGTGGTGCCAGGCGCCCCATGCGGTCACCGCGTCCAGCCCGTTGACCAGGTCTGTCCGGCGCTCCTCGGGGAGGGCGTCGAGCTCGGTGGCGAACACCTCGGTCAGCCGGATGCGGGCGAACTCCGTCATCTGCCGGGTGACCTCGTGCACGCGCTCGGAGAGCTGTTCCATGCGCATCATCGTCAGTCGCGCCGGGGTGATCCACTCCAGGATGCGCGCACGCTGCTCGACCAGGGCCGCCACCCGCTCCGCGCGGGGGCCCTCGGTCGGCAACGGCTTGATCTGCGCCGTCAGCTGATCCAGCCGGCGGCCGATGGCGGTGTCCTGGAGCTGGGCCATGTCGGCGAAGTGGTGGAACACCAGGCGCCGGGACACCCCGGCGCGCTCGGCCACGCGGTCCGCGGGGAACTGCGTGTGCCCCTCGTCGAGCAGGGCGAGCATCGCGTCGGCGATCTTCTCGCGGGTCTGCCGCCCGCGTTCGGTGCGGCCGTCCTGGGCACGTGCACGAGACGCCTGACGCCCCTGGCCGCCGCCCTCACGTCCGCTGTCCGATGTCCTTCGAAGTGCCTGTTCCACCTCGGTCCTCCCATCCCTGCGTTGACATTATTGCACTCGCAATGCAACCGTGCTGATGGCACGACTTGCACGCAGAGTGCAAGGACTTCGCCCGGGGGGTTCGCGGCTGGTCGTTCCGTACGTCCACCGCCGCGCCGGTTCTCCGGGGTACCGGGTCCACCACCGCACGAGAGGGACGACTTTCCTGATGCTCCTGTCCGTAGGGCGCTGGTGCGCCCGCAGACCCAAGCGGACCGTGGCCGCCTGGGTGCTGCTGACCATCGCCGTGGCCGGCGCCCTGGGGGCGTTCGGGCGGGTCACCTCCGAGGCCGTGACCATCCCGGGCAGCGACAGCCAGGCCGCACGCGACGCGTCGGAGGCCTTCGCCGACTCGGCGTCCGGCCGCCAGCCCGTGGTGCTGTACACGGCGCCCGGCTCCCCCGCCCTCAGCGCCACCGCACAGCGCAAGGCCGTCGAGGAGTCCGCCCGGGCCATCGCGGACGTGGACCATGTCGTCGCCGTCACCACGCCGTTCGATCCGAAGGCCCGCGGCGCCCTGAGCGCCGACAAGCACACCGGACAGCTCTTCGTCGAACTCGACGTCACCGGCCGGGACATCACCACCGAGACCACCCGGAGCATCACGGACGCCGCGGCTCCGGCCGCCGACGCCGGGATCGAGGTGACCGCGGGCGGCGATCTCGCCGCCGCGGCGGACCGGGGCGACGCCGGCCACAGCGAGATCATCGGGCTCACGGCGGCCTTCATCATCCTCGCGGTGGGCTTCGGCAGCCTGGTCGCGGCCGGGGTGCCGCTGCTCAGCGGGGCGATCGGGCTGGCCATCTCGCTGTGCGCGATCGGCCTGGTGGGTCATCTGATGGACATGCCGTCCACGGGTACGACCATCGCGGCGATGATCGGTCTCGGCGTGGGCATCGACTACACGCTCTTCTGCCTGACCCGGTTCCGTGAGCTTCGGGCGGCCGGAATCGGTATCGAGGACGCGGCGGCGCGCACCACGGCAGGTTCCGGCAAGGCCGTGGCCTTCGCCGGTAGCGCGGTGATCGCCGCGCTGGCCGGGCTGGCGCTGGGCGGTATGCCGCTGCTGCACGCGCTGGCGCTCGCCCCGGGCATCGCCGTGCTCGTGGCCATGGCGGTGACCCTCACCCTGCTGCCCGCCGTCCTTTCGCTGCTCGGGCGACGGCTCACGCCGAAGGCACCGAAGACACCGCCCCAGGACGCGAAGGCGAGCGCCGGTGGCGCCGAGCCGGGTGCCGCCGGACCGGCCGACGCGGAGCCCCTCCAGGACGCCGAGCGCCCGCGCGGCTGGGGCCGTATCGCCGTGTACGTGGCCGCCCGTCCGTGGCGCTGTCTGCTCGCCGGTCTCGTACTGACCGGTGTGCTGGCCATACCGGCCACGCAGCTGTCGTTCGGTCAGCTCGACGCGGGCGACAAGAAGGCGGGGACGCCCAGCCGGATCGCGTACGACCGGCTGACCGACGCCTTCGGGCCCGGCGCCACCGGTCCCCTCCAGGTGGTGACCACGATGCCCAGCCGTGCCTCCGGCCCGGACGACAGACGGGTCACGGGCCTGACCGCCGCCCTGCGCGCCACCGAAGGTGTCGCGTCCGTCGGCCCGGCGCAGCTCGACAAGGGCGCCACGCATGCCCGCTGGCAGGTCACCCCCACCACCGCGCCCGGTGATCCGGCCACCGCCGACCTGGTGCACCGGCTGCGGGACGAGACCCTGCCCGAGGCCACCGAGGGCACGGGACAGGTCACCCACGTGGGCGGTGCCACGGCCATCCAGGACGACATGAACGAACGCCTGGGCAAGCGGATGCCGCTGGTCGTAGGGTTCGTCCTGGCCGTCGCCGCACTGCTGTTGCTGTTCGCCTTCCGCTCCCCGGTCATCGCGGTGAAGGCCGCGCTGATGAACGTGATCTCGGTCGCCGCTTCCTACGGCGTGCTCACCGCGCTCTTCCAGTGGGGCTGGGCCGCGGACCTGATCGGGCTCGAAGGCGCCGTACCGATTCCCGGATATGTGCCGCTGCTGATGTTCGCCGTGCTGTTCGGTCTGTCCATGGACTACGAGGTGTTCCTGCTCAGCGCGGTGCGCGCGGCGTATGTCCGGCAAGGAGACACCCGGCGGGCCGTGATCACCGGCCTCGCCGGAACCGGGCGGATCATCACATCGGCCGCACTGATCATGGTCAGCGTCTTCCTCAGCTATCTGCTCTCGGACGATCCTGTGGTGAAGATGTTCGGCATCGGTCTGGCCACGGCCGTGGCCCTGGACGCCACCGTCGTACGCGGGGTGCTCGTCCCCTCCACGATGGTGCTGCTGGGCCGCGCCAACTGGTGGCTGCCAGGCTGGCTGGACCGGCTGCTGCCGCACATGGCCATCGAGGACGACGGCCACGAGGAGGACGAGGGCCACGGGGCCACCGGCCAGGTGTCCCACGCGCCAGGCGAGACCTCCGGTGACGGGGCCCTCGCGAGCAGCACGAGCAACGGGAGCTCTTCATGAAGCGGTTGAGCGCGCTGCGCGTCCCCGGCCCGTTCGGACGCCGGAAGCTGCTGTGGACCGGGGCCACGCTGAGCGTGGTGCTTGCCGCGCTGCCCGTGGCCGACCGGGTCGCAGCATCGGTGGCCGAGGAGCGGCTCGCCGACCGGATCGCCGGGCAGCAGAAGTCCGTGGTCGGCACCCCCGAGGTGAGCATCGACGCCTTCCCCTTCCTGCTGAGCAGCGCCGAGGGCACGTTCCCCGAGGTGGCGGTGCGGGCCGACGCCGTCACCGGGGAAGGGCGTCCCGTGCGGGCCTCACTGGAGCTGCACGAGGTCAGCGAGAAGGGCGACGGTTATACGGCCGCGAGCGCGGACGCCCGGTTCACCGTGCCGCTGAGCTCGCTGGGCGACGGTCTCGGCGAGGGCACTTCGCTGTCCGCGGACGACGGGCGGCTGCGTATCGACCGGCAGATCTTCGGGCTGCAGCTGACCATCCACGCCGAGCTGCGGCTGTCCGGACGAACCATCAGCATGGTGCCGGTGGCGGCGTCCTTCGCGGGCAGCCGGATCGACCCGTCGAGCCCCCGGATCACCGAGGCGTTCAAGGACCGCGAGCGCACCGTGCCGGAGCTGCCCGTGGGGCTGGCCCCGACCCGTGTCGCGGTCACCGATGACGGGGTGGTGCTGTACGCCAGCGCCAAGGACGTACGGCTGACCTGACGGCGGTACGGCCGGAGCGGGAACGCACATCGGGTCATGCCGGCGGGGTGAGCCCGGCATGACCCGATGTTCGCTGTGGGGAGCGAGCTACTTGACGGCGTCCGCGTACTCGGGGTGGCTTGGCTCGCCGAGCTGCGGGTTGCGGCCCTTGAGGACCGCCCAGCCGACGGCCAGGCCGGCGCCCCAGACGGCGCCCACGATCAGGGAGATGAGGCCGTCCCTTTCGAGCGCGATCATGACGGTGACGCCGAGCAGGAAGAGCAGGGCGACCCAGCTTCCGACCGAGCCACCCGGGGCGGGGAAGGAGGACGCGGGCAGGATGCCCTTCTTGACCGCATGCCGGTAGCGGATGTGGCTGATGAGGATCATCATCCAGGTCCAGATACCGGCCGCGGTGGCCACCGAGACGACGTAGCCGAACGCCTTCTCCGGGACGAGGTAGTTCAGCACCACGCCGACACCCATGAGGGCCACGGAGATGGTGATGCCGATGGCCGGGGTCTTGCGGGCGTTGAGCTTGCCGAAGGACTTCGGAGCCTCGCCGTTGGACGCCAGGTCACGCAGCATCCGGCCGGTGGAGTACATACCGGAGTTGCAGGACGACAGCGCGGCGGTGAGCACCACGAAGTTGACGATGCCGCCGGCCAGCGGGATGCCGATCTTGTCGAAGGCATGAACGAAGGGGCTCTCACCGGCGTGGAACTCGGTCCACTTCACGACGGACAGGATCACGAGCAGCGCGCCGACATAGAAGATGATGATGCGCCAGGGCAGCGTGTTGATCGCCTTGGGCAGGGTCTTCTCCGGGTTCTCGGACTCACCCGCGGTGACGCCGACGAGTTCGACGGCGAGGTAGGCGAACATCACGCCCTGAAGGGTCATCAGGCTGGAGCCGATGCCGTTCGGGAAGATGCCGTCGTGGGACCAGAGGTTGGAGACGGCGGCGGTGTCGCCGGCGTCGGAGAAGCCCAGGGTGAGCACGCCGAGGCCGATCACTATCATGCCGATGATCGCGGTGACCTTGACCATCGAGAACCAGAACTCGACCTCGCCGAAGATCTTCACCGAGATCAGGTTGACGCCGAAGAGCACCACGAGGAAGGCCAGGGCACTGACCCATTGAGGGATGCTCGGGAACCAGTAGTGCACATAGATGGCGGCTGCGGTGAGCTCGGCCATGCCGGTGACGACCCACATCAGCCAGTAGGTCCAGCCGGTGACGTACCCGAAGAACGGGCCGAGGAACTCGCGGGCGTACTCCGCGAAGGAACCGGACACCGGCCGGTAGAGGAGCAGCTCGCCGAGCGCCCGCATGATGAAGAAGATGATGGCGCCGGCGAGGGCGTACATCAGGATGATGCTGGGGCCGGCCTTCTCGATGTTGGCTCCGGCTCCCATGAAGAGGCCCACGCCGATGGCACCGCCGATGGCGATCATCTGGACCTGTCGGCTGCCGAGCCCGCGCTCGTAGCCCTCCTGCGGAGCGTCCCCGGCCGTGCCGGCGTGCTTGTCGACCTGCAACGAGGTCATGGTGGTGCGCCTTTCTCCATTCTGATCCGCGACACCGCTCGGTGTGACTGCGGATCAGGCCCTGATCCCCCCGGATGTGACTGGAGTGCCGCCGGCGGTCTGCCGGTCGAAGCGCCCCCGGGTACATGGGTGGCGTGCCCGGGCGGTCGTGAAGATCTATCACGCAGGGCGGGGTGATCACTCCGGGGCACTGTGGCGCAGACCACAGGAAGAACCGGACACGGGTGACGCAAAACCCCAAACAGGGGCGACCGAGTGACGCGATCGTTATCCGGATTTGAGCGTCCGCTGAGCGAACGAACGGTAACGCTATGGAGTCGCCCAGGTCACGGCGTGATCACCGGACGGGGCGGGGGTGCGTGACCGCGACGGCATGGACATGTGACGGCGCCGGCGCCCGGGCGTCACGGCATCAGGGTCTCGACGAGCGTCTCCTGGAGCGCCCCGAGCCAGAGGTACGCCATCACCATCGGCTTGCGGGGATCGGCGTCCGGCAGCCGGTACAGCTCGCCGCTCTCGTCCTCGTCGGCGACCTCGAGCCGGGTACCGATGGTCAGCCGCAGATCGTTGAGCGCGCCGAGCCAGTGCAGGGAGTCCTGGGCGGTGAGCTTGAGCACCGCGCCGCCCTCGCCCGCGGAGGTGAGGGCGTCGAGGCTGCGCACCACGGCCAGGGCGTCATCACGCTTGCGGGCGCGCAGGTCGTTCTCCGTGTAGCGCCTGAACTCGGCGCAGTGTTCGCGTAGTTCCTCGTCCGGATCCTGACTGCCGGGCTCGCCGTAGGCGTCCGGGAAGAGCCGGGCCAGCGCCGGATCCGCGGGCGGCTCGCTCGGGCCTTCGGTGAACAGCGCGGCCAGCGGGTCCTCACCCTTGGCCGACTCTTCGCCCGGTCCGATCAGCTCGAGCAGCTGGACGGCCAGCGAGCGCAGGATGGAGATCTCGACCTCGTCGAGTGCGACGGCCGCGCCGCCGCCGGGCAGCGCCTCGAAGTGGCCGGCCATCAGCCGCGGTCCTGGGAGAGCGTTGCCCACAGTCCGTATCCGTGCATCGCCTGCACATCGCGCTCCATCTCTTCGCGGCTGCCGCTGGAGACGATGGCGCGGCCCTTGTGGTGGACGTCCAGCATCAGCTTGTGGGCCTTGTCCTTGGAGTAGCCGAAGTACGCCTGGAACACATAAGTGACGTAGCTCATCAGATTCACCGGGTCGTTATGGACGATCGTCACCCAGGGAACGTCAGGTTCGGGTACGGCGAAGGTCTCCTCGGCCGACTGGGGACGCTCGATCTCGGTGGGCACAGTCACTCCACCCATGCTGCCACCCGAGGATGCCCGTCGCACAAACGACCCCCGCCAATCCGGCTGACTGCATCAGAACGGACCGCCGGACAGAGCGTGGCGAGACCACCGGACAGAGATTTCGTCAGTTTGACGAGATGTGCGCTAGCATCGTGCCATGGACACCGCGGATACGAGGCCGCGTGTCGACGTACCGTCGACCGCGCTCTTCACCGACCAGTACGAGTTCACGATGCTCCAGGCGGCGCTCAAGGCCGGCACGGCCGAGCGGCGCTCGGTCTTCGAGGTCTTCACCCGACGTCTGCCCACCGGGCGCCGCTACGGCGTGGTCGCGGGAACCGGGCGCGTCCTGGACGCCGTGGAGAACTTCCGGTTCGACCCCGATGTGCTCGGCTTCCTCCGCGACCACGGCATCGTCGACGAGCCCACCCTGCACTGGCTCGCCGACTACCGCTTCAGCGGCGACATCTGGGGCTATCCGGAAGGCGAGGTGTACTTCCCCGGCTCGCCGATCCTGCGGGTCGAAGGCTCCTTCGCCGAATGCGTGCTGCTGGAGACGGTGATCCTCTCGATCCTCAACCACGACTCCGCGATCGCCGCCGCGGCCTCCCGGATGTCCGCCGCCGCCGGCGGGCGCCGTCTGATCGAGATGGGCGCCCGGCGCACCCACGAGCTCGCCGCCGTCGCCGCCTCACGCGCCGCGTACATCGGCGGCTTCGACTCCACCTCCGATCTCGCCGCGGGCTTCCGCTACGGGATCCCGACGGTCGGCACCAGCGCCCACGCCTTCACCCTGCTGCACGACACCGAACGGGACGCTTTCCGCGCCCAGGTGGAGTCGTTCGGCGGCGGGACGACGCTGCTCGTGGACACCTATGACGTCAGCGAGGCCGTCCGTACCGCCGTGGAGATCACCGGCACCGGGCCCGGGGCCGTGCGTGTCGACTCCGGAGACCTGCTGCTGGTCGCCCACCGGGTGCGGCAGCAACTCGACGAGCTGGGCGCACGGGACACCCGGATCGTCGTGACCTCGGACCTGGACGAGTACGCGATCGCCTCACTGGCCGCCGCGCCCGTGGACGCGTACGGCGTGGGCACCCAACTGGTCACCGGCAGCGGGCATCCGACCTGTTCCATGGTCTACAAGCTGGTCGCCCGCGCCACCTCCGCCGACGCCGGGGCGCCGCTGGTGCCGGTCGCGAAGAAGTCGACCGCGGGAAAGCAGTCCGTCGGGGGCCGCAAGTGGGCGGCCCGCCGGCGCGACCCGCAGGGGGTGGCCGAGGCCGAGGTACTGGGCACCGGACCGCTGCCGCAGGAGCTCGAGGGCAGGGAGCTGCTGGTCGAGCTGGTCAAGGGCGGGCAGGTCATCGGCCGGGAGCCGCTGGACGCGGCGCGCGAGCGGCACGGCGCGGCCCGGGCGGCACTGCCCGTCTCGGCGGTCCAGCTGTCCCGTGGTGAGCCGGTGATCCCCACCGAGTACGCCGGATGACGTACTGCGGATGATCGGACGACCGCCGTCTCCCGTACCGCGTCCGAAGTCTCTACCCTCGAACCGTCGAACCGCTCGCACAGTAGCCGCACACCGCCGCCGGCCCCCACAGCGAAGGAAACCGCCATGCACCGCGCATTGGTCGTCGTGGACGTACAGAACGACTTCTGCGAGGGAGGGAGCCTCGCGGTCACGGGCGGCGCCGATGTCGCCGCCGCCATCACCGATCTGATCGGCGAGTCCACGGCCGGCTACCGCCATGTGGTGGCCACCCGTGATCACCACATCGCACCCGGTGCGCACTTCGCCGAGCAGCCGGACTACGTCGACTCCTGGCCGGCGCACTGCGTCGCGGGGACGGAGGGCGCGGGCTTCCACCCGAACTTCGCCCCCGCCGTCGCCAGCGGCTCCATCGAGGCGGTGTTCGACAAGGGCGCCTACGAGGCCGCGTACAGCGGCTTCGAGGGGTCCGACGAGAACGGCGTGACGCTTGCCGAATGGCTGCGGGCACGCGAGGTCAGCGAGATAGACGTGGTCGGCATCGCGACGGACCACTGCGTGCGGGCGACGGCTCTGGACGCGCTGCGCGGGGGCTTCCGCGCGCATGTCCTGCTGGATCTGACCGCGGGGGTCGCGGAGGAGACCGTGGCCCGGGCGCTCCGGCAGATGCGCGAGGCGGGCGTGGAGCTGTCGGGGAAGCCGGTGGTCTGAGGCCGGCTCCGTGCCCCCGGCGGGATCCGCCCCGGGGGCCGCCGTTTCCCGGTCCCGTCCACCGGTCCCGCGCTATCCCCGGGGTGCTGCGGCGCCGCCGGCCCGGAGGCACCCCGCCGAGTGGATCCTAGGCACTGCCCGCCGGCCGCAGCAGTGCCCGTATCGGGTGCCACAGCTCCTGCTGTCCGGCGATGCCCTCGTGGGTGCGCCAGAGCAGCCCGTCCGGATGGTGCAGCACGGCCGTGATCTCGTCCGGGGTCGGCGGCTCCGTGTTCCCCCGCAGATAGACCGCCCGCAGTCCCAGATTCCGCAGCCGGGTCAGGGCGCGGGCGCGGTTCGCCGCGTGTACCAGGACCCGTACCGTGCGGTCGCTGCCGGCCGGATCGGGCAGGCCGATGGCCACCACGACGCTGCCGCCTGGCAGCTTGCTGAATCCTCCGCCGGGCATGCCTATCACTCCCCCGTGAGTTCGCTGTCAATAAGAAGTGGTCAGAGGCACCTAAACACGATCGGCCGCCGCCCGCTAGGGGGCGACGGCCGATCATGTTTTGACCTGCGGTTTTGCTATTTACTTCTTCGAGGGACCGACCTTCACGGAGATCGTCTCGCCGCTCTTCGGCTCCTTGACGATCGAGATCCGAGTGTTGGTGTCAGTAACGTTCACACCAGCGGTCGGGTT
>NZ_JBEYBS010000019.1:0-158476 GCF_040632375.1 Streptomyces sp. NPDC019396 | reverse complement strand
TTCACTGCCATCGCCCACTTCCTGGCCGGCCCGCCCCCGCCTGGACCGATGACGCCCAGGTTCTGATGGTTGTTGGGAACGGGCGTGACGGAAGAGTCCGGGGGCCTCGTCCTGCCCGCCCGAATCCGCCACTACCTACATGTTCTTGCGGGCCTTGCCCTTCAGCTCCTCGGCCGTGCCGCGCACGGTCTGTTCCGTTTCGGCAGCGGCCTGCTTCGTCTTGCCCGCCACACGGTCGGCGGTGCCTTTTGTGCGTAGCTCTTCGTTTCCGACCGCCTCGCCGGCCTTCTGCTTGGCCTTGCCGGCGGTCTCCTGAGCCTTGCCGCGGATCTTCTTGCCCTGCGCAGCCACGTGAATCAGCTCCCTGCGGCGTTGACGATGCTTACGGCTATTAATGCGGCTACCTCGGACGGCCTCCGCCAAACCTCGCCTTCCTGGATATGGGTCAATTGCTCGACAGGGCTGCGACCAGGTCGCCAACCTTCGGATCAGGGAGAGCCCTGGCCACGTCTGCCTGTGCGATGCGTCTCGGAAATTCATGGCGTCACGGCAAATGGCTGTTCGTGCCGAAACGGAAGACGAGCCCACGATCGTCTGCCATTTCGGGATGACCGGTTCGCTTCGGTGCTGTTCCCCGGACACAGCGTTTCATGCGCACGATCGCATCGTTCTGACATTCGAGGGCAGTCGACGCCTCTGCTATCGCGACCAGCGAAAACTCCAGGGAATTCGGCTCGCGGACGCCGCCGCCGTCGGGCGGATCCTCGGTCGCCTGGGGCCGGACGCGCTCGACGTGAACTGGATGCAATTGCGACAAATCCTGCATGAACGGCGTGGAGCGGTCAAAAGCGTTCTCATGGACCAGTCCGTCGTCGCCGGGCTCGGAAACCTCCTGTGTGACGAGGTCCTCTGGCGGGCGTAGGTCGACCCGCGGACGCCGGCCGTGGCGGTCTGGATTCGAGCCGCGTTGCCGGACGGCGGACGGTCTGGTGCCAGCGCTGAACGCCGCTGAGCGAGGTCGTGTGCCGGCCCGGCTCTGAGATCGAGTGCAGACTGCTGGCTGGGGTATATGTGCGTTATGACCCTGGCGCAGCGGCTGGGAGCGAGCTCGTGGGGAGGGGCGGTCCCGCGCGCAATGGACCAGATGGTGCGCACAGTCGGCGTCGAGGAGGAGTTCCTGCTCGTCGACCGGCACACCGGGCAGCCCGTGCCCAGAGCCCCGGAAGTGCTCGCCCGGGCTCGGCCCTCCCTCGGCGATCTGGTCCAGAGCGAGTTCTACAGCTGCGTTGTGGAGACATGCACTCGCCCGACAGCCTCCCTCACGGAGCTCCGCGAGCAGCTGCTTCTTCTGCGGTCGCAGATGGCCGCGGCGGCACGGCAGGCGGACTGCCTGCTGCTGGCATCGGGAACGCCCGTCATTCCTCCCGCCCGTCCCATCCCGGTCACCGACAAGCCTCGTTACCTGCGTATGCAAGCCCACTGCCAAGGTGTAGTGGACGGGGTGGAAGGCATCGCCTGTGGCTGCCACGTGCACGTGGGCACGCACGACAAGTCCGAAGCGGTGGCATTGTCCGGGCATCTGCGCCCTTGGCTGCCCACGCTCCAGGCCCTCGCGGCGAACTCCCCATTCGGCGGCGCACAGGACAGCGGCTTTGCGAGTCGACGATCGGTGGAGTTCGAGCGCTGGCCTTCCGTAGGTCCGTCGCCCCTGCTCGACCGCACCGGGTACGAGGCGACGCTGGATGCCCTGATCCACTCGGGAGTTGTCCTCGACCGGCGCTCGCTCTACTGGTATGCCAGGCCGTCGGAGCACGTACCCACCCTGGAAATACGGGTCGCCGACGTCAACGCCGACCTGCAGAGCACCGTTCTGCTTGCCGCGATCGTCCGTGGGCTGTGCGCGGCGCTGCTGGCCGACATGCGCGAAGAACGCCCGCCGGCCCCGGTGACGGATTACCAACTGCGCACGGCTCACCGGTGTGCTGCCCGTGCCGGTGTGACCGGATTCCTACCCGACCCCTTGACCGACCGGCTGGTGCCCGCCAGGTGGCTCGTCGGGAGGCTCCTCGTCCGCGCGGCGCCGGGTCTCGCGGCGGCCGGCGATCTCCCGGCGGCACTCAGCCTCCTCGCTCGCCACCTCAGCCTCGGCACCGGAGCGGACCGCCAGCGCGCCTGGTACCGCCACACGGGGCAACTCCGGGATGTCGTCGACGCGACAGCTCGCTTGACCATCTCCCCGACAGGGGCGTGATCTGTCGGCGCGCCTCGCCTTGTCCGTCGTTTCCGGGTAGAGCGTTCGGGTAACCGCCGGCTGAGCGGCAACCGGACCGTCCTCAGGGGAGCGATGCGATGAGCGAGACGGGCACGGCCCGCACGGACACGGTCACCACGAAGGTCCCCGCCCGGCTCGACCGGCTCCCCTGGTCCCGTTGGCACTGGACGATCGTCATCGGGCTCGGCACCGTGTGGATCCTCGACGGCCTCGAGGTCACCGTCGTCGGAAACGTCGCAGGGCGGCTCGCCGAGGAGGGCAGCGGTCTCACCATCAGCCCCGCCCAGGTCACCGGGCTGGCAGCGGCGCTGTACGTGGCGGGAGCCTGCTCAGGGGCGCTGTTCTTCGGCTGGCTGACGGACCGTTACGGACGCAAGAGGCTCTTCCTCGTCACACTGAGCGTCTATCTCGCGGCGACCGCGATGACCGCCGTCTCGACCCACGCCTGGTGGTTCGTCCTGTTCCGCTTCCTTACCGGCTTCGGCATCGGAGGCGAGTACGCGGCCATCAACTCCGCCATCGACGAGCTCATCCCCAGCAGGTACCGGGGCCGCGTCGACCTGATCATCAACGGAAGCTTCTGGCTCGGCGCCATGGCAGGCTCGATGCTGTCGGTTCTCGCCCTCAACACCGGCATCTTCCCCAAGGACGTCGGCTGGCGGCTCACCTTCGCCCTCGGTGTCGTCCTGGGCCTCGTCATCCTGCTCGTTCGCCGCAACGTACCGGAAAGCCCGCGCTGGATGTTCATCCACGGACGCGACCGCGAGGCCGAAGACCTGGTGGCGGACGTCGAACGGGAAGTGGAAGGGGAGACCGGCAAGCCGCTGCCCGAGCCGGGGGACTCCATCACCATCACACAGCGGCAGAGCATCGGGTTCGGCCTGATCGCCCGCACCGTCTTCCGTCCTACCCCAAGCGCGCCGTGCTCGGGCTGTCGCTCTTCATCGGTCAGGCGTTTCTCTACAACGCGATCACCTTTGGCTTTGCCACGATCCTCATCGCCTTCTTCGAGGTCCCCACCGACGCGACGGGCTACTACTTCACGGTCATCGCCCTCGGCAACTTCCTAGGGCCGCTCATCCTCGGCCCGCTGTTCGACACCGTCGGCCGCAAGCCGATGATCGCCGGTACGTATCTCACCTCTGGCGTGTTGCTGTTCGTCACCGCATGGCTTTTCGACAGCGGGCGACTGGACGCCCTGACGATGACGGCGTGCTGGTGCGTCGTCCTCTTCTTCGCCTCTGCGGGAGCCAGCTCCGCCTATCTGACCGTGAGTGAGATCTTCCCGATGGAGACCCGGGCCATGGCCATCGCCTTCTTCTATGCCGTCGGCACAGCCGCGGGCGGGATCTCCGGACCGTTGCTGTTCGCGGAGCTCACTTCCAGCGGCGTCGTGGGTGATACCGTCCTCGCATTCTGCGTGGGCGCGGCACTGATGACCGCGGCAGGCATGGTCGCGCTGTTCCTTGCCGTCAACGCCGAGGGCAGGTCACTGGAGTCCATCGCCGCACCGCTGTCGGCCCAGGCCGCTCCCGATCCGGTCGCTGCTTCCCGGTCCGGAGGGCCGACAGCGTCCCTTCGTCCCCGCGATTGAGGCCCGCAGCGCAGGGCGGTAGGCCGCTCATGCGAGACCGGAGCGAAGGCCCACTCTGCCCAGAGCGACAGTCGTCCACCAGGTCAATCGGGCAGACCTACTGGCGGGCGGCCACGGAGTGGGCTCATTGCTCCGCCCATGCTGCTGGCGAGCGCACGATTACGACCTCCCGCTTGATCAGGAGGACCCTCTCGACCGGCACGGCAGGCATGACTCTGCAATCTCCGGTCACAAGCAACCCGTACAAAACAACTGAACCTTGAGCAGGAAGGTCACCACACCGCCATGACGGTCCAGCCCGGCTACGCTCCGACTGCTTCAGGCACGACGTTCAAGCACATGGTCGAGGCGGTCTGCCATGAAGGCATGTACCCGAGCCGTGAGCGAGCCGAGGAGGTCATCCACGCCGTGCTCGTCGGCCTGGGCACACAAATCAGCGGACGGGTAAGCGTCGAGCTCGCGGCGTACCTCCCTTTCGAGGCAGCCGTCGTCTTCACAGCGCCGGCTCCGGAGTCGAGCCCCCTGACCGGCTGGGAGTTCGTCAAGGATCTCGCGGGTCGCACCAGTGGCACACCGGGTACGGCACGCTGGGACGCCGGCTCCGTCCTGCGCGTGATGAACCGCCTGGTTCAACCAGATCTGATCGACCGGATCCTAGGAGAACTTCCCCCGGGGTACAGCCTTCTCTTCGGCCGTTCTGAACTGCTTCAAGCGGTGCCCCAGCAGGGCCGTCGTGTCCCGTGAGCGGTGTCGCGAAGATCCACCTGCGAAGTGAACTGGTCAGCCGCTGAGATGCAGAGGTATGGAAGGGATGACGCAAATGCTCTTTCTGGTCGTGGCCCTGCTTGTGATGGCCATGCTCTTGGGGACCGCGGCTTACGCTCCCTGGCCGGTCACGGTGACGGCCGCCGCCGTGATCGCCCTATGGCTAGCCGTTTTCGCCATGAAGGAACGGCGCCGTCGCAACAGCGCAGGAAGCGCCTGAGCGGATGCGATTGACGGCTCCACCCAGCCGGAACACCGGCCGACGGGACACGGAGGGCATGGCTGTAGCGTCCTTCGTGCTCGGTCTTGTAGGGCTACTCGTGCTCAACGTCGTGCTCGGCCCCGCCGCCATCACGCTCGCCCTCATATCGTTGCGTCGGAATACGCCGCGACGCTTCCGGGCATGGCTCGGTCTACTCCTCGGAACAACCGATCTCGTGGTCTTCGGTGTGCTCGTAGTCGTCAACGGCGCGACACCCTGGACCGTTGTCGGTTAGTACGGTGTGGGATGTGACAGGGCTTCGCGGAAATGCTTCCCTGCCGAGACCGACGAGCCGGCACCACGTACGCGTCCGCGGGGTTGCCGGAGCCCTCGGCGGTCCGGACGGAGCCGGTGAATCCCTCGCCAGGATGCGGCCGATCGACCTCAGGGCGAACAGCGCCGTGACCGCCGGACGGTGCCCCACCGGCTGGCTCACCCTACGAAAGCAGTGGGCCTCAAGGGCGGCCGGCGAACAAGGGGTCGCGGGCGGCCCTCAGCCTGGTCGTGGCGTTGGGTGGCGTCAGGATGTGGTTTTTCGGAGGCCGATGCGGGGCACGACGCGTATGTCTTCGGTCGTGTGTGGAAAGCACGACGGCTGTCGGACGAGCGCAGCTCCTGAGTGTCAGTCCGCCGCGCCGAAGGCGTCGGCGCGTATGTGGGGCATGGGGCTGCCTGCCACTCGGTATGGTTCGTCCGGGGGGCGCATGGCCGAGGTGACTCGCACGGCCAGCGGCCCCGCCCACTCGTACCCGTTCCGTTCGCCATGGCGGGTCAGATCCTCGGCGAGCGCCTCTCCAAGCGTGCCCCCGCGGTGGCGCATCAACTCCTCGTAGACCGGCTCGTCGAGCTCCACCTCGTAGGCGTTGGGCACGATGACCCTGTTCTCGCTGCACACCACAGCGTGCTCATCACACGTACGACGCAACGCATCGAGTAGTTCGACGGGTTCATGATGAAGGGCCTTGGAGACCAGCGCGTTCTGCCAGCGCTCCAAGGCGCGCTCCCACCGCGTCAGTGCTTCCCTGCTCATAGGCCGGCGCTCGCCCCCTTCGTCAGCGGCGTCCGCGCAGTCGGCTGAGCAGCCCGCGGGCCTGGGCACGCCTGCGCGGGTCGGAGGCGGCGCGCCTGACCGAGGCGATGGTGCGACGGCCCTGCGGGCTCCGAGTGAACTCCTTGATGCGAGTCATGAATCCGGACATTGGCCCTCCTTCGGATCGTGTCCCCTCCGCTTACCCGCTGCCGCTCGAACGATGTCCGCACACCGCCATCAGGTGCTGCATGGTTTCGGCGGCACGTACGGCGGCATCGCCGCAACAGGTGTTGAACAGCACATGGAGCTCCCCGACTCGCTCAGCCAGGGAACGCAGACGGGGCCGCCACTCCCTGAGCTCGCTCCCCACGTAGGTATGGCGGAAGCGTTCTTCCTTGCTGCCGGTCTCCCAGGCGTCGCTTCGACCATGGAAGCGGACTACCGCAAGTTCCCGGGAGGTGTGTTCTTCAGGCTCAGGTCGAAGGTGTCATCGTCGCCATCGAGGGCGAGAGCGAGACCGATGCCGCCGCCAGCAGTGGTTGCGGTGTTGCTGGTGATGCGGCTGTTGGTGGCGGTGATGCTGGCGCTGTTCACGGCTTTGATGGCGCCGCCGTCGGCGTCGGCCTGGTTGTTGGTGAAGGTGGTGCATTCGAGTGTCAAGCTGCGATCGACACCGACGAAGACCGCGCCGCCGTCTTCCGTGCCGCTGCCGCCGCGGATGGTCAGGCCCGGCCCGTCCTCGCAGGTCCGGTCGCGCTCATAGCGGTCCTTGAAGCTGCTGACGAGCGCGGTGGCGAGGCCCCAGCCGTCACCGCGGCCCGGGCGGTGGTTCCGGCCCGGGCGGTGGTTGCCGTCACCGCGGCCCGGGCGGTGACGGCCCGGATGGTGGCCCTTGCCCGGGCGGTACTCCAGTTCGCTGCCGGTGCCGTCGAGGGTGAGGTCTCCCGCCGGACCGGCGACCTCGAAGATGCGGAACTGCGGTGCGGCGTCGGACCGTTCGATGACGGTGTCCCCGCCACCGATGAGCGTGATGGGGGTGGTGATCAGCGGCAGGCCGTTGGGGTCGCCGCTGGGGCCGGTGTTGTCCACTGCCGTGAGCCTGTAGGTGCACCTGGGGGCCAGCCGGATGGTGCCGCCCCCAGCGGTGTTGGCGGTGTCGATGGCGTCCTTGAGGGCTTGGACATCACAGGCAATGGCCTCGGCCGACCCGATAAGGGTCCGCCTGCGCGGACGCGGTGGGAACAATGACGAGGCCCAGGGCCAAGAGGGCGCAGGCACCGCCCGCTCTCGAAACGACTCCCATGACATCTCCAGAGGCGAGGAAATCACGAGCACCGTAGGGACCGCCGAGCAGCCCCGCCCTCAACACGCCCCATGGACATGGCAGCGCCACGCAGATGCCTCACTATTAGCCCCATGGGCAGAAAAGCCGATCAGCGGCCTTATCGCATGCTCGGAGGGTCCCTGGTTCGTTCCATGCCCCCGACAACGCTCCTTCCCATGGTCCGAGGGAGGGTCCATGGGTCCGGTCCAGCCCGGATGAGGCTGCTCCTGATCCGGGAACTCCGGCTTGCGGGTACTCACTGACCGGATCCCGCTGCTCACGCGGCGAGCTCACGGGCCTACCTCCTGGGCCGACGGCTCCACAGCCCGACGCGATGGCGTCAGGCGCTGACTGTTTCTGACCACGCGGGCCCGACACGGCCCCGCACACCCCGCGCCGCCCCGGTCGCCGCCGGCGAAACGACGTCCATGCCGCCGAGGAGGCTGACGCAGCGTGCTCGCCGGAGTGGCCTTTCGAGCCGGTAAGCAACGCGCGACGCCATTCACCTGCGCAGTTCTGAGGGGGTGCGCCCGGAGCAACGGCTACTCTCCGCTGTCGCGGGCAGCACGTCACGTCCTTTGCGTCGAGCTCGCCCGCAGCCTCAAAGCTGGTAGGAAGCCCGCCGTCGCCGGGGCAGGAGCCCGGGCGGAGCGGGGCCAGGCGGCGGGAGCGGCCGCGTCCCTCACTCCGCGGTGAAACCGAAGCCGCGCTGCCTGAACGTTTTTCGGCCCCGGACTTCGACGGGCGTGTCTGTGTGTGGGTGACGGGTACACGCACCGAGGGTCGGCCTCCCCGTCCGGGCCCCGACCTCCCAGGCAGGGAGGTGCGTCGCTGGTGGTGCCTGTCAGTGGGGGACAGGCACCACCAGCGGGACGGGGGCGGAGCAGCAGGATCGGCACGTCATGTGCCAGTGTGGAGGCATACCTGCCGAGCCTGGACCCGCCATGCGGAGCGGACGTACCTTCGTTAGTGGTCCACCGGACGGCCGATGATCGATCGGTTGCGCGCTCACCGCCGCAGGTGATTCGCTTTTGTTCACTGCCATCGCCCACTTCCTGGCCGGCCCGCCCCCGCCTGGACCGATGACGCCCAGGTTCTGATGGTTGTTGGGAACGGGCGTGACGGAAGACGCAGGCGAGCTCCACGAAGCGGTGGCGGAAGGCGGCCCCTTATCGATGCAGGTCACTTGGGCCGCCGCCGCGGCTTTCAGGGACTGGATGCGGACGCACCTCTCGTCTTGCGCTCGTACGCTGCGTAGCCTGAATCGCCCGACCGCTGCCCCGTAGGACAACCGGCGGTCATCACATCATCGTGCCTCTGCCATCCTGTATGTATGGTCGTCACCTTGTGAGAACCGCCGCCCGGGTCTCTCGGCGACGCCAGCACGCGGACGCACGGAATCAGGTGCCCCGGGCCATTCGCCGCACAGCCGTTCCCCGGAACCCGCGCCCCAAACCTCGCGCTGCGCGGAAGACGGGACGTGCTTGTGTTACTGCGGCGGTGGTAAACCAAGGAGACGAAGCCGGAACGAGGAGGGGAAGTGGCCATCGCCGCACAGGGTGGCGGGGGAGCCCCGCTTGAGAAGTTTCGGCGTAGCCTGCCGGCCGAGATATTCGAGGAAATCACGGCGGCCGCCTTCGCCGTGGACGACAAGGGCATCATCGTCGCGGTCAACGGGCGAGCCGAGAAGCTGTTCCAGAGAACGGCGAACGAGTTCGTCGGCCAGGACGCGCACGACCTGCTGCACCGTGACAGTCACGGACATCCGCTGCCTCGCAGCCGCTGCGGACTGCGGATGGCTCTCCTCACGAACAGCACCAGGCACAGCGAGCTGGACTGGTTCACTCGCGGTGACGGTGCGGTGCTTGGCTTGTCCTGGCTCATCACTCCCTGCGAGTTCGGCGTCGGAACTCTCGGCGCCTTGGTCCTGCTCTACCAGCCGGAGCACCCGGCAGACGCCCGCCAGGCCGAGGTCGAGGCCTCCACGAGGCTGGCGGAACTGGATCGACTCGCACTCCTCGCGGAGACCACCACCCAGCTCACCTCCACACTGGACGTGGACGCAGCGCTGCGCCGTCTGGCAGCACTGACAGTGCCCCGGCTCGCGGACTGGGCGGTCTTCGACCTGATCACCGAGGTCGACGAGGTCAGACGCGCACTGGTCGTACAGCACGAGGAAGGCGTGCTGATCGAGCGCCCTGACCTGCAGGGCCCGATGCCGCCTGTGCCACAGGAATCGCCGATGCCCCTGTCGCGGGCCCTGCGCGGTGCCGCCTCGACGCTCGCGAGCCCGTCCATGTACCACGGGCCACCGGACTCCGGTATCGCCGTCGAGCAGCAACGGCTCTTCAGCGAGACGGGCATGCACTCGGCCGCCATCGCCCCGATCCGTGGGCTGCGAGAGGTGCTCGGTGCACTTACCCTCGGGCGCTCGCGCCGGGCCGAGCCCTTCACCGCCTCCGATCTGCCGCTGCTGGAGGACCTCACCCGGCGGGCGGGCCTGGCTCTGGACAACGCACGCCTCTACGAACGGCAGCGCAAGGTCGCCGAGACGATGCAGAGGCATTTGCTGCCGCAGATGCCCACGGTGCCTGGGCTGGAGATGACGGCCCGGTACGTGCCCGCTCCGCATGCGTCCCAGGTCGGGGGTGACTGGTACGACGCCTTCTCGCTCTCCGACGGTGCGACCGCCTTGGCGATCGGCGACGTCGTGGGCCACGACCTCGATGCCGCCGGTGGTATGGCACAGATCCGCAACATGCTGCGAGCGTTCGTCTGGATGCATCCTGAGTCGCCATCCGTCGCGGTCACCCATCTCGACCAAGCGGTCATGCACATCGCTCAGGAACCGATGGCCACCATGGTGGTGGCCCGGCTCGCCAGGGGTGACTACGGATGCTGGACGTTGCACTGGGCCAATGCAGGTCATCCGCCCCCGCTCCTGGTCTCCGACGACGGCCGGACACGCTTCCTGACGGGCGGGCACGGCATCCTGCTCGGCACCGGCGGCCAGAGTGCCCGGACGGATGCCGTACTCACTCTGCCGCCGAGGTCCACCCTCGTCCTCTATACCGACGGACTGATCGAGTCCCGCCGCCACACCCTCGACGACGGCATGGACAGGCTCCGAAGACACGCCGCGTCCCTGGCCCGCCGCCCGCTGGACTCCTTCAGCGACTCCTTGCTCAGTCAAGCGCGCCCGGACGACAACGACGACGACGTCGCATTCCTGGCCCTCCGCACGCCTGATCAGGGCCACGCAGGCTGAACGCCAACCCTCGGTTGGGTGCGCTTGGAGAGCCTCGGTCATATGCGCCGCCGGAGGAGAGGCGGTGTCGGGAAGCGCACGCGGTCGCCTCGTACAGGGGGCCAGAAGCGCACAGGCGGTAGTGCTTCAGGAGCCCTTCGTCTGTGTCTGCAGCCTGCCGCTTCGGGAGCGCCATCTCAGGCACGGTCGTCCGTACCTGGTTTGAACGGTGCCGGCCGGGTCAGGTGAGCCCAAGCCCGACGATTGGGGTGGGGGACGAGCAGGGGGTGCGGGTGTCCAGTGAACTGCCACCGCGAGAGGTGGCACTGTTCGATCAGCTCGAAGCCGCTCTGCGGGCCACTCCCGCCCCCGCTCGCGTTACCCGGAAGGACCGCGTGCTCTTGGTGGCGAGCGTGGCTGCCGCGGTGCTGTCCGGCCTGCTTCTCCTCGTGTCTGCCACAGCGCGGTCTTCGCCCACCGGATGCCTCGCGGTGGCCGTTTGGGTAACCGCGGTTCTACTCGTCTCCCGGCACCTGGGTCATGGGCCCACGTGGCGCCGCCGCACACCTGAACCACCCGACATCTCGTACTGGTGAAGCGGTGGTTGAGGACTGCGCATGCCGTGCTGCGTCACACCGCGAGGCGGGTGACTTGACGAGTAGAGCTGAGGCCCGGGAGAGAGACACTCGGAGAGCTCGTGGGAGGAGCGCTCGGTGTGTGGATCGACGCGCCGGTGCAGCGCGGGGCCGTAGCCGTGAGGGCTCGGTGACTCCCCTGAAAGCGGTGATCTCCAGTGCGCTCGCGGTCCCCACTTTGGAAGAATGGACACGGACGGCGGCATAAACGGTTTGCGGTGGCGCGGCGAGGCCACCGAGAGTGGCCTGATGCATGACAGACCCCTAGTGACCGTGCGCGCCGCCACGCTGGAAGACGCGCCGTTGATCTGCGACCTCCTCAACGCCATCGACACCATCGAGATCGGCCGCCCGGACACCGACCTGCACACCGTCGAAGCCGACCTCAGCCATGCCGAGGTGGACACCGAGCAGGACACCTGGCTCGCCTTCGAGGGCGACCGACTGGTCGCGTACGCGCTGGTGTGGGACGACTCGGGCACTGACCGCATCGACGCCGACCACTACGTGCTGCCGGAACACCAGGCCGAGGGGGAGCGGCTCCTGGAACTGGCAGAGGAGCGGGCGCAGGCGCGCGCACGCGCCAACGGAGCCACGCAGGCCGTCGTGCACCTGCACCTCAACCAGCAGCCGACGACGGACACCGGGCGGCTCGAAGCCCGCGGCTGGCAGCGGGTACGGCGCTACCACGTGATGGAGCGCCCCCTGTCCGCCCGGACCGACCCCGTGCCGCAGCCGCCGCCCGGTACCACCCTGCGGGACTGCACCGCGGAAGCCGACCGCAGGCGCGCCCACGCACTGGTCGAGGAAACCTTCGCCGCACACTTCGACCACCAGAGCCGCAGCTATGAGCAGTGGCTGGAGGACATCGACGGCTCCCGTCAGGACTGGTCCCTGGTGTGGATCGCCTCGACCGAGGACCTCGGCGACACCGCGGTGCTCATATCGCGCAACGACCGCGCCAGCATGGGCTGGGTCCGCAACATCGGAGTCCGCGAGGAAGCACGCGGCAGAGGCCTCGGCGGCTATCTGCTGCGCCACGCGTTCGGCGTGTACGCCCGACTCGGCCGGGAGACCATCGGCCTCGGGGTGGACACCCTCAACAAGAGCGGGGCGCTGCGTATCTACGAGGCACACGGCATGCGCAGGCACTATGCCGTCGACACATGGGAAGTGACCCTCCCGGCCAAGAACGGCTGACCCCCTTTCAGGCCGCCTTCCTGACGTGGTGTTTTACAGTAGAGGCCGCCCAGTTCTGACCATAGGACCTGTGAGGGATAAGCGAATATGCCGACGGAAACGTTTGAGTTTCAGGTGGAGGCCCGTCAGCTGCTCCAGCTGATGATCCACTCGGTCTACTCGAACAAGGACGTCTTTCTGCGGGAGCTGGTCTCCAACGCCTCCGACGCGCTGGACAAGCTGCGCCTTGAGAAGCTGTGGGACGACTCGCTCGACGCCGACGTGTCCGACCTGCACATCGACATCGACATCGACAAGGGCGCCCGCAGCCTCACCGTGCGGGACAACGGCGTCGGCATGTCGTACGACGAGGTCGGGCGGCTCATCGGCACGATCGCCAACTCCGGCACCGCGAAGTTCCTCCAGGAGCTCAAGGAAGCCAAGGACGCGGCTGGACAGGAAGGGCTCATCGGCCAGTTCGGCGTCGGGTTCTACGCGGGCTTCATGGTGGCGGACGAGGTCACCCTGGTCACCCGGCGCGCCGGCGAGAGTCAGGGCACCCGCTGGACCTCGCGTGGCGAGGGCACGTACACGCTGGAGACGGTCGACGACGCCCCGCAGGGCACGTCGGTCACCCTCCACCTCAAGCCCGCCGACCCGGAGAACCAGCTCCACGACTACTGCTCCCCGTGGAAGGTCCGGGAGATCATCAAGCGGTACTCGGACTTCATCACCTGGCCGATCCGGATGGTGCCCGAAGGCGGCAGCGCCGAAGCAGCCACCGGCGACGACGCCCCTGAACCCGAGACGCTCAACTCCATGAAGGCGCTGTGGGCGCGGTCGCGCGGCGAGGTGTCCGACGACGAGTACCACGAGCTCTACAAGCACATCGGCCACGACTGGCGGGATCCCCTGGAGACGATCCGCCTCCAGGCAGAGGGCACCTTCGAGTACCAGGCCCTGCTGTTTCTCCCCGCGCACGCCCCGCACGACCTTTTCACCCGGGACTTCAAGCGCGGTGTGCAGCTCTACGTCAAGCGCGTGTTCATCATGGACGACTGCGAGGCGCTGCTGCCGCCGTACCTGCGCTTCGTCAAGGGCGTGGTCGACGCGGCTGACCTCTCCCTCAACGTCTCCCGTGAGATCCTCCAGCAGGACCGCCACATCGAGATGATGCGGCGACGGCTGACGAAGAAGGTCCTGTCCACGGTCAAGGAGATGATGACCAGGGACGAGGACCGCTACGCCACGTTCTGGCGGGAGTTCGGCACCGTGCTGAAGGAGGGTCTCGTCACCGACCCGGAGAACCGCGAGGCCATCCTGGCCTTCGCGTCCTTCGCCGGCACCCACCACGCCACCGAGCCGACCACGCTCAAGCAGTACGTGGAGCGGATGAAGGACGGCCAGGAGGCCATCTACTATCTCACCGGCGAGTCCCGCCAGAGCATCGAGAACTCCCCGCACATGGAGGCGTTCCGGGACCGGGGCATCGAGGTGCTGCTGCTCACCGACCCCGTCGACGAGGTCTGGGCGGACGCCGTCGGCGAGTACGAGGGCAAGAAGCTCCGCTCTGTCGCCAAGGGCCAGATCGACCTCGACACCGAGGACGACGACACCCCCGACGCGGAGCGGGAGAAGCAGACGGAGGAGTACGCCGGGCTGCTCGCCTGGATGACGGAGAAGCTGGACGAGGACATCAAGGAAGTGCGCCTGTCCTCCCGCCTCACCGTCTCTGCCGCCTGCATCGTCTCCGACGCGCATGACCTGACCCCGGCTCTGGAGAACATGTACCGCGCGATGGGACAGGAGGTCCCCCGCGCCAAGCGGATCCTCGAGCTCAACCCGGACCACCAGCTTGTGAAGGGCCTCAACCAGGCCCACAAGGACCGCGAGGACCACACCGGACTCGCCGAGACAGCCGAACTCCTCCTTGGGCTGGCCACCCTCGCCGAGGGCGGCCAGCCCAAGGAACCGGCCCGGTTCGTCAAGCTGATGGCGGACCGCCTGGAACGCGCGCTGTAGGCGTCTTGCGAGCCGTCGGCGGCCTGCCACAGCAGACCGGCAGGCCGCCGACACGGGGCGAACGGAGTGTCGACGGGGCGCCTTCCACCGCCGCCGTGCGTCCCGGGAGTATCCTCGCGCCGAACGACCGTCCTGGTGTCGCGCGAGGAATGGTGCCCATGCGTGAGATGAGCGGGCGCGAGTGGCGTTCCTTCGTCCTGGAAGGCACGAGGACCGGAAAGCTGGCGACGAACCGAGCTGACGGCAGACCGCATGTGACGCCGGTTTGGTTCCTTCTCGACGACTCGGAGACCGACGGCGGAGGGTCACCCCAGCTCGTCTTCACGACATGGCACGAATCCCTCAAGTGCAAGTCCCTGCGCCGTGATCCCCGCTTCTCGCTCTGCGTCGACGACCAGCAACCACCGTTCGCGTACGTCATGTTCGAGTGCACGGCACGACTCGTCGACGAGCCGGGCGAACTGGCCCTGTGGGCAGCGCGGATCGGCGCGCGCTACATGGGCGAGACACGGGGGCGTGAGTACGGCGAGCGCAACGCCGTTCCCGGCGAGTACCTGGTGCGCGCACGCGTGGACCGGGTGATCGCCCGCCACGGAATCGCCGAGTAGCACTGCTCTCGCAGCATCGAGCAGCACGGCGGACGGCAACGGGACGTGCCGGGCGCGGGCTCGCCGAAGCACCTGTGCGCTGCCCGGGCATCTGAGTAGCCGTACTCAGGCTCCCGCGGACCCCTGCCGCCATGATGAAGCGGCCGAGGAGAAGGAGCGCCGCCATGTCCCTGACCGAGACCACCCGCAACCCCACTGCCGATACGCCCCCATCCCACGCGGTTCTCCCGCGTGTATGCGTCCTCGTCGTGGTCACCGGACTCGCCGTCTCCGCCTGGGCGCCGTACGACCGCATGACCTGGCTGCTGGAAGTGGTGTGGGTGCTGATCGGACTGCCCCTGGTCGTACTGACGTGGCGGCGCTTTCCGCTGACGGGCCTGCTGTGCTGCCTGCTCACGGCGCACGCCCTCGTGCTTGCGCTCGGCGGGCACTTCACCTACGCCAGGGTGCCACTCGGTGAATGGGTGCAGAGCGGCCTGGGGCTGGCCCGGAATCCGTACGACCGGTTCGGACACCTGATGCAGGGCTTCGTCCCCGCCATCCTGGTACGGGAGTTGCTGGCACGCACCTCACCACTGCGCGGCAGCCGCTGGCTGGCGCCACTCACGGTCTGCGCATGCCTGGCCTTCAGTGCGGTCTTCGAGATGTTCGAGTGGGCGGCTGCCGTCATCGGCGGGCACGCGGCGGACGACTTCCTGGCCACACAGGGCGATGTGTGGGACACCCAGTGGGACATGTTCTGCGCGCTGGCCGGGGCCGCACTCGCGCTGCTCGTGCTCAGCAGGTGGCATGACCGGCAGCTGACGCGGCGGTTCGCGTAACCGGGGGATGAAAGGCTCGTGGGTATGACTGTGCTCCATGGCGCCTCCGTCGTGCTCCGCCCCGCCGTCGGCGAGGACATCCCCGCTCTGGCGGCCATCCGGGCCACGCCCGAAGTGCGGGCGCGGTGGAGCGGCGGGGAGGCCCCGACGGATCTGGAGGCCGACATCGCGGAAGACCTCGGGGACCCGGCCACCCGGTGCCTGACCGTCGAGCACCGGCAGCGGATCATCGGCATGATCCAGTGGTACGCCGAGGAGGAACCCGACTACCGGCACGCCGGTATCGACCTCTTCCTCGATCCCGCGGTGCACGGCAAAGGCCTGGGCACGGACGCGGTGCGGACACTGGCCCGTCATCTCTTCGACGTCCACGGCCACCACCGTCTGGTCATCGACCCGGCCGCCGACAACGCCGCCGCGATCCGCTGCTACAGAAAGGCCGGGTTCCGGCCGGTCGGGATCATGCGTCAGTACGAGCGCGGCGCCGACGGCACCTGGCACGACGGGCTCCTGATGGACCTTCTGGCCACCGACCTGGTGCGCTGAACCCTTGCCGGCCGCCGCGCCCGATCAGTTGGGACCCGACCAGTAGGCGTCGGCCCACAGCTTCGCGTCGGGGGTGAACTCGACCTCGACACTGTCGGCCGCGTCCGGCGGAAGCGAGAACGCGTACTTGCCGATGGCCTGCCTGCCGGGCAGGACGTACCCGGTGATCACCTTCTGACGCCCGCTTCCGTCGATCACCAGCTCCGCGGACGCTCCGGCGGCGTCGTTGACGCTGGGCAGGCCCGTCTCGACCGGGATCCGCTTCTTGCTCGTGTTGACGACGGTCACCGTCACCTGAACGGCCTTGTTCCCCTTCGCGTGGCCGAGCACGAACTCGTCGGGGACGAACGGCTCCGGCTTGGCCACCGTGACCTTCAGCCCGTTCTCGAACGTGTACGACTCACCGAACGCGAGGTGCCTGGCCTTCTCCTTCGCCTCCGCCGCCTTCTCGGCGGCGGCCTCCGATGCCTCGGAGGCGCGGGCCTCGTCGGTGGCATCCTTCACCATCACCACGGCGAGCACCCCGCCGCCGACCGAGAACAGCAGACCGACCGCACCCAGGACCACTCCCGTGAGCGCCATCGCCTTGTTGGTCGCGAGTCCCTTGCGCGCATGGCTGAGCCCGACGAAGCCGAAGACCACAGCCAGCAGGGCGGGCAGCCAGGACATCCAGAACAGGACGACGACCAGGCCGAGGGCCACGCCGACTATGCCGAGCACCAGGGCTGTGACACCCATCGCGTTGCGGGGCTGCGGCGCCGGTGCCGGGTACGAGGGCCACTGCGTGGTGGTCGGGTACTGCGTGGTGGCCGGTGCCGTTGGCCGCGGCTCCCATGGATCACGAGCGGGGGATTGCTGGTCCTCGGGGTTCTGGTCGCCGGGCGGAGGAGGAGTGGTCACACGCGGTCCTTCGGACAGTCGGTTCGATTTTGACGAGTGAATGACATTACCAGTCGGTTTTTGTGGTTTCTGACTCTTCATGGCGGAGTGCAGAGGGGCAGGGGCGATCACCCACTTGACCGGATCGGCGTGCACGGCGTGCGTGTCTCCGGTGACAGTGAGGGGGTTGGCAGCGTGGCCGGTGGCGGCGCCCCGGCCCACAGCGGAGGAGTGCACGTGGTGAACCGCCGAGTCCCGAGGCGCCTCGCCGCCGCTGCCCTGTGCCTGCTCGCCGTGTCCGGCACCGGATGCGCCGCGACGCAACGGGCCGGAGGCGGCCCCCCGGCCGTCCCGAGCCCCGCAGCGGCCGGCGGCGAGCTGATCATCGATTTCCTCGACACACCCGGGCTGCCCCGTCACTTCCGCACCGCCACAAGCCCGCTGTCACCCGAACAGGGCCCGCGGCCCAGCCTGACCGGCCTCAGAGAACTGCGCCTGTCCGGCAGTGCTTCTCCGTCGCAGGACGGCTGGCAGGCCGTGCGGCGGACCCTCCCCGCCGTACCCGGTGGACGGCTGTTCGATGTGGACCTGCGCCAGGAGACCCATCTCTACGTCGACGGTGCGGTGGTCAGCTGGTACGGAAAGGACGACGACGCCAACATCGGGAAGTCACCCGAGCAGCTGCTCCGGCTGCAGACCACCCGCCTCGAGGAGCTGCGGGACTGGTCCGTCATCCCTTTCGCCTACCTGCCGAAGAAGTCGGCCGCTGCCGCTCTGCCCCCCAGTGAGGGACCCCGCACGGTCAGGACCGAGCAGGAGACCGTCTCCCCGTACGGATTCGCCTACCGCTACCTGCCGGTGCCCGACCGTCATATGCCCACACCGCAGACCGCGGACGACTTCGTCGCACTCGCCCGCACCCTGCCCGCGGACGGCTGGCTGCACCTCCACTGCCGGGAGGGCCACGGCCGCACCACCACCTTCATGGCGATGTACGACATGATCAAGAACGCCAGGCGGGTTCCGCTCGCCGACATCCTGCGGCGTCAGTACCTCCTCGGAGGCGCCGGGACGGACCTCGCGGCCGAGGCCTCGCGCGCCGCGTTCCTCCAGTCCTTCTACGACTACGCACGCCACAATGACGACGGCTTCCGCAGCTCGTTCACCGACTGGCTCGCCGCCCACCCGCACCCGACCCAGAACTACCCGCTCGTGATGCTTCCGCCCTGGCGGCCGGGCTCCAAGTAGACCGCGCACCGCTCCCCGCTGACTGCTTGCGAGTGAACGGCGGCACGTCGCGCTCGCGTCGGCACGTCAGGGACGGTCAGGCCGGTTAGCGTACTTCTGTGCCGCTGAGCTGTGCATTTGTGAACCTCAAGCCCGGAGTCGGCAAGACGACCAGTGCCGTATGGCTGGCACACGCCCTGCACGAGTCGGGCTTCTCGCCGCTCCTGGTCGACAGCGACCCGGCCTCCTCCGCGCTGCGCTGGAGCGAACTGGCGGACGGCTTCCCGTTTCCCGTCATCGCCCTGCCGGTCGGAGACGTCCACCGCCGGGTGAACGACTTCCTGGGCAACAGACGGGCCGTGGTGCTGGACGCGCCGCAGATGGAGGACCACGCCCGCATCACCCGCAGCGTGATGAGGTACGCGAGCGAGTGGATCATCCCTGTGACCCCGGCTCCCATCGAACTGGACCGGATGGCACCCATCCGTGCCGAGATGGACGAGGTGCAGTCCCTGCGCCCCGGGCCGGCCAGGGCCGTGGTGCTGCTGAATCGCACCAACCGCCCCGATGCCACACGGACCGGACCCGACGCGGATGCCCGGGACGCACTCACCGAGTGGGGCTTCACGGTGTTCGACACCCAGATCGCACGGCTCGACCTGTATTCCCAGTCCTTCGGCAGTCCCGTCCGGGCAAAGGGCTCGGCCTACATGGACCTCGCCGAGGAACTGATCCAACGTCAGGAAACGGCATGACGGAGCGCAAGGACAGATACCGCGCGGCACTCGAGCGCGCCGGGGACAGCACTGCCCGATCGTCGAAAGTCACCACACTGCACAGCAAATACGTCAGCGTGACGATCGAAGTGGACCCGGACCTGCGAGAAGGCCTGATGCGCTGGGCCGGTCCACCGCTGTCCCTGCTGGTGCTCGCCGGCGCCACCGTATTCCGTGCGGTCTCGGACGCCGCCGCCAGGCTTCCCCTGGTTCCCGACGGTGCCCGTCGTACCTGACGACCACGGGGAGCGTTCCCAAAGAGAAACAGCGCAAGGGGCCCGCGGCGGCCCGGCATGGGCGATGGTGTCCCCATGGCAGACCATGACCTGAACGGCTTCGCCCCCTCCACCTTCACCCACGAGGGCGTCACCCGCCAGATCCTGCGGCGCGGCACCGGACCCGCCGTGATCGTGCTGGCGGAGGTACCCGGGATCACGCCCAAAGTCGTGGAGTTCGCCGAACGGGTGTCGGCACTCGGCTGCACCGCCGTGCTCCCCGTGCTGTTCGGTCACCCCGGACGTGACCCCCACCCCAGCGCTCACGGGTGGGTCAGGTCCGGGCTCTACACCGCCGCGACACTGTGGAAGGTGTGCGTGAGCCGTGAGTTCACCCTGCTGGCCACCGGTAGGAGCTCACGCGTGGTGGACTGGCTGCGTGCACTGGCGGCGCATGAACACGAGCGCTGCGGCGGGCCCGGAGTGGGGGCCGTCGGGATGTGTCTCACCGGCGGCTTCGCCCTGGCCATGGCCGTGGACGACCGCCTGCTCGCCCCGGTCCTGTCCCAGCCCTCCCTGCCGGTCGCCCTGACACGCAACAGAGCCGCCGGCATCGACATCTCCGCCGCGGACCTCGCCACCGTCCGTGGGCGATGTGAGCGTGACGGGCTTCAGGTGCTGGGGCTGCGGTTCCGCGGGGACCGCCTCGTGCCGGGCGACCGGTTCGCGTTCCTGCGCCGGGAACTCGGCGACGCCTTCACCGCGGTCGAGCTTGACGACACGTCGGCGAACCCCGAAGCGGTCATGCCCCCGCACTCCGTCCTGACCGAGCACCTCGTCGACGAAGCGGGCCAGCCGACCCGCACGGCACTGGACCAGGTGCTCGACCTGCTGCGTACCCGACTGCTCCAGCAGGACAACGAGCCCACTGCGAATGCGTGACCGCGACAGTGGTCAGACCCTGCGCCACCGGGCCATGCAGAACGAGAACACACCGAAGAGCGCAAGGCCCACGGCAGTGACGGCCATCAGCCACGGGCCGGCGGCCGTGGTCGCGAACGCACGCAGTGTGTCGTCGAGCCCCTTGGCCTCACTGGGGTCGTACATGACCGCAGCCCGCACCGCGAAGCCGCCTGCCACCATGAACACCAGCCCACGGGCGACGCCTCCCACGACACCGCAGAAGTCGACGGCCCGCCGCGTCCGGCGGCCCATCTCACCTGTCTTCAGGTGCTTGTGGTACTTGCGCAAGGCCGCGCGCACCCCGATCCAGATGCCGGCGCACGCGATGCCCGCTCCTCCGATTCCCACTATCCACTGCCCACCCGGCAGCTCGAGCGTGCGCGCTGTCAGGTCCCGCGACTGCCGGTCGCCGGAGCCGGCACCCTTCTCGCCCACGGTGAAGGCGAGTACCGAATACGCGACGCTCGCGTAGAAGACGCAACGCACCGCCGACAAGGCCCGCTTGCGCGCCTTCCGCCCATCCGGACCGGCGGCGCCGAACAACGCCTCCGACAACCGCCAGAGCACCATGCCGACGAGCCCGATCCCGAGCGCCCACAGCACGGCGGCGCCGAACGGCTTGTCCGCCAGCGCTTCCAGCGCACCGGAACGGTCGGCCTCCTCGCTGGAGCCCGAGCCGACGGCCACCTGGAGCGCGAGGACACCGATGAGAAGGTAGATGACACCGCGTGCTGCCAGGCCCCAGCGTGCCCCGGTCTCCACAACCGAACTGCGAGCCGCCTGGTGGGCCATGGACCGGCCCCGAAGAGTCAATGCGCGTGCATTCATGCATCCCGGTTGCCCCCGAAACGCCTCGGCGAACATAGTCGGCGAGTGATCCCCGAGGCGGTCTTTCGGTCACGATCAGCTGCGTCCGATAACCGACTACTGCCGCATATGCAGGAACCGTAAGGATTGTGGAGTTCACGTGTGCTCGTTGATGAACCAGGAGGAACCACTGTGATCCGTCTCCGCACGGCGTCATTGGCCATGATGACCGCAGCCGCATGTGCTGCGCTCACCGCAGCACCGGCCACCGCCGCCCCGGGCGACACCACGACCATGTGCGGAAGCTCGCTGACACCGGCCGGCTGGGTCGATGTGCAGTGGTGGAACAGCTGGTCCTGCGGCACCACGTTCAACCCCAACATCAAGAAGATCCAGCAGGTCTCCGGCATGCCCGTCGGCTCCACCGTGAACGCCTGCGCGTCGACATGGCCCCCGGCGGGCTGGGAGCCGGTGCGCACCTACTACAGCGGTGCCTGCCAGTACGCGGCCGTGCCCAGCCATGAGCCCAACACCTGGACGATCAAACGAGTCTTCTGAGAGATGCCAGAATCGCCGTATGGCTGAGCACGGCACGGAACACGGCTACCTGCTGGACAACCGGCAGTCCGAGGCGCGTATCCGCTTCGGTGCGCTCAGCGAACTGTTCGATCCGGTGACCTTCCGGCACGTCGACCGACTGGGTGTCACATCCGGCACGCTGTGCTGGGAGGTCGGTGCCGGCGGCCCCTGCGTTCTTCTCGGGCTTGCCGAATGAGTCGGCCCCGAGGGGAAGGTGATCGCCACCGACATCGACGTCTCCTGGATCCACGACATCACCGGTGACGCGATCGAGGTGCTGCGCCACGATGTGACAGCCGAACCACCCCCTCCCGGGAGCTTCGACCTCGTCCACGCCAGGCTGGTTCTCGTGCACCTCTCCGACCGTGCCGAGGCACTACGGGGGATGGTCCAGGCCCTGCGGCCCGGCGGCTGGCTGCTCCTCGAAGACGCCGACCCGGCACTGCAGCCACTGCAGTGCCCGGACGAGACCGGGCCCGAGCAGGCACTCGCCAACCGTCTGCGCTCCGGCTTCCGCACGCTGATGGCGGCCCGCGGCGCCGACCTGGCATATGGGCGGACCCTGCCCGGGCTGCTGCGCGGAGCAGGTATGGAGGACGTCCGGGCCGACGCGTACTTCCCCGTCACCTCGCCGGCATGTGCGGTCCTCGAGTCCGCCGCGGTACGGCAGATCCGCCACTTTCTGGTGGCGGAAGGGCTCGCCACCGACGAGGAGACCGACCGTCACCTGGCGAACGTCGCAGCCGGACGCCTCGATCTGGCCACCGCTCCGATGATCTCCGCATGGGGGCGCCGCCCATGAGCGTGCCGCGATGCTCGAAACCCGGCTGCCGACCGGCCTGGAAACCGGGCAGGATGGGCCGATGAACCAGGCCCTGGACGTCCCCGTACTCGCCGCTGGTGATGGATTCACGCTTCGGCCGTGGCGCCTCTCGGACCTTCAACTGGTCCGTGAGGCATCGGTCGACGCATACATCCCGCTGATCACGACGGTGCCATCGCCCTATTCCGACGAGGCAGGCGTCGCCTTCGTCGAACGGCAGTGGTCCCGGGCGGCCACGAGGGCCGGGTACACGTTCGTCATCGCGACCTCCGACGACCGGCCGGTCGGCCAGGTGGGGTTGTGGCTGAAGGACCTGGAACAGGGCCGCGCGTCTCTGGGCTACTGGGTCGTCAAGTCGGCGCGCGGTCGAGGCGCCGCCGTGGCCGCCGTCGCCGCAGTGGCTGGCTGGGCCTCGCGTGATCTGCGGATTCCCCGCCTCGAACTGTGCGTGGAGCCGTGGAACACGGCCTCCGTACGCACTGCCGAGCGCGTGGGATTCCGACGTGAAGGGCTGCTGCGGGGATGGCAGCAGGTGGGGGACGAACGCAGGGACATGCTGATGTACGGGCTGGTGAACGAAGAGCGGTGAGCCGGCCACCCGGCCCGCACGCCCCGGCCTTCGCCCGCCTGTTTCACGTGGCGCGCCGCGCCGGCCACGGCGTGCGGGGGCTCGTACGGCGAAGAACCAGTTCGGACAGCCGTTTGCAGAGCAACTGCTGCCGGGTGGCCACGGGACCCCTCAGCCTGCCACGCAGAACTCGTTCCCCTCGGGGTCCTGCAGGACGGTCCAGGTCAGGGGGCCGATCGACTGCTCGTCGACGGCGGAGGCGCCCAGCGCCACCAGCCGGTCCACCTCGGCGTGCCGGTCCTGCGTGTGGAAGTCGACGTGGACCCGGTTCTTCACCTGCCGGGGTTCGGTGACCCGCTGGAAACCGAGCGACAGCGGTGTCGCCGCGACGATGACGAACTCGCCGCCGAAGTCCTGGGCGATCTCCGTGTCCAGGGCCTTGGCCCACCACGCGGCCAGGGTGCGGGGTTCGGCGCAGTCGATGGTGATCATCTTCGGATCAAGAGTCATGTGGTACACACTAGAACGCGGTTGGACAACGCTGGGATCTCGCCCGGCAGGACGTGCTTCCGGATTCCCGTTCAGCCGACGAGGGCGGCGTCCAGGGAACCTGCGGGGTGGCGGACCCGTGGGTGAGGCTGAGAAGAGGATCAAGCGGTACGCGTCACGGTGGTGGACCGTCGACGCGGGCCGGCTGACCGGCAGGCCCGATGATCAGGAGCACGACGTGCCACGCTACGAGGACGCATACCGCGGCAGTCTCGGCGACCCCGAGACGTTCTGGCTGCAGGCCGCGGAGGCGATCGACTGGGAGCGGCGGCCCACGCGGGCGCTGGACGACTCACAGCCGCCCTTCTACCGCTGGTTCGCCGACGGAGTCCTCAACACCTGCCACAACGCCCTCGACCGGCATATCGCCGCGGGCCACGGTGACCGTACCGCCCTGATCCACGACTCGGCATACAGCGGAGAGCGGTCCTCGTTCACGTACGCCGAACTCCGCGACGAGGTGGCCCGGTTCGCCGGAGCGCTGCGCGGCCTGGGAGTCGGTGCCGGCGACCGCGTGGTGGTCTACCTCCCGATGGTGCCCCAGGCCGTCATCGCGATGCTCGCGTGCGCCCGCCTCGGCGCCGTCCACTCCGTCGTCTTCGGGGGATTCGCCCCCAGGGAACTGGCTGCCCGCATCGACGACGCCCGCCCCAAGGTGGTCCTCTCGGCGTCCTGCGGGATCGAGCCCGGCCGCGTCGTGGAGTACAAGCCGATCGTCGACGAGGCGCTCCGGCTCTCCACCCACCGGCCCGAGTCCGTCGTGGTCCTCCAGCGCGAACAGGCACGCGCGAATCTCGGCGGGGGCGACCTGGACTGGGACGCACTTGTCGCCGACGCCGAACCGGCCGACTGCGTGCCGGTCGCCGCCAGCGATCCGCTCTACATCCTCTACACCTCGGGAACGACCGGCCGGCCCAAGGGAGTCGTACGTGACAACGGAGGCCACGCGGTCTCCCTGGCCTGGTCGATGTCCGCGATCTACGACATCGGCCCCGGCGACGTGTGGTGGACGGCCTCGGACGTCGGATGGGTCGTCGGCCACTCCTACATCGTCTACGCACCCCTGCTGGTCGGCGCCACCACGGTGCTGTACGAGGGCAAGCCCGTGGGCACACCGGACGCCGCGGCGTTCTGGCGGGTCATCGCCGAGCACGGGGTGAAGGCCCTGTTCACCGCCCCCACCGCACTGCGCGCGGTGAAGAAGGTGGACCCCCGGGCGGAGCTCCTCGCCGGCCACGACCTGAGCGGCTTCCGTACGCTCTTCCTGGCGGGCGAGCGCCTTGACCCCGAGACGTACCAGTGGGCCACCGACACACTCGGCGTCCCGGTCGTCGACCACTGGTGGCAGACCGAGACCGGCTGGCCGGTGGCCGCCAACCTCCGCGGACTGGACCCGATGCCGATCAAGCCGGGCTCCCCGACGGTTCCGGTTCCCGGCTACGACGTCCGGATCCTCGACGAGTCGGGCGCGGAGCTGCCGCACGGCAGCGAGGGCGCCATCTGCCTCAGGCTGCCGCTGCCGCCCGGGACGCTGCTCACCCTCTGGGGTGACGACCAGCGCTATGCCGACTCCTACCTCTCACGCTTCGACGGCTACTACCTCAGCGGGGACGGCGGATACATCGACGAGGACGGCTATCTCTTCGTCATGGGGCGCATGGACGACGTCATCAACGTCGCCGGGCACCGCCTGTCCACCGGCTCCATGGAAGCCGTCCTCGCCGCCCACCCGGCCGTGGCCGAGTGCGCCGTGATCGGAGTGGCGGACCGCCTCAAGGGCCAGGTGCCCCGCGGCCTCGTCGTACTCAAAGCCGGAGCCGACGTCGACCCGGCGCAACTGCGCACCGAACTCATCGCGGCGGTCAGGTCCGAGATCGGCCCGGTCGCCTCCTTCAAGGAGGTCGACATCGTCGCCGCACTGCCCAAGACCCGCTCCGGGAAAATCCTCCGGAAGTCCATGCGATGCATCGCGGAGGGCCTCGAAGAGCCGGTCCCGTCGACGATCGAGGACGCCTCCGTCCTGGATGCCCTGCAATCGGTGCTGCGACGCGAGAACGGGTGAGTCGGGGAGTCAGGGGGCACGCCGCCCGGTGACCCATGGCCTTCGCGCAAGTCGCCCAGCGCCCGGGGCTGGTGTGTCCGCCAGGCTGCCTCGGTCACGCCGACCTCACTAGCGTTTCCTGTGCGGCGGGAGGGTGTCCTTGACATTGCGTCCGGCCTCCGGCGGCGAGGGAAAAAGATGAAACGGTCTGGCCCGCGCAGCGTATCTTCACGGGCGTCGTCGCCCCTGGTCAGGGGGCGTGGTCCGGTTGTGAGTGAGGGATGCGGAGTGTTTGCTGCGAGTGGGGCCCTGGGCGGAGGATACGGGATGGTCCTGGTGGTGATCGGGTCCTCTTCGCCGCTGGGGGGGGTCAGGGCGCTGGTCTCCATGGTGCGCAAGGGTGGGGAGAACAGACGGATCTTGAGAGAAGGCCTGTTGGCAGAAGCCGTGTGTCTGGAGACGTACATGGTGCACCGCACTGTGGACGGGTACGGGAGCAGCGAGCGGCGTCTCATCCTGGGGTTCCAGACGTCCGACGGGCGCGATGTGCGGGCCGAGATGGCGTCTGTGGTGCTGTGCGCGGTGGGGGACAGGGTGCCGGTGCGCTACTTGCCGGAGCGGCCCGAGCAGGTCATCCATGCCGGGTCGAGGCCCGGGCTGGATCCCAACGCACGCCTCAAAGGCACGATGATGGTGGTCTTCATATGTCTGGGACTCTACTCCGTAGTGACCGGCATCGGTCTGGGCATGCGCTAGCCACGCGCACGCGGGCGGCCGTCCGGTAGTTGCGGCCCTCGCGGCACCCGGACCCTCGGGGTGAAGTGCGACAACTGCGGCCCGAAGCAAGCACCGCTGTGTTCACCGAACACAGCGGCATCACTCTCCCGTCCAACCTGACGTTACCCACCGCTGAGCAGCAGAGCTTCTTCAGACCCGCTCGCATGGCCGGAGTTGGCTGATGGGTGATCTTCCCGGCCGCTGGACCGGCCGGTAGGTTCGCTGCATGAGATCACCACAGGCGGACGTGTATCACTCGGCTTCGTCGTGGCGGCAGCCCTGCCCTCCGGCGGCTTCCGCCGAGCGCAGCACGCTGGTCGAGCGGACGGCCGAGCGCATCCTTGCGCTCGATCACGGCCGCCTGCTCGTGGGGATCGATGGTTTCACCGCCGCAGGGAAGACGAGCTTCGGGCATGAACTGGCCGAGTGGATCAGTGCTGCCGGGCGGCCGGTGCTCCGGGCGACCCTCGACGACTTCAAGAAGCCGTGGAAGGACCGGCACCTGTACGACCGGGAGTCCGGCGAGGGGTACTACCGCAACGCGTATGACTACGAGGCGGTCAAGAGCCTGCTGCTGGATCCCTGCCGGTCTCCGGAAGCCACGTCCTGTGTGCTGTGCAGCATCGACCCGCTGACCCAACGGGATCATTCATCGGAAGTGACGCCACTCGGGGCGGACGCGGTGCTGATCGTGGATGGCGTCTTCGCTTTCCGGCCCGAGATCAACACGTACTGGGACTTCCGGATCTGGTTGCAGGTGGATCCGGAGCTGTCCGTCCGGCGGGGTGCTGAACGTGATCAGGACTGGGCCGGATCCGATGCGGAGTCGATCCACCGCAACAGGTACCTGGTCGCCGAGCACATCTATCTGCGGGAAGCCGACCCGTTGCCGATGATGGACCTCGTCATCGACAACGCGGAGTTCACGCGCCCGCAGCTCGTGACGCCGTGACCTCGGCATGGGGCGAGCGCCCGTGTCTTCAGGCGGAAGACGGGTGGGCAGCGCTCCTCAACTCCGGCCCACCATCCGATCAAAGGTCACCAGGGCGCCGGCGGGCCCCAGCCCAGGGATGTCGGCGCTGTAGCCGTTGACCTGAGCGCACCGGGCTTCGAAGGCGGACGGGCGATGGACGCCAGCGGCCCGGTCACAAGTCACAACCCCCGATCACCGAAACGGACCGGTGCGCGCGCCTGACGCCCGCCGCCCGCGGAGGAGGTCCCGCGTCGGAACGTTACCGAGTGCCTCGTGCGAATACCGGGCCACCCCAGACCGCGGGTGCATCGGGGACGGATCGCATCGACAGTGCCCTCGTCGCGTGGGCCTTGAGGGTGCAACCGGCGGGGGCCCTGGTCACCAGTTTGCGGTGTGCACCAAGCAGGTTGACGTCCCAGTAGCCACGGTCGTATCCGATGCCGACGGCCACCATGCCGCGGTTCATGAGGACTTTGTACACCGCGTTCTTGGGGTCCGGGTCGGTCGCCTTGTCCGCGAAGTAGCCGTCGTGGGTGTATCCGAAGGCCATGAACTCGGAGATGAGGTTGGAGTACAGGCCGGCCTGGGACATCCGGGACCGCAGGTCGCGGCCGTCGCTGCTCTTTGAGGTGAGCCTCCCCATGGTCGCCATGTCCTTGGCGTGTGAACGTCCTGCCTCGCTGGCCCGGTCGGATACGCGCAGGGCGGGAAGGCCTTTGGCAAGGCGCTCTTTGTTGATCTCGCAGGCAATCCAGTCGACGTTCGGATAGTACGACTGCCGCAAGGCTTCCCTGCCCATTGAGGGCGGGCTGTCGGCCGTGTATGCGGGGACGGTGGTGGCTCCCCACACGACGGCGGCGGACAGAGTGACGGACACCGTTGCGGCCAAGGTCTTCACGATGATCTCCTCCGATGCACGCAGGCGAGCGAGCCTCACGTCGCTGTTGCCGCCACCGTGGCATGCTCCGGGCCATCTGAAGGCCGCAGACACGCCATGATCACCTGCATCGGCGAACGTTCGGTGTGTCCGGTCGATCAGGCCCCGAGCGGAGGACGACTTGCCTTCATCCCGGTGGCTTTCAGTCGCACGCCTCGACACCCAACCGAGTTCAGTAGCCGCAGGCGTGAACGTGGGGGTTGGGGGCACAAGGAATTTCGGAGGTGGTAATCATGGTTCCGTTGCTTCTCGTCCTGCTCCTGATCTTGATCCTTTTCGGAGCGGGATTCGCAGTGAAGATCCTGTGGTGGATCGCGATCGCCGTGCTGGTGCTGTGGCTGGTCGGATTCGTCGCTCGACCCAAGGGCGGCAGTGGCCGCTGGTACCGCTGGTAGCAGGAGCATCTGCGCGTCAGTGTTTCCGTGCGAAGCGGCGTGAGCACGGGAATGGAATTGTATGTGCCTCTTAATGGAGCGAAGAAGGCGGAACGTCAAGCGTGGGGTGTCGCCACCCGCGACGTTCAAATGCCTGAGCCCGGCGCAAGGTCGTCACCTTCGACGTTCCAGAAAGGAATTCAGCGTGACTGAGAATGTGTGGAGCTACCAGTCAACGGCGGGCCACTTGGCGGGTGCCGACCTCACGGGCTACAAGGTCGAGGCGGTCGACGGCAGCATCGGGAAGGTCGACAAGCACTCCGATGAGGTCGCCGATGCGTACCTGGTGGTGGACACCGGGCCGTGGATCTTCGGTAACGAAGTGCTGCTTCCGGCAGGCACCGTGAGCCGTATCGACGTGGATGAGCGGAAGATCTACGTCGACAGGAGCAAGGACCAGATCAAGGACGCTCCGGAGTTCCACAGCGATAAGCACCTTGGTGACGAAGGCTACCGCGAGCAGTTGGGCATCTACTACGGCATGGGCGGGCCCTTCGGTGGCGGCCGCATCGTCTGAGTCGACGGGACCCGCCCTCGAGGAGCGAGTACGCCGGGGCGTCAACGTCAACGAGGCGGAACCGCACCCATGAAGGAATGTCGAACGCATCTTCCGCCGGCTGGCTCAGCCACGAAAGCAGTGGGCCTCAAGGGCGGCCGGTGACCAAGGGGTCGTCGGCCGCCCTCGGGCCTGGTCGTGGCGTTGGGTGTGTCAGGGCGTGGTTTTTCGGAGGGGGATGCGGGTGGCGACGCGCTTGCCCACGGCCTGTCGCTGGATGTCGAGCATGTGGGTGATGGCCTTGACGATCTCGAGGCCGTGCTGGCCGATGCGGTCGGGGTCGAGGGCTCGCGCCGCTGGGACGTTCGGGTCGCTGTCCCATACGACGATTTCGATCTCGGTCGCTGTGATTACCAGCTCCATGAGCACTGGCCCGGGTGCGTACTTGCAGGCGTTGGTGACCAGTTCGCTCACGACGAGTTGGGCCAGTTCCGTAGTGCGAGGGGGCACGTCCAGGCCCTGCTCGGCTCGTGCCCGGGTGAGGAAGTCGCCCACGTGGTCACGGGCCTCGGCAATGCATCCGTTGCCCCCGCCGAAGGCGTAGCCGGCCCGTCGGAGCGTCGGACAGCCCTCGCTGTCAGCCTGCGGCTCCATCAGCATCGTCCTTCGGCTCTCAGCTACCCGCTTTTGGTGTGTACCCGCCACGCTGCCATGCATGTCACCGGGGTGTGGAGACACCGCAACTGTCGAGTGTGCCCGAGCGGGCATGGGCCCAGGCTTGCAGACGAATGCCGAAGGCGGGGCAGCTCGGCACTGTGAGGGAAGTGGCGGCACTCGCTTAGCTGGGCGCGGAGCTGGGAGGCGGGCCGGCCGGGTATGGGGAACAGGAGCCCGGGCCCACCCCCGGAGACTCTCCTCCTGCATCTGGGAGGACACCGTCACCGCGGCGCTTGTGGGCGAGCCCGGGAAGGCCGTATCACGGCCTCAGCACGACTTTGATGATACCGTTCGCCCTCTGGTCGAAGTCCTGGTAGAAGTCGGCCGCCTCATCGAGCTTCGCGTGGTGACTCACTACCCGCTGGGGCTCCGCCCTTCCGGCGATGATCAGGTCGCGCAGCAGGGCGGTGTATCGGCGGTCGTGCGTCCGGCCGAATCCGACGTGGATGCCTTTGTCGAAGAGTGTTGCCCACGGGACGCGGAGGGAGCCGTCCTCGTGGCCGGCCGCTGCCGGAGCGTGGTCCTTCGCGGCGTACACACCGGCGATGCCGATCCGACCCGTCGGATTCACCAGTGCCGCGAGGTCCTCGATGACCTGGCGGGGGTTCTCGCGCGAGGGATCGGACCGGTCCGCTGCCTGGAAACCGACCGCGTCGATCCCGCAGTCCACACCGTCCATGCCGCCTTCCCCGGGCGGCAACTGACCGGCACGCCGGTGGGCGCGGATCTGGTCCACCGGATCCCCGTCACGGAAATCGATGGGAACCGCCCCGTACGAACGCGCGACCGTCAGCCGCTCCGGTACCCGGTCCACGACGAACACCTCCCCCGCGCCCCGCAGGGAGGCGGAGTGGGCGGCAAGCAGCCCGATCGTGCCGGCACCGAAGACGGCCACGCTGGCGCCGGGGCGCACCCCGGCGAGCTCGGTCGCATGCCATCCCGTGACGAAGGCGTCGGCGAGCATGACGAAAGCGTTCTCGTTCGCGTCGCCGGGTTCACCGGGGAGGGGCACACAGTTCGCGTCGGCGAAGGGGACCCGGAGCAGTTCGGCCTGGGCTCCGCGATACGGCCCCATGCCAGCGTACCCGTATGCGGCACCGAAGCCACCCGGGCGGACCCGGCTGCACGCGGCGCTGAGGCCGCGGGAGCAGTTGAGGCAGGTGCCGCAGTACAGATGAGTGGGAATCACCACGCGGTCGCCCACGGACACCGCCTGGACGGCCGACCCGGTCTGTTCGACCACACCCAGTGGCTCGTGCCCGAGTACGAGTCCGGATTCGGCGCCCGTGCGGCCGTCGTACATGTGCAGATCGGTGCCGCAGATGGCACTTGATGTCACCCGCACGATCACGTCCGTGCTCTGCTCGATCCGTGGGTCCGGCACGTCCTGCACGGACACCTTGCGCGTTCCCTCGAAGACCACGGCCTTCATTACGCTCCTTTTCGGTTTCCACGGCACTGCACCAGACCGCACTCGCCGTACCCCCGGATTCCGCCGAACGGCTGGCAAGAGCCGCCACGGCTCGGCGCGCGCCTGCCCGTTCGGACCGGCACCGCACCGCCGCGTCGCGCGGTCGCGCACTGCCCTGCGTCACATCGTCACGGCGATGGTGCCGGCTGTGCCACCGCCTGTGAGGGCTCCGAGAGCGTCGTTCAGATCGGTGAAGGCGAAGCTTGTGGTGTTCAGCCTGAGAGTGCCATTGCTGAGTTCTGTGAGCAGGTTCCGGAAGACGGTGTCGGGAACCTGGCGGCTGACCATGTTCACGGGGAGCAGACGGACGTCCGCGGTGAGGAGCGTCGGCAGATCGATCGTGGGTGTCCTGCCCGCGACGTATCCGATCATGACAACGCGGCCCCCGGGGTTGATGACGGGCAGCAGGGTGGGGACGGTGTCGCCACCGACGGTGTCCAGGACGGCATCGACCCCGCCTCGCGCGCCCAGGCGTTCCATGTTCTCGGAGCTCCGGCCGACGAGGACTTCCGCGGCCGTCGCGGGAACCGCTGCGGCCTCTTTCTCATCACGTACCAGAGCGATGACACGTCCACCGGCGCGGGCTGCCATCTGCACGCACATGGATCCCACCGCCCCGGCCGGTCCGGTGACCAGCACCCTCTCGTCCGCCTTGATCCGTCCCACGGGTTCCGCGGCCGCCCAGCCGGTGACCATCGGCGAATAGCAGGTGGCCGCCAGAGCCGCGTCCGTGCTCTGTGGGACCACCCGTACCGCGTGCTTCGGCACGGTGATCCGCTCGGCCCAGGTGCCAGGCCGTTCAAGGCCGACGCCCGCGCCGCGTACCAGCACTCGCCGCCCCACCAGGTCCCGTTCGCCCGCGGTGACGGTACCGACTCCGGCGGTGCCGGGTGTGAACGGAAGCTCCGGCTTCGAGGCGAAGGTGCCGGACATGAGACCGAGGTCGAGGCGAGTGACCGCGGCGGCCTCGAGCTCGATCACGACGTCGTCGCCGGGTGGGTGAGCGGGCGGGTCTGCCTGTTCGAGTACCACGCTGGTACCCCAGTCGTACAAACGGGATACCAGCATGGCCGACGCTCCGATACATCTCGTGTTGCCAGGCGCACTCCCGGCGGAGCCGCCCTGGTGCCGCTGTCATTTCGGAGCAACGTAACAAGGCTTTCCCCCAGCGGCGGTGAAGGTGTCGCGCGTTGGCGACGGAGTCCCGCTGTGTTGGGCCCGACGGGTGACATCCCCGCCGCACCCCGACACGGGACCGGCGCGGGCGACGGCCCGTCAGGCGGACCCGGCCGGAGGTGGGGACAGCACGTGCCGGCGAGTACTCGCGGTCGGCGCCGCTGTGCCCCGGCCCGTCGTCTCACGTCCGGCGCCCGCGCAGGGAGCCGTCGCGCCTCGCCGGCCGTCAGCCGTCTTCGCCCTATTGGCTGATGGGTCTGAGGCCGAGGACGCTTCCGGGCTCGGCGGGGTTGGGACCCTTCACGTCGCCGACGTAGAGACGCGCGCCTGGTAGCGGTCGAGTGCGGTGCGGTCGTTCATGAAGTCGCGCAGCCCGAGCGGGTTCATGTTGGTGCAGTCGAAGACGCCCTTGCGTCCGGGCTGTCCGCCTGTCCCGGCTTGTCTCCGCCCGCGTAGACGGTCAGCGTGAAATCACGGGTCGGCCATGCGCCGCGGGCGTTGCCCAGTGCGCGCGTCACGCCCGCGGTACGGCGTTTCAGACGGGCGTGCCTGCGGCCCCGTATCCGGGACCGCAGGCACGCCGGGTACGGGGCCGTGGTGGCGAACGCACCCTCGTCCTGGTCGGTTCCCCGGATGCCCGGTGCCGGGTGCCGGGGCCCGGTCGGCCGACGAGCGGCCGACCGGGAGCTCAGGCTCGACGCAGTTCGAACCGATCGAGGTTCATCACCTTGTTCCACGCCGCGACGAAGTCACGGACGAACTTCTCTCCCGCGTCCCCGGCTGCGTAGACCTCCGAGATGGCCCGCAGCTGGGAATGCGAACCGAAGACGAGGTCGGCGGCGGTGGCGGTCCACTTGACATCGCCCGTGGCGCGGTCCCGGCCCTCGAACACGTTAGCGTCCGAGGTCGTCGCCTTCCACTCCGTCCCCATGTCGAGCAGGTTGACGAAGAAGTCGTTGGTCAACGCCTCCGGCCGGTGGGTGAAGGCGCCGTGTGGCGACCGCCCGAAGCCGGTGTTCAGGACCCGCATACCGCCGACCAGAACCGTCATCTCAGGGGCGGTGAGGGTCAGCAGGTTGGCCCGGTCCAGGAGGAGGGTCTCCGGCGACAGCTTCTCCTCGGCCCGGATGTAGTTGCGGAACCCGTCAGCCCTGGGCTCGAGTACGGCGAACGACTCCACGTCGGTCTGTTCCTGCGAAGCGTCCGTGCGTCCCGGTGCGAACGGGACTGTGATGTCGACCCCGGCGTTCCTCGCCGCCTGTTCGACGGCCGTGCAGCCGCCCAGGACGATCAGGTCGGCCAGGGAAACCCTCGTTCCACCGGCCTGTGAGCGGTTGAAGTCCTGCTGGATCTGCTCGAGGGCCCGGAGTACCTCAGCCACCTCGGGCTGGTTGTTCACCTCCCAGTCCTTCTGGGGCGCGAGACGGATCCGTGCCCCGTTGGCCCCTCCGCGCTTGTCGGTGCCGCGGAAGCTCGCAGCCGAGGCCCAGGCGGTGGTGGCCAGCTGGGACAGGGACAGTCCCGAAGCGAGGATCCTGTCCTTGAGGACCGCGGTGTCCTCGTCGGTGACGAGCTCGTGGTCGACCGCGGGGACGGGGTCCTGCCACAGCTGCGGCTCGGGCACCCATGGGCCCAGGTAGCGCGAGAGGGGCCCCATGTCGCGGTGCAGGAGCTTGTACCAGGCCTTGGCGAACGCTACCGCGAGCTTGTCCGGGTTCTCGTGGAAGCTCTTCGCGATCGGCCCGTAGACCGGGTCCAGCTTCAGCGCCAGGTCCGTCGTCAGCATCATGGGGGCGTGCCTCTTCGACGGATCATGCGCATCTGGCACAGTCCCCTGGGCGGAGGCGTCCGTGGGCGTCCACTGGTGCGCGCCGGCCGGGCTGGTCGTCAACTCCCAGTCGTACGTGAACAGATTGTCCAGGTAGCCGTGGTCCCACTTCGTCGGCTCGGTGGTCCACGCGCCCTCGAGTCCGCTGGTGAGCGCGTCCACGCCCTTGCCGCTGCCGTAGCTGTTCCGCCAGCCGATGGCCTGCTGCTCGATGGGGCTGGCCTCGGGTTCCGGTCCGATGTACTCGGGATCGACCGCACCGTGGCACTTGCCGAACGTGTGGCCGCCGACGATGAGCGCAACCGTCTCCTCGTCGTTCATCGCCATACGCGCGAATGTCTCGCGAATGTCTCTGGCGGCTGCCATCGGATCCGGGTTGCCGTTGGGCCCCTCCGGATTGACGTAGATCAGTCCCATCTGCACGGCGCCGAGAGGACCGGAGAGCTGTCTGTCGCCGCTGTAGCGCTCATCTCCGAGCCATGTGTCCTCGGGGCCCCAGAAGATTTCCTCGGGCTCCCAGATGTCCTCCCGCCCGAAACCGAACCCGAACGTCTTGAACCCCATGGATTCCATGGCGCAGTTACCGGCGAAGACCAAGAGGTCGGCCCAGGAGATCTTCCTGCCGTACTTCTGTTTGACGGGCCAGAGCAAGCGGCGTGACTTGTCGAGGCTCGCGTTGTCCGGCCAGCTGTTGAGGGGTGCGAAGCGTTGAGCGCCGGAGCCGCCGCCGCCCCGGCCGTCGGCGATTCGGTACGTCCCCGCGGCGTGCCAGCTCATCCGGATGAAGAGCGGCCCGTAGTGGCCGTAGTCGGCAGGCCACCAGTCCTGCGACGTCGTCATCACCTCGAACACGTCCTGCTTGAGTGCGTCGAGGTCGAGGGTCGCGAACTCCTCTGCGTAATGGAAATCCGCATCCATGGGATTCGACTGGGGGGTGTGCTGGTGGAGCACCTGGAGATCCAGCTGGTTCGGCCACCAGTCCTGGATCGTCTTCGGGTGCGTCCCCGTGGGTGTCGGGGGAGGGATGACTGGATTCTCGGATTCGCTGCCGGACACGTCCGCCCGCCTTCCTGTCTCGGTGTCTCCTGCGCTGGTTTCCTGCTCGTGAGGTGCTTCGGTTTCCGGGCCGAGGGCCGCGACCCGAGCCCGTGGCCCGCCTGTGCCGAACGCGGGTGAATATGCGGTCCGCGGCGTCCGTATGGTCGCGCACCGCGGACTGCACCGCTACGAGAACACGCGGAGCATCCCTGGCGACTGGAATTCACAAGCCGGAGATTTGTTCGGAGCATGGCGAATTCGCGCAACGGCAGCGCGTCCCTCGCCGGATCGTGTGAAAAACTGGAGGGCCATTGTCCAGCCCTCATCGTCCGGGTCAGGTCCGGCAGGCCACCCGTCCCGTATTCCCGGTGGAAGTCCCGCGCATTTACCGTCGAATTCCGCTGTCCGGTCAACCCTGAGCAGGTGAACCATATGAGCGGCTACGCTGTTCGGTGAGCCGGAGGCCGACGGGAAGCGTGACGTCCTGGAAGGACGGCTCCTGTCGCTTGCCCTGGAGGCGTTGAGGTTCGGAACCAACGTGATCCGGATCTCGGGTGCTGGTCTCGTGACGAGAGGTCCGCGACCCGCTGGCTGGTGGAGTCGGTGGGGGCGTACTGCCGCCTTGTGTATGCGCCGGTGGATCTCGAGACCCAGCGAGTCAGGACCGTCAACCGCCAGTCGCTCGCTCCGGATCAGACCTTCCCGATGAGCGAGGCGGACCTCTTGCGGTGGAGCGCGCTGTTCGAGGAGCCGGACGCAGCGGAAGTCGAGGGGCACGAGGTTGAGGGTCCGCCTCCTGAATGGCCGGGCTGGTCCGAGATGGCCGCCGATCGGTGGCCATCTTTCGTATGACGTGCGGTCACGGTCACGGTCACGGTCTCGGGATCACGGGAGTTCGTGGGAGAGCGGACTCTCGGCCGTTCTTCTCCCCGGTGGCGCAGTCGTTCCCGTGGAGGGGGCAGCGGCGCCCGACCGGGCCGCCGCCCCGTCCCGATATCAGAGTCCGGTGACCTTCCCGCTCGCCGACAGCTCATACACAAGGGTGACCGTGCGTCGGCTGCCGGGTGGCAGCATGACCTCCCAGCTGACGATGCCTTCGGCGTCCACCGTGTCGGGCGGTGGGGAGCAGGCTTCCTTGCTCAGGCGCACCTGCGCCGCCGAGACTTCGGAGACCGGGATCCGCTCCCGGAGGACGACCACCTGCTCACCGTGCTCCCCGGGTGCGGAGAACCGGGACACGTGCAGCCGGACGGTGCGGGTGACCACGGTCCGCTGCGTGATTCCGGACGTGTCGCGGGACTCCTCGGCCACCCTGACCACACGGTGGTCGTCCACGCTGCCGAAGGCCAGCTCGGCAGCGGCGCCGGCGGCGGTGAAGTCCAGGGTTCCGCGGCCGGTGAACCCGCTGTCACGGATCAGATCCACGGGCCCGGCGAGCAGTGCGTGGCCGGATCGGTTGTCGAACCGCACCACCTGTGTGACCAGTGGGGACAGCTCGGGTGAGCAGGCGTACTCACTGCGCGCGGACGTGGCGAATGCGGAGACCGGCACCCGGTGTGCTCGGCCGTCGCCTGGCACGGAGACCGGCTCCGGAGACTTCAGCACCCGCACCTCGCCGCCGTCGTCCACACCCGGCAGGCCGAGCACGGGGGATGGGCCGAGGTCCCCGATGTGCTCCTCGCGCAGCTCGACGTCGATCGTGCGGCGCTCCGCGGCAGTGCGATCCCTGAGTGTCAGGAGGTCCTCGCCCAGCCGCGGGGGATCGGTCGCCAGCGCCGACCTGGCCGTCGAAAACGTCAGCTGTACGTCCGACCAGTCCTCGCCGGTGCGCTGCCACACCATCGCATCGGTCTCCAGCGTGAGCGTGCTCCCGTCGAACACGGCCCGGTAGGCGGGCCGCCACAGCGCACACGCGGTGAGGTGACTCAGCCGCAGCCGGGCGGGACCGGCTGCCGTGGCCTGCACGGTCAGCTCGATGTGCCCGACGAGCTCGGCGGGCCGCTCCTCGGAGAGGTCCAGCCCCCGCTGGGCATCCGCGAGCTCATCCGCCACAGCCGTCAGCCGGCTGTCGACAGTGCGGAGTTCCTCGCCGCAGGTCTCTCGTTCGTTGTCCACCCGGTCCAGCTCGCGGGCCCAGCGCTCCGGATCCGCCTCGCCGAACCCCGCCCCTTCGCCGATCTCCCGCAGCAGGTCGGTCGCGAGCCGGCCGAGCACGTCGAGGCGTGCCCCGAGACGGTCCCGCCGCTGTCCGAGGGCACGCCGCTCCTCTTCGAGGCGGTGCACGTGGTGGTGCAGGGCTGAGTCCTCGTCGCTGGGCGGCAGCGGAGCCCGCGGCGTCCAGGTACGGACGATCCGCACGTCCAGCACTTTCGCCGGATGGCCCGGATGATCGGCCGTCAGCTCGGCGTGCAGCGTGCGGTCGACGGCGAGGGCGCTGACCGGTCCAAGGCGCAGCCGGTGGATGCCGGCCTCCAGCTCGAGCACTGCGTCGCGCTCGATGTGGGCCCGGTCCTCCAGGCAGGTGACGGCGGTGACGGGGAGGGGGGTCGGGGCCGGGATCGTGGTCATGGCGTGCGTCAGCTCCTCCGGTTGCCGCCGGCCAGGGCTTTGCCGGCCGGGATGCGGATCACATAGCCGCCGTCGAGGGCGGCGGTGCCGCCTGCGGGCAGATCAACCCGCCAGAGTCGGGTGCCCGGAGTGTGCTCGGGCCCTTCACCGCCGTTGGGGGCACTCCAGTCGGCCCGTTCCTCGATCCGGACGTCGGGTTCCGAGGTGACGGGAACGCGCTCGCGGACCTCCACGGTGACCGGCCTCCCGAGCCGGTTCGCCAGCTGCACATGGACGCGGTGGTCGAGCACGGTGGTGCTGCCGCGCAGCCCGGAGGTCGACTCGTGCAGCTCCGTGCGGCGCGTGACCCGGACGGACTCGGCCGGCCCGAGACCCACTCGGCGGACCCCGCCAGGGGCGAGCGTGGGCAGCGCGGCGGTCAGCACGAACTCGTCGTCGACGGTCACCTCCACCGGGCCTGCCAGCAGAGCCCGGTCAGTGGCGTTGGAGAGCACCAGTGTCGCGTACACCGTCGTTTCCACGGACGGCACGCAGACGTACTCGGTGCTCAGGCCGACTGGGATCTCGACGAGGGTGACGGTGTGCCAGGTGCCGTCAGAGGGGATGTCGGCACGTGCGGTGGCGTCGAAACGATGATCGAAGGAGCCGGCCGACTCGCGTGGCCGCACGGCGCAACCGGGCAGCGGCAGCGTGGCGACTTCCTCTGCCCGGCGGCGGTACTCGGCGGCCACCAGATCCTCGGCGGCGGCGGGGAACAGCCGGCCGCGGCGACTGCGCTGCTCGTCGGGCCCGCTCAGGACGAGTGCGGCATAGTCGAGTTCGGTGCCACTCGGCCGTGGCGGGCCGGTCACCGGTTCCGGTGGCGGAGGCGGCACCGGACCTCCGGGAGCAGCGGGCGCCATGGGAGGTGCCGCCGCGAACGGCGCGCTGCGCGGCAGTGGCCGACCACCGGGACGCGATGCGGGCCGGGGCATGGAGCCCGGCGGCCCGCCGACGGGAAGCCCCGCAGGCGGCGCGCCGTAGCCCTGAGGGGCGGGCGGCGGAGGCGGTACGGCAGCGGGCTGGGAGCCGATCGCGACGGCCAGGGGCGCTGAGCCGGCTCGGCCGGCGGTGACGGGGCGCGGGCCTGCCGCGTCGTAACCGGCGAACAGGTCGGCGAGCCCCGCAGGGGGCTCGCGCCAACCGGAAGGCCCCGGTGCGGGCTGACGGCGCCCGATCCGGATCGAGCGGAGCTTCGGCAGATCGGTGCGGCGCCGCAGGTCGGCGGTGGACAGACCGACGCGTACACCGGTCCAGTCCTCGCCGGTGCGCTGGGCGACCGAGGCACGCAGCACCAGAGAGCCGCTGTCATCGCCCTGACGGTGGGTGAGCCGGTAGGCGGGCACCCACACGGCGCCGGGAACCCTGTACTCCACCTCCACTTCGACTTCGATCTCCGGGGCCGCCGTATCCTCGGCCACTGCGTCACCGCCGAGCGTCAAGGCCGCGCACACCGTGGTCGCCACCTGCGCTGACACCATGTCGGTGGAGGCCCGTTCCAGCCTGTCGGCGGCGACTCGCAGGTCGTGCTCCAGTCTGCGCAGTTCCTCCTCCAGCTCGACGAGCCGGGCGTGGCTGCCGGTCAAACGCTCGTCGACGAAGTCGGCGAGCGCGAGCCACGAGTCGGTGGGCGTGCCGCGGTGCGGATCGTCGCGCCTGCGGGTCGGAGGAACCGGACGCAGACCCGCGACCTCTTCGACCAGACCCAGTTGCCGGTCCCGGCGCGCCTCCGCCGCCGAGCACGCGGCGCGCAACCGTTCTACCTCGCGCCGCAACCCGCCGGAGTCCTCGGAATTGGCCGGTCCGGCCTCCACCTCCACCCGGGCTTCGACGACCCGCACGGCGGAAGCGCCCAGAACCCGGACCCGCAGGGAACCCGTGTCGAGCGAGCGTGGCAGTCCCGTCACCCGCACCCGGCCGTCCTGCGGCACCCGGCCCCCGGCCAGTCGGCGGCAGACCGCGCCCTGCGCGTACACCACCACCGAATCGAGAGTCGACTCCCACCTCTGCGCCGCCTCAGCCGCCATCACTCCGCCCCCCCCAGTCCCAGGTAGCGAAGCCTACGCGAGAGGCCTGCGCGCCCGCCCCGGGTAACGGACCAGCGGGGAATCCCTGCCCGATGCCCGGGGCGGACCGACTTGTTGAACCGGTCGGGTGAGCCGGTCATTTGGCGAGGAACGCCTCGGCCACGCCGGCAGCAGCTGCGACCCTTTGTCTCGCCACCCGTTCTCCTGGAACAGGTGGCCCCATGTCTTCGACCGGTTCTGGCGGGCGGACGAGTCTCGCAACCGCCAGACCGGAGGCAGTGGCCTCGGCCTGGCCTTCACGCGCAAACTGACCGAGGCACACGGCGGGACCGTCTCCGTCGTCAGTACACCAGGACACGGCTCCGCCTTCACCGTCCGGCTCCCGCAGCAGTGAAGCCGCCCACACCGACGACTCCCGTTCAGTGAGACGACTCCCGTTCAGTGAGGCCGCGCTTTCCAGCCTCACTGCCCCCTACGGCGGGCCAAGGCCGCCCCACGTTTCCTGGACCCGGGCCGGCACCCGGCGCCTCGCCCCGCGAGGCATCTCCGTAGCCCACCAAGGTGTACCGGAGAGACGCATCAGCCCCCGTCACCAGGCACGTCCCCACGCCCTTCCGTCGGTGGAGGGCACCACGGACCTGCCGCCGCCGCGGTTCGACCGGCGTGGAAAAAGAGCTGTTAGAGCGCGCACGGACGGGGCAGAGGGGGCTCATGACGATCTTGGAATGCCGTGGAAGTGAGCGCTGCACATGACGATACCCGTCCGACGTCCGGGGCCCACCGGCCGAGTCGTCTTCAGCCTGAGACAGACGTTCCTCTGGTTCGCCCTCGCCGGCGCGCTGATCTGCGGCTGCGGGCTGATGCTCAAGTCGCTAGTCAAGGTGGCGGGCATGGAGGGGGCGCTCGCGGGTATCTGGCTGATCGGCATGTTCCTCGTCTTCCTGGGACTGCGGGGTGGGCGCCGCAGGAGAGCCCGGCGCCGGGTCCCGGCCGAGCCCGCCCCGGACCTGGCGCCGTCGGTCGAGACGCCGTACGACTTCGCGGGTATGGACCCCGACACCTTCGAGCACGCGATCGCCACCTTGTGTGAACGCGACGGCTGCACCGAGGTGCAGGTGGTGGGCGGTGCGGGGGACCTGGGCGCTGATGTGCTGGGCATCGCGCCCGACGGCCGGCGCGTCGTCATCCAGTGCAAGCGGTACGGCCCCGTCAACAAGGTCGGCTCGCAGGACATGCAGCGCTTCGGTGGCACGTGTTTTGCCGTGCACGACGCCCAGATCGCCGCCGTGGTGACCACGGGGGAATTCACCGGCCCGGCCGAGGAGTACGCCGAGCAGTGCGGCATCCTCTGCCTCGACCAGTCCGCCCTGACGGCCTGGGCCGAGGGTGCGTCCCGCCCGCCGTGGGCTGCGGACTCCCCCTACTGATACTGATGCGGCACGGGCGGGACCGATGACGGGGACGCGTAGGCGACGTACGGCGGCGGCATCCTCGAACGGGCAGCACGGGTCAGCCGGGCGAAGCTCCCTAGCAGTCCCACAGGGCGGCGCCTGCTGCGGCGGCTCCGTCAGAAGGTCTTGCGCAGCCGTAGCAGCAGTGGGCGTCCGTCCGGGTCGACGATGACGCGGTACAGCGGCTTCGCGAGCAGCCGACGCAGCCGCGAGAGCTCCGGCGCTCGGTAGGTGCGCAGGCGACCGGGTGGTCGGGCGCCGTCCCGGCCCCTTTCGTGCCAGGAATCCAGAGCGGCCGCGGCCGCGGCGAACGAGTCGAAGGCTCCTACGGGGTCGCACAGAGGGTCGGGGGCATGTGGGGTCCGCGGCTCCTCCTGGTCCAGGTGTTCGCGAGAGAGCATCAACCGGAGGTCTCTGGCGTAGCGGCGCGCGCCGTCGCCCAGCCCGCCGGGGTCATGTGGTTCCCGCCCGTCTTCCGTCTCGTCCAGGACGGCGCAGCTGAGTTCGGAATCGTGTGTCCAGGAGCGCAGGTTGACGTTGTCCGAGCCGACCGCGGCCCACACGTCGTCGATCACGCAGACCTTGGCGTGCACGTACACCGGCGTCCCCGCATGGTTCTCCACCCCGTACACGGCGACCCGATCACCGCCCGCCTGACTCAGGGCCTCCAGGGCGGTGATGCGGCCGATCAGGTTCATCGGCAGTGTGAGCGCTCCGTCCTGCTCGGGGACGGAGGGGATGACGGCGATGAGGCGCAGCCGGGGATTCGCTCGCAGCGCACGTGCGAAGTACTTCACCACGTCGGGGGACCACAGGTACTGGTCCTCCAGATAGATCAGCGCCCGGGCGCGCCCGAGAGCCTTGAGGTAGGCGCGTGCGATGCTGCGTTCCCCGTCGGGGGCGAAGTCGTAGCCTCGCAGGATCCGGTTGGGGTAGGTGCGCAGCACCTGAACCACGTGGCTTCCCTGGGGCGTGGGGTCGGGTTGCTGGGCGGGAAGCGGGTCCGCCTGGGTGTCTTCCCGGTGCAGCCGTTCGCGCAGCCGGGACAGCGGGCTGCGGGTGAGGGGCGCCGGATCCGTCCACCGCTCCCGGAAGACGGTCTCGATGTCCCCGACCGCCGGGCCCCGGATCGCGAGCTGGATGTCGTGCCAGGGCGGGTGTGGCCCGTACGCCTCGGCGATCGGCTCGGAGCGCTCGTCACCGTGGTGGTCGATGTCGTCGTTGCGGTTGCGGGACAGATCGATTCCACCGACGTAGGCGACGTCGAGCTCGGGGCGGCCCGGGTGACGCAGGACGACGCATTTCTGGTGGTGCGAGCCACCGGGGCGGACGCGCATGTCCAGCAGGTACTCGCCGCCCCCGGCCCGCACCTCCTTGCCGAGGTGGCGGTTCTCCTCCTCGCTGAACCGGAAGCTGTCCAGGTGGGAGTGCCACACGAGGCCCTTGACGACGACTCCTCGCTCGGCCGCCCCGCGCAGCACGGCACCGACCTCGGTGCCGGGGCCCGCGAGCCGCTCGTCGGGGTCACCGCGCCAGTCGGTGAACAGCAGTAGATCCCCGGCGCGCAGGGCGCGGATGCCAGCGAGCAGCTCGGCGAAGTACGTCGCGCCGTGCACCAGGGGGCGTACGTCGTTGCCGGCCGACCACGCCGTTCCGTCCTGACGCCGGCGGTCCAACCGCGTGGCGGGATTACCCCGCTCTTCGCCCGTCAGCAGCCAGTCGGTTGGTTCCATGGAAGGGCACCTCCGAGCTACGACCGCAGACGGGCACGTGTGCTTTCAGCGTCCACATTCGTACCACTGACAAGCCGGACCCGCAGCGCTCCCGCGCCCGGCGCCGCCAGTCGTGGCGGCGCCGGGCGCGGGAGCGCGCCGGCAGCGGCGACGTGTCGCGTGCCTGGCGCTTCGGTGTCAGTGCCAGGGCCCGGTGACTGCGAAGGTGGTGCCGGGCACGTAGCAGTTGACGTACATCGTGGATCCGTCCGGGGAGAAGGTGACTCCGGCGAACTCGCCCCATTCGGGCTCGTCCGCTTCGGCCGACGTGAGGACCTGGCGGTTGCGAGCCATCGGGTAGACCTCGCCGTGCCGGGTCAGCCCGAACACGTGCTGCGCACCGTCGCCGTCCTCCGAGACCATCAGGCCACCGCCGGGGGCCAGGCAGATGTTGTCGGGAGATTCGCCGGGCAGCTGGATGTCCGTGCTGGGGCCGAAGACGATCACCAGTGTGAGACGGCGCCGACGTGGCTCGTACTTCCAGACCTGGCCGAAGTGGTCGGCTGCGGAGCCCTCCGCGCTGTGGGCGAAACTGGACACGAAGTACACCGACGAACCGCCCCAGTAACAGCCCTCCAGCTTCTGCGCGTGGGTGATGCCTCGCGGCCCGAAATCCTGCAACCGGATGGGGGTGTGCGCTGCCTGGGGGTCCGGTACGGGTACCCACTCCACGCCTTCGAAGCGGGCGCCGGTCTCCTGGATCGCGGAGAGGTCGGGTACCCCCGGGACACGCATGGCCTCGAGCTCTCCGCCGGCGCGCAGTGAACCCGTGCCGCCCAGTGGCTTCTCGGGGAGAAACCGGTAGAAGAGGCCGAATGGTTCGTTGAAGGCATCCTCGGTCTCGTACACGACTCCGGTGTGCGGATCGACCGCGATCGCCTCGTGCTGGAAGCGGCCCATCGCGGTCAGCGGCACTGCCCCGGTACGGCGCGGATCCGCGCCGTCCACCTCGAAGATGAAACCGTGGTCCTTGGTGTACCCGTTGGTGCCGGCCTTGTCCTCGTTCTCCTCGCAGGTGAGCCACGTTCCCCAGGGAGTGGGGCCGCCCGCGCAGTTGACGGCGGTGCCGGCGATGGCGACCCGCTCATCCAGGACGTTGTTGCGGCCGTCGAGCGTGAGGGCCGTGCAGCCACCCTTGGCAGCCGGGTCGTAGGTGAGACCGGGCACCGTGGGAACGGGGATCTGCCCGTTGTGCCGGTTCTCGTGGTTGCGTACGAGATGCACTCGGCCCCGCCGGCCGGGAAGGGCAGCCATGCCGTCGTGATTGCTCGGTACGGGGCCTTCGCCGGAGCGGAGAGGTTCGCCCTGTCGGGAGAGCACCCGATAGCGGAAACCTTTCGGCAAGTCGAGCAGACCCGCCGGGTCGGTCTGCAAGGGGCCGTAGCCCCCGTGGCCGCGTGCCGCCGCCGTGCCCGCGAAGAGCTCGGTGAAGGCTCCCGCGAAGGTGATACCGGCGATGGCCGCGCCGGTGCCGCTCAGCACTTGGCGCCGTGTTGCGGACGGCCGCGGGGCGGAATCGTGTTCTGTCGTCATAGGGCGACTCCCTGTTGGGGGGACCACCTCCTGCGGTGGGAGCCACAGGAGGAAGACAGGAGAAGTGACCCGCACGTGTGTACCACGCGTGGCCTCGGCGCGTGAAGCACGCGGGTCACGGGCCGCCGCCGGACGAACGTCGCCGGGCGCCGCGAACACGGGACGGCCCGCCGGAACGGCGGGCAGCTCGATCGGAGCCCCGCACCGGGCGGTCCGTCCCCCGTGCGGGAGGCCGGCCGCCGGCTGCGGAATCGCGGCTCGCACCCCCGTTCGCTAAAGTGCGCTCGATGCCGTACCGCACGGGCCTCCCACCTCTGCGAACTGGCCAGACAGGTCGGCTGTCCCCTCGCGCCGGGGATGCGACACACCCCGTCCCCCGGAGGCGCCAGTGACTGCCGAAGACGTCGTACGTCCCGCCGCTGCCGAATCGGCCATCGCCGTACAGCGGTTGCGGCGAAGACTCGAGCGGCTGATCGGGGTCGCGGCGACCGAGGGGAACCAGCTCGTCCCTTTGCGTAACGGCGACAGGATATTCCCCGTCATGCTGGAGGCGATCCGCTCCGCGGAGCACACCATCGACATGATGACGTTCGTCTACTGGCGGGGGCAGATCGCCCGCGACTTCGCGGGTGCTCTCGCTGACCGGGCGCGCGCCGGGGTGCGCGTACGGCTCCTGCTCGACGGCTTCGGGGCGAAGGAGATCGAGCAGGACCTTCTGGATGCCATGGACGACGCGGGCGTGCAGGTCGCCTGGTTCCGCAAACCCGTCTGGCTGTCGCCCTTCAAGCAGAACCACCGCTGCCACCGCAAGGCCCTGATCGTGGACGAGCACACCGCGTTCACCGGGGGAGTGGGCATCGCCCAGGAGTGGTGCGGAGACGCCCGGAATCCCGGCGAATGGCGCGATACCCATGTCCAGGTCCGCGGCCCCGCCGTGGACGGTATCGCCGCAGCCTTCGCCCAGAACTGGGCGGAGTGCCACGACGAACTCTTCGACGAGCACGACCGGTTCTCCGAGCACAGTCAGCAGGGCGACTCCGTGGTGCAGGTGGTCCGCGGCTCGGCGAGCATCGGATGGCAGGACATGCAGACGCTCATCCGCGTCATGCTCGGCTCCGCCGAGAAGCGCTTCCGCCTGGCGACCGCGTACTTCGCGCCCGACGAGTTCTTCGTCGACCTGTTGTGCCGGACGGCACGCCGCGGTGTGCGGGTGGAGATCCTGCTGCCCGGACCGCACACCGACCAGCGAGCCTGCCAGCTCGCGGGCCAGCACCACTACACGGCGCTGCTCGAGGCGGGGGTGCACATCCGCCAGTACCAGCCGACGATGATGCACGCGAAGGTGATGACGGTGGACGCGGTGGCATCCCTGATCGGCTCCACCAACTTCAACCGCCGCTCGATGGACCACGACGAGGAGGTGATGCTCGCCATCCTCGACCCGGCCTTCACCGCCGTCCTCGACGCCGACTTCGACGAGGACATCGAACACAGCGTGGACATCGACCTCACCCGGTGGAAACGGCGCGCCGCCGTGCAGCGCCTCAAGGAGGCGTCGGTCGTCCCGATCAGACGGTTCCTGTAGAGGTGGAACCACCCGGAGGGAAAGCGGGCCGCTGAGGACGACGGCAGCGTGGGAACGGGAACGCGTGCGGCCGTCAGCCGGTGGCCGAGGGCAGCGCGCTCGCCGGCGGTTCGGCCTCAGGAACCAGGAGAAGCAACTGGCCGGCGCTGTCCGCGCAGGGCTCGGCGACCGCCGCCGCTGTCACTGCGCCGGGATCCGCTCCCGGGATTCCCATGCACTGACCGTCCCCGGACCGTATCCGGTACGCCTTGGCCCGCACCGTACCCGAGGCTCGTGTGTCAGCCGAGTCGACCCGTTCGAACGTGAACACCTGGGTGGTTCTGCTGCTGCGGCAGTCATCCCAGGGTTCGAGCAGCCCACCGGGGAGAACCGTGAGACACCCCCACCCGTGCACGGGATGCGCCCACTTGACGAAGAAGCGGCCCCCACCGACGGGATCGAGTCTGGTGTGCGGCGGTGTGGACTGACCGCACGGGCGCTGCACGGCGACCGGCCGCTCGCTGTCGCCGCCGAACGGTGCACGGCCCTCTGTCACGCACAGGCCGGTGGCGCGGACCGGCCGGATGCTGTACCAGCCCCCGGAGGGCTCCTTGGGCGACGGCGCAGTGACGGCGGAATCGTCGGGCAGAACCAGCCAGGACACGGTGCCGGCCAGGAGCACGGCAGCCAGTGACACCAACAGAGCGACCAGCACTCCACGGTGCCGATGCCACATTCGGCTCGGCACTGGCGCCGGATCCGACGAGGTCGCGGAGAGGCCCGGGTTCTCCCGCACGCCATCGGCTGCTCCGGAAAGGCCGCAGCCGTCATCGTCGGCGCCGTCGTCCGGGACCGGCGAGGAGCGGACGGGGCTGTCGCCGACGAGGGCAGTCCCTTCCGGCGCTTCTGCCTCCTCTGACGAACCGGCCACTGAACCGTCCACCAGCCCGAGACGGGTACGGGCCTTCAGCCAGGCGTCGGCATGCTCGCCCGCTCCACACGCATGGACGAAGGCATTCAGAATCTGCGGCCGTGGCAACGCGCGTCTGCGCAGCACATCGGCGATCGTGCTGCGCGGAAGCACTCGCCCGTTACGTTCGGCACGCTCTTCGAGTTGCCGATACGTCAGCCCCGACGCTTCCTTGAGCCGCTTCATCATCTCGACGAACTGCGCCACGTCATAAGCACGTTCGGGATCCATACCCCCCGTGGCATCCATGGCGCCATCCTTGGCCGTCCGCCCGACGGTCAGCAAGCAGTCCCCGGCGCGTCGCGGACCTTTGTCCGGAAAGCGGTGGTGACCAGCCAGGACGGCGACGGGCTGTCCGGGACAGCGAACATCTCTTGCCGGACTGCCCCCCCGGCCAGCAGGGTCGGTACCGCCGGCGCAACAGTCACGTACCGCACACGTCACTCAGGAGTTTCCTCATGCGCAACAACGCACGGTCCGCACGCGTCGTCCCCCTCGCGCTCGCCACCCTGCTCGTCGGCGGCCTGAGCGCCACCACAGCCACCCCGGCGCAGGCGCGCACCGAGACTCAGGTATCGGCCCAGGCGACGGACGCCTACTACCTTCGCTTCGACAAGAACTCGGTCACGAACTCCCGGCTCGAGCTGGTCAAGCGCACTCCCGGCAAGGACAAGGTGCTCAAGACGTACAAAGCGGGCTCGGGCCAGGTGAAGGACACCTGCGCCGTCGGCAAGGGCTGGCTGCCCAACGCCGGCGCGAGCAAGCCGTACGCCATCGAGTGGCACCGCAAGAACTTCGACGGCATCATCAACGGCTTCGTGATCAAGATCGCTGACCGCAAGTGCCACAACGGCACGAAGCGCACCGAACTGTTCATCCACAGTGAGATGAAGCCGAACGGCAATCAGGGCACCATCGAGTCCGAGCGGTGGACCAACGGCAACCCCAACGACTACTACTCCAACGGCTGCATCAAGCTCAACCCGACTGACATCAAGGACCTGTTCAAGCGCTTGGACAGCATCGGCTGGCCGAAGAAGCTGTACGTCGTGGACTGATCCGCGCGGCCGGGCGGGCCGCAGTGGCGGCACGTCAGGCAGGTGTTCCCACGGGGGTGCACGGGTAAGGACACCGCCTCGGAGCGATGGGATATGAACGACGAAGGCCCGCACGGACTCTGTGCGGGCCTTCGTCGTCCAGGCCATCGCTCGCGCACGCAGGCTTCCAGCGGCCACGCTCCGACGCGCGGCAGCGACCCACTCTCACAGGCCCGCAGCCGTTGGCGGCCGGGATCGTTGTGAACGCCGCCGATGGCTCCAGGCGGGCTTCTGTCCCCAAGAAGACCGAACGGCTTGTCACCTTCGCCCGTACGCCGTCCGCCGCGACAGTCCCGGGCCCGTCGACGGAGGTTTGTTCGGTCACGTGCTTGGGAGGTCGCTGCGGGTGGTGTCGGTTCGGGCTTCGATGGCATGCAGAACGGCCACCATGTCCTCGCCGCTGTGTCCCTGAGCCACGGTCTCGCCGAAAAGGGCGTGGCAGATGTCGAGGAGAGGGGTCGCCAGGCCGGCTTTCCGCGCTGCCTGTGCGATGAGCCGGTTGTTGTTCAGGACGTCCCTGGCGCCCGCCTGGACCGTGAAGTCACCGGTGAGCAGTTTGGCGGCCTTCATGCGGGACACGGCGCTGGCCATCGGGCTTGCTTCCAGGATGTCCAGGAACCGGCGCCGGTCGAGCCCCTGCCGCTCCGCGAAGTGGAAGGCCTCGGTCAGGCCGGTGACCTGAGTGATCAGGAAGAGGTTCACGGCGAGCTTCATCAGAAGGGCGCCTGGCACGGGGCCGCAGTCGAACACTTCTCGGCACATGGGGGCGACCAGACTCCGCACGGCAGCCACGGTGTTGTCCTGCCCCGCGAGCATCGCCACCAGCTGCCCTTGCTCAGCGGGGATGCGGGATCCGGACACGGGAGCTTCGACGTACTGCCCCCCTGCGGCTCGGACGTCGTCCCGGAGCCCGCGCGAGTACTCCGGCGACGTCGTGCCCATGGGAACCACCGTGCGTCCGGCGACGAGAGCGGCGAAGCGGGGAGTCCCACGCGTTAGGACGGCGTCGATGGCCGTGCCGTCGGCCAGCATGATGATCACGACGTCTGCCCGGTCGAAGACCTCGGCTGCGTTCGCCGCCACCTCGGCTCCGGCGCCGCGGAGTGCGTCGCACCTGGCCGGGGTGCGGTTCCACACGACGAGTGGGGTACCCGCGTGTGCGAGGTTGAGCGCCATGGGCTGTCCCATGACTCCGAGGCCGACGAAACCCACTTTCACGATGCACCGCCGTATCCCTGCAATCTCAGGGGCGGCTTACGCCCCGGACGCTATGACGGTCGTCATAGTAGCGGGGTATCATGACCACTGTCATAGGATGGACCGGAAAACGGAAGGCACAGTCCTGTGACGGGAGGGCGAAATGGCGGTCCCGGAGGAGTCCGGACACGGGCCGCGCGAGCGGATGGTCTTCAGCGCCGCCCAGCTCATCCGGCGTGACGGCGTCGGTTCCACCGGAATGCGTGAGGTCGCCGCCCACGCACAGGCGCCACGTGGCTCGCTCCAGCACTACTTCCCCGGCGGCAAAGAGCAACTGGTCAACGAGGCCGTTGCCTGGGCGGGCCGGTACGCGGCCAACCGCGTCGCCCGCTTCCTCGCCGCACTGCCCGAGCCCACGCCCAGCGGCCTGTTCGCCGAGATGGTGCGCCAATGGACGGACGAGTTCCAGGTCTCGGTCGTCACGGGAGGCTGTCCCGTCGCGGCCGCCACGATGGACTGCGCGGCTTCGACCCCCTCCACACAAGAGGCCGCAGCCGCCGCCTTCGGCAACTGGAACGGTGCGGTGGCGGCGGCACTGTCGGGCATGGGTGTTCCCGAGGCTCGAGCCGAGGCGTTGGCCACGCTCATGCTCAGCTCTCTGGAAGGAGCCCTCATCCTCGCCCGGGCAGAACGGGACGACCGCGCCCTGACGACGGTGTGCCGCGAACTCGCGCCCCTCCTCGACGCCGCGGCGCCCGGGGCCGACTGACTCATCGGGAACACCTCGGCGAGCGCCCGCCCCAGGGTCATGGCACCATCGCCTTCTACGATTTCCCCGCCGAGCAATGGATTCACTTGCGGACCACCCACCCCATCGAGTCGACCTTCTCCACGGTCAAACCCCGCACCAAGGTCACCCGCGGCGCGGGCAGCCCGGCGGACGCCCTCGCGATGGTGTTCAAGCTGGTCGAGTCCGCTCAGGCGCGATGGTGCGCGATCACCGGAGCCCACCTGGTGTCCCTGGTCCGCGCCGGTGCACGATTCGAGAACGGCGTCCTGGTCGAGCGGGAGGAGCAGGCCGCATGAACGTCCACGACATCCCGCAGAACCCGGACGAGCACGTCCGCTTCGCGGCCTACCTCGACAAGCTGGGGCATGTTGCCGACGCGAACGAGCTCGACCTGGTCAGCCGCGTGCTCACTGACCCGGACCAGACGATGGCCCAGTCCGCTGTGCTGCGGCACCTGGACCGTCGAGCCGCCGGCCTCTACCCCGGTCCCGCCTACGAGGGGTGGGCGCAGGCGATGACCCAAACCACAATCGGCCACCCCTTCCTGGCTCAGCGCCTGCGGGAGTGGTCACTCTTCCGAGCCATCACGCTCAAGCTGCCCTGGCAGCCGGAGGACCTACTCGCGTCAACCAACTGGCTCCAGCTCAAGACCGCCGCCGGGACGAACACCGAGGCCATGGAGATCCTCGCTCAAGCCGGCCGCACCAAGCGGATCCGCAACACTGCCAGGACCGGCCTCAACCCCCGCAGCGAGAGCTGAAACCAGCCCACCCCCAACTCTTGACCATTGCTCCCTCGACGGCGGCCTGAGCGACTACACCTGCCCCTGGTACACACGGATCTCGGCCGGCCGGAACGCAGTGATCACCGTCCAGGCTGCGCGCCCGGTCAGCGCCTGGACCCATTCTTCGAGACAGTCTCCGGCATCGCGGAAGAACCACGAGTCGAAGCTCCCCAGGACCTCCAGGGCGGGAGCGAGTCCGTATCGAAGCTCGCAGTGCACCTGCACGTAATGGTTGTGATCACCGTTGCTGCCGCAGATCTCGAACTGCCGCGTGAGGTCCAGGGTGAACGTCGGAGGGCCGTCGAACGCGTGGGCCCCGTACTGGAACAGCAGGCCATCAGCATCGGGTGTGTCCGGGACGTCGAACAGCCGCCGGGCGAAGCGGAGGAAGGCAAGCCAGGCGTCCTGTGTATCCAGATCGGCAACCGCCCGTGGCCCGGACCCGAGGTCGTACTCAAGCAGCCCTGCGGCCTCGTCCACCGACGGTCTCCCTGTCATGCCCCCTCCTCCGCCACGGCAGGGCCAGCGTACCCAGCCCGAGCAGCGGCGAGTCGTACGCCGGCCTGTGCGCACCCCTGTCCCGCGCCGCACACCGCCGACCTTGCGCACAGGGCTGGTCAGTACCCGCTTGCTGCCGCATTCGCTGGAGTGTGTCTTCACCCCGCTACTGTGAAGCACATGCGTTCGATCGAGTTTCGTGTGGCTTCTCATGAGTGCGGCTGGCTGCGCGAGGGCGAGACCGTATCCGTGCTGGAGTTCCTTGTGGACGGGGTTCCATTCCTGGAACTGGTGCGCCAGGCCGAACTTCCCGACGCGCTCGCAGAGCAGGCCGAACGTGCCGCGGAGTTCACACCGGAGTCCGCGCCGTTGCTCGCTGGTGACTACATGTATCCGAGGCGCCTGTCCTGTGCGCACCTACTCGGAGGGAAGCCGGACCGTGTCCCGCACGGTGCCGAAGAGGGCGAGAGTGTGCTGCTGGGGTGCACGTGCGGCATCGACGACTGCTGGGCATTGACGGCAAAGATCACTGTCAATGACACCACCGTGACATGGTCGGATTTCCGCAACACCCACCGAGACTGGAACTACGACACCATAGGCGTCCTGACCTTCTCACGGCAGCACTACGAGGGGTCGCTCCGCACGGCCCTCGCGGACTGCTGATCCGCGCGAGGGAAGGTGCCTCCCTCGCGGCTTGGTTCAGGCTCAAGAGGAAAGGTTCGGCTAGGACAAGTATGACGGTGCTCAGTGCACTGCTGGCGGGTGCGCGATACGACAGGCCACCTCGCGACCAGTGCGTGGGTGGTGAAACGACCTTCCGTGCCTGATACAGGGCACAGCCGGATGCCCTCGCGGGCACCCTCGGGGTAGCGACTCCTGTGTCATGCCGCCACGCCCTGGATGCCCAGGGATGAAGCAGTCGCCGGCCATCGGCTCGGCGCGTGCCGCCCGGAGAGCTTCCTGGCTGGTCCGAAGCCCTCCCGGCCCGGAGGGCGGCCATTCGGGCCGGGAGGGCAGCAGAAGGGGACGATCGGGCAGCGCTGATGCCCGGCAGCCTGGTGTCCTGGCGGTGTCTCAACTCGTACGGTCCCCTTGTGAGCCTTTGGACTTCCCTGGAACCCGCTTCCACCACCGTGGACCCGGGCAGCACCGCCACCGTGCGGTTGCGGCTGCGCAATACCGGCGATGTCGTCGACGAGTACCGGTTCTCGCCGGTCGGTGACATCGCGCCGTACGTCTCGGTGTCACCGCCGACGCTCCGCATCTATCCAGGCACCACAGGCTCCGTGGAACTCACCTTCGCGCCCCCTCGTACCCCCGACGCCACTGCGGGGCCCAACCCCTACGGCATCCAGATCATCCCCAGCGAGCACCCGGAGGCGACCACGGTCTCCGAGGGCAACCTCACCGTCACGCCCTTCACCGAGGTACGGGCGGAACTGGTCCCGCGTACCGTCAAGGGGCGCTTCCGTGGCCGCCCGAAGCTCGCCATCGACAACATCGGCAACACCAAGCTGACCGCTTCGGTGAACGGCAGCGACAACGGCGACCAGCTCTCGTACGACATACACCCGGCCAATGTGCAGATCGAGCCGGGCCGGGCCGTCTTCATCAAAGCCACCCTCAGACCGCGGCAGATCACCTGGTTCGGCCGCGAGGAGAACCGGCCCTTCAGCCTCGATGTGCAGCGTTCCGGCAAGGAACCCATGGCGGTGGAAGGGACGTATGCGCAGAAGGGAGTCCTGCCCCGCTGGCTGGCGACCTTCCTCACCATCCTCCTCGGCCTGGTCATCGCCTTCGTCGCGCTCTGGTTCGCCTTCAAGCCGCAGGTACGGAGCATGGCGACCGAGCGGCTCAAGGAGGCAAACGCCGCAGCGCTGCCTCCTCCACCGTCCACACCGGTCACGCCCCCGTCCCCGTCGGCGTCACCACCTGCCCCCGATTCCAAGGGCGCCGGGCAGTCCAAGCCCGGGGCCGGGGGCGGTGGGGGCTCCGAGGAGGAATCCGACGGCCCGCACGGCCCGCTTCCCTGGAGGCCGGGCGACGGACCCAATCTCTACGTGCAGTTCGCACAGGCCCGGCTGTCCACCTTCACTGACTCCAACCCCTGCAAGCTCACCGCGCAGTACACGCTGGGAAAAATGGACCAGCCCACCGTGACCGCGCTGAAGTGCTTCCAGAAGGCCAACGACAAGCGTTACGACGGCCTGACCGTCGACAGCGACGGACTGGGCAACCTCGGACGGTCAACGATGACGGCGTTGAAGTTCGCCCACTTCGGTACGGACACCTCCTCCGTCCAGCCGGGGCAGGACAACGCCGACGTGCTCTGGATGACCAGCGCCGTCCTCTGGGCCGACACCGAGGAGTTCAACGACAGCAATGCCTTCGGGGTCGGCCTGTACACCCGGAGTGACAGCATCTACCTGCTCACCCCGAAGTACCGTTCGCACGCCGTCGCCGGCCAGCAACTCGCGGACCTGATCGGCCGCTACCAGCGCGACGTGGGCCTCACGGTCACCGGAAAGGCGAACGCCGAGACCTTCGCGGCGCTGCACGCCGGCCGGGTGAAGAACCAGTACGCCCCGGGGACGGTGACGGCCAAGGACTTCCCGCCGCCGCCCGTTCCAGGAGGCTGACGGGGTCCCGGATCGGGCCGTCGGACGGTCGATCTGCCGCGCACACGGCCCGGGGTCGATGTCATTGGCGCAGGGACGTCAGGCCGCAGGGGGAACTCCCGAATCGGGCTGCCTCGGAGACCGCCCCCGTATGAGGCGGCAGATTGTTGGGAACCCGCAGTGTGAAGCCTTTCGTGACGTGAGCGCCTTCGGGAGGTGTGCCATGGCCAGCGCCAGAACGCGGTCCGTCGACGTGTCCGATGTCGTGCCCCTCGCCGCAGTCCGACGGGACGCTCTCGCGTTCGTCACTGACGCAGCGTGCCTGTTCCGGTGCCGCCTGCGGCCCCAGCTCACAGAGGCTGTCCAGCTTGTCGTGAGCGAACTGGTGAGCAACGCGCGACGTCATACAGCGGGGCCGTGCTGCCTGCGACTGTCGGCAGATGCATCCGAGGTGGGCATCGAAGTCACTGATACGAACCCTCGCTTTCCAGTGGCACGTGCTCCTGATCCGACCGGTGTGCGGGGCGGCTGGGGGTGGACTGTGGTCAGCTCGGTGGCTGAGGAGGTCCGGGTATTGCCCGGCCCCGGGCCGGGAAAGAGGGTGTACGCGCGTCTTCGCCGGTAGGCGGGCACAGAAAGAGCCAGCCGTCTCTTGTTGATACGGCCGGAGCGGCGCCGCCGAGCGGACACCGGCCTCGTCCGGCAGGCCAAACACCCGGGCCGAGGGGGAGGCGGTCTGGCCGGGCAGGGCAGAGGTGTGCCACGCTGCTGGGGTATCCAGCCTGGTCTGGTGGGGTACCCCGCGCTGCCGTGTGGTCACCTTGTGGCCGTCGGACGGTACGGGTGGTCTTGCTCGGCTGTGCGCGGCACCGATGTCCGCGCGCCTGACGGCCCCTTCCCTCCGGGAAGCCGACCGTGATGGGCTCTGTCCCGAACGGCGGTCCCGATCATGCGTGAATTCGACGTGAGCGTCAGCCAGAGTCCCCACCGGATCGTGGTGACTCCCACTGGAGAACTCGACATCGACACCTGCCCGTATGTCACCCAGGCCACCGAAGGCCTGGCTCTGCGCGACACCACCCTCACCGTAGACATGTCCTCCGTGTCCTTCATGGACTCCAGCAGCCTCAACATGCTGCTGCGCCTACGGCTACGCGCCCAGGCCGAGGGTGGAACCCTGGAGTTGTGCGGCCTGCGACAGCAGGCCCAAAGGGTTCTGGAAATCACCGGCGCGAAGGAGCTGTTCCTCGCCGGTCATGCATGAGCCACGACGGACCGTTGTCTGAACCCATCCATATTTTCGCAGGTCAAATGGCTCTTCTGTGAGCTTCCGCGGATGCCTGCACGTGATCCCGAGAGGGACTCTGCACGATGCGTGCCGTCTGAGGTCGGCCAGTCGGTGGGAGCACGCCGACAACGTGAGGGCAGTACGAGAACCGCCCTGCGGGTCTTCAACGAATTCACTTCTCTGCCGTGGACGTGGCATAGCCACGTCCACGCCGCTCGTGTATCCAACAGCCGGCGGGGCAGACGGCCTGTAGGCGTCGCGCGTACCGCGGTGGCCGACCGGCAACCAATCCGCACGAGCTGGAGGATGTGTATCCCGTTGATCGTCAGCCAGGATCCGCTCATCTCCGAAGCCGCCAGTACCCCGGCCCTGGGCGGCATCGGCCCCCTCATCGCGGGAATCGTGATCGTAGCCGTACTCATCGGTGTCATCCCCTGGGCCATCCACCGCCGCAGGACGCAGCCACCACCGCCGAAGCCGTCCGAGCAACCCAAGCGGCCTGAGAGGCGTGCGCACATCGAGGAGAACCGGGAGCCGGATACCCAAGCCTTCCCGGACGACGGCTCTCGGCTGACCCCACATCAGCTCAAGTCACACAGCACCCACCCGAGGATCGGCGACCACCGTGAAAGCGAGGACCGGGACGGCGGATCGCTCCGCGACGACGGCCCTGGGCGGTGACCGTCAGCGGCTGCGACCTCTTCGGGGGCCTCACGTTTCGCGTTTTCAGCGGTGAGTAGGACGCGGTCGCTGTACAGAGCCGTTCTGGCGGTAATTCGCAGCCGATTGTCGAGTCGCGTAGAGGCACGATCCCCCGTACCCATTGCTGTGACACGACGCCCCGGCTGCTCCGGCTGATCCGGGCGTGCGGTGTCGCCGGCGAGTCCTCGCGATGCCCAGTTCTCTCCGTGTGCTCCAGTGCACGCCGTCGCGGCATGTCGTGGCGCTGTGAGACTGTGGTTCCGAACGGCAGGGTCGGTCAGGCCTGGGTGCGGTGAACACATTCCGTGACGACTTCGTGGAGGCTGCCGGTCCGTGCGAGTAGCTCCCGCTGAACACGGGAGCCGGTGCCTTCGGTCAGCAATTTGCTGATCGTTTCCTGGACGAGTTCCAGGTCACCGGCGTCAATGAGGGCGTCACGTGCATGGTCGACGAGTGCCTGGACCACGGTGCGCGCTGGTGCGGGACGCATCGTCGCCGGATGGATCAGTTGCTGTTCCAGCCCGTACCTGCCGGCCTGCCAAGAGGCCATCCGAAGGACCGTCAACGCCCGAGGGGCGGGGGGTTTTCCCTCCCTCCACTCTCGAGCGGCGGTCTCGACGAGTGCTCGCGTCAAGGCGGCGAGCATCACCGGGGCGGCCGGGTCCAGGCATACATCGGCCGCGCGTACTTCCACGGTGGGGTAGCGGTGAGACAGCCTGGCGTCGAAGTAGATCATGCCCTGATCCTTAAGAACCCCCGTCTCCAGCAACTCCTGAACGTGCTGGTGGTACGCGGCTGGAGAACCGAATACTTCCGTGGGCCCTGCTGACGGCCAGCGGCCCCAAACCTGGCTGCGGTAACTCGCATAGCGGCTGTCGTTTCCTTGCCAGAACGGTGAATTCCCACTGAGCGCGAGGAGCACCGCAGTCCAAACGCGGATGCGGTCGAGAACCGCGACACCTTCCTCATCGGAACCCACCGAGACGTGAATGTGGCATCCCCCGGTCAACTGCTCCTGCGCGGTGAGCCCGAACCGGTCACCCATCCACTGGTACCGCTTGCCGAGACCCAATGACGGCCTTACAGGAAGAGGAGACGTGGCCAACGCGGCGACGGCAGCACCCATGCGTTCGGCGTGCTGGGCCGCTTCGCCTCTCCAGCGCCGAATCTCCCGTGCCAACTTCTCCATGCTCGTGTGCGGACGGGTGGCGAACTCCAGTTGCTCGCGCTGAAGCTCCGATTCGAAAACCTCGTCCTTGCCTCTTCGCAGCGCCTCGCGCGAGGCGGCTGCAAGAACTGCTGTCGACAGGTCCCGGGGCTCGCCGCTCTCCGCGTCCACCAAAAGCAGCTCTTCTTCTACACCCACGGTTCGCACGATGACCGCCTCTCTGCTGCCTGGTCGACTGTCACTTCTGTGATGCTGTCGCACATCGTCCACGAGTACGCCGATTGCCTCGGGCATCGCCCAGGTGGCAGCCGGGGCGGCGTACGACCCGCGTCCGCGACACCACTCTCGGCACCTCCAGGCCTGGGGGCCGACTTCAGGAAGCGTGTTCCCGGCCGGATCGGGCCGGGGCTCCGGGGCCAGGCCGCGCCCCGCGGTCCAAACGGTGCAGGGGCTGCGACGGGATCTGGGAGCGCCCAAGGTGCGGGCTGCTGGGTGGTGACTCGATCCCTGATGGTCTTGTCACTGCTGGGCCGCAGAGCCGTCGCGCGGCGCACTGCTTCCGGCAGAGTCTCGCTTCAGCTCCGGGTACAGTCCGCGCTCGGACGCGTCGTCCTCGTGCCGCAGGACCCTCGCGCGCTCTGAGAGACGCTCGACCGGTGCGCCGCACAGCGGGGGCAAAGAGACCGGCCCGTAAAGGAAGGATCTTCGTCTCGAGCTTCATTCTGCTCGTGTGTCCCCCTCCCCGACATGCACACCCTGTCGTTCTCCCGCCGTGAACCTGGCGCAAGTCAGAACGAGGGCTGGAGTTGCGGCCTGGGGTGCTGATCGACACACCTCCCCACCCACTGAGTCAGGCCGCGGCCGTTTCAGCGTCGAGGAGCTCGAGCAGGGCGGCACGGTGAAGTCGGGCGATCGGGCTGAGAAGGTCGGGGTGGCGCAACAGAGGGGCGGCATCGTGATCACGGGGGCTGGGGACGGTCAGTCGGCGCGGGTCCCCCGCGGTGCTGGGGCCGTGTTCGGTGAAGGACAGGGCGGCCTCCGCCCGGATGGCGAGGCGGGGGTCGCCGAGCAGGTTTGCCGCCCAGCTGACGACCGTTTCATCGACCCAGGTGCGCCAGGACTCTTCTGCCCCTTCCCCGTGGCGTTGGTCGGCGCCGGTGAGTGCGTCCAGCCCTCCGGAGCCTCCCGGACCGAGGAGCTTCATCAAGTCGACGTCAAGCGTCGTGGGGTATCGCAGCGCGGCGGCGACGGTGGCCGCTTGCCGTGCCTGGGCTTCGGCCAGCGCGTAGTTCAGGGCGCCGGCTGCTGCCGGGAAAGCGGTCAGGAGCCAGCGCGTGGCAGCGGCTATGACTGGTGAGAGATCACTGGGCATGTGAACCATCCTTCAGGCACGACCGGTGCCTGTCTGTCGCGGGGGAGCCGGCCGCGCCGTCGCGGAGCAGGTCAGCGTAGGCGGCCGACCCTGACCCGCGACAAGGAGCTACGTCACAGTCGCCGCCCCGGAGGAGCGATCACCGCCACTGGTGGCTGAGTCAGGACTTGCCGCGGCCGGTGACGAAGTCGCGCACGCGGTCCACCAGCCCCGCGCCCGGTGCGAGCAGTTTGTTTGCGGGAGGTGTGTCGGGTGCGGAAGGGTGCGGCCTGGTGGGCGCCATGGCCTTGGCCCGGCGGATCTTGTCGCCCAGTTCGTCCAGCGCTTCCGGCGTACAGACCTGGCGCAGCCGGGGAAACAGCTGCCCTTCCTCATCGCGGACGTGCGTATCGACGCCCTCCATCAGCTTCTGCAGGGTGGGATGGAACTGCGCGTCGTCCACCCTCATCTGCTCCAGCTTCTTCATGAGCTTCTCGGCCTCGGCGTGCTCCGCGATCTCCTTGTCCGCAAGCTCATCCCCACCTTCGACGTGCTCGCGAACGGCGGGATAGAGGTACTGCTCCTCTGCGACCGAATGCCGCACGAGTTCGATCGTGACCTGATCCACCAGTCCCCGCAGCCCGATGTCCCCGGTCGGCAGCGCCTCGATCCGGGAGAACAGCTCCTCCACCTCGCGGTGGTCGGCCTCGAGCTCCTCGATCACGTTTCCGCCGTGTCCCATGCCAGCTTCCTCTCAGGTCGACCGCTGCCGGACTGCCCGGCAGCTGGGCGATGAGTTCCCTGCTCGCCGGCCACCGCCTACACCATCGCCGGCACCCCACCCGTTTGGTGGTCGGCGACGCCTCCGCAGGGATGGACTGCAGTATCTGGACTGATGCGGGGCTGGGCAACGGTCGTCGGCGTCGCAACGTCGTGGCTGGACGTGTCGCGAATCGCCCGTCGGTGCATCCGAGGATGGTGGGTGTGCGCCGTCCAGGTGGCGGGTGGGCCCGGTGGGTGCGGAGTATGGGAGGGCTGAAGTCCGCACGCTGGGGAAGGCGATGCGGTGAGTAGCAGGCCTGTACCGGAAGGATGGGGTGTCATGCCGGCAGGATCCAGCAAGAAGCGTGAGCGGCAGTACGAGCACATCAAGGAGAGTGCCGAGAAGCGGGGTGCGTCCGAGGGCCGGGCGAAGGAGATGGCCGCCCGTACGGTCAACAAGGAGCGGGCACGGTCCGGAGAGGCGAAGTCCTCCAGCAAAGCGTCCACGCGCGATCCGAAGTCCGCATCCCAGCGGGGCGGGCAGCGATCCCACTCCGGCTCGCAGGGTCCCACGAAGGACCAGCTCTACGAAGAGGCGAAGAAGAAGAACGTCGAAGGCCGCTCCACCATGAGCAAGCAAGAACTCCGCAACGCTCTCGGCCGCTGACCTCGTCAGACACAGCCCCCGGCCGCTGATCTTCGGCAGTCCAAACGGCGGCCTCCGGGCGTTCGTGCCGGAAATCGAGGTGGCATGAGCTTCGACATGTGGGCTTACCACCCGGAGTCGCATCACACGCCCGGGATGAGCTTGGTCGGCTACACGGTGATGGCGACCGACGGTGAGTTCGGCACGGTCCATGAGGCCACCGAGGAGATCGGCTCCACCTATGTGGTCGTCGACACCGATCCGTGGATCGTCGACAGGCACGTACTGCTGCCTGCCGGCACCATCATGCGCGTGGACCGTCATGAGGAGACGATTCTCGTCAACCGGACCCGGGACGAGATCAGACGTGCCCCCGCCTACGACCCCGAGCAGCACCGCGGCGACAGCCAGTACCGCGAGAGCGTTGCCGACTACTACCGCCCCTTCTACAGCTGACGCACACAGGCAGATCCAGCCGGCCGGTTCGCAAACCGCCCCGGCGATCAGCGGCTGGGCGGTGATGGACGACCCGATCAGGCGCACGGCTCCCCACCGGGCAGACGTGCTCCGGCTGCCGGAGGCCGGATGTCAGTGAGCGCCCCTTCGCCGACTCGAACTCGACCCACTGGCCGTCGCTGTCGGACAGAGCACAGGAATCGCAGGGACCGCCGGCCGGAGATCGCCGCGGCACTGCCTCGCCTCTCCCTCGACAGGAAGCGGCCGCGATGGCGGGCGCACGAAGCTCCTGTCCCTGTTCCATCCGTGCCGCTGGCACTCTCCGGCACGGGCTCGGGGCGTGGCGGCCGCTCGGGCAGGAAACGAGCCGCCCGGCCCGCATGGAGAAGTGGCGGGGCGGAGCCTCTGAAGCGATGGTGGTGGTAATGGGGCATAACGCAGGGATGGCAGCTCGGGCACTTTCGTAGAGCGTGCTGCTCCGCCCCTTCGGCGAAGCAGCGCCCCCGGGTGCCGTGTCATGCTCGCCGGCCGCCGAAGCGGTCAGGCTGCGTGGCGCGTGCGCGCAGCTCGAACACGAAACTGACGTCCCAGCCCTGAGCCGTGCCCAAGCACTGGCTCCGCCGGCGCCTCGGCGGAACGCGGCACGAAGGATTGGACGGAGTCTTGAGCAGTGTGGACTCGGCGGACGTCGGTCGTGGGCTCGACCGGGTGGAGTTCCTTGCACGCCAGTTGCACGCCGCATTGGTCGCCGCAGGGCACACGGTCGCGGTCGCCGAATCCCTCACCGCAGGTCGGCTGGGAGCCGCGCTCGCCGAAGCCCCGGGAGCCTCACGGACGTTCCGCGGTGGGGTGATCGCCTACCAAACCGAGGTCAAGGCGTCCGTGCTCGGCGTCGACCTCTCCTTGCTGAGCGCAGAAGGGGCTGTTCACGCCGATGTGGCGGTGCAGATGGCCGAGGGCGTCAGGCGACTCATGGATGCTTCCTACGGCCTGGCGACCACCGGAGTCGCCGGCCCGGAAACCCAGGACGGGGAGCGGATCGGAACCGTGTTCGTCGCCGTGGACGGGGCGCATGGGAACGTCGTCGTCGAGCCCGGGCCAGGCGAGGCCGGAGACAGGGAGGCGATCCAGCGGAGGGCGGTCGTCGCGGCACTGGAACTGCTACGCGATCACCTTCGCCCACCACAGGAGCAGCGGTAACCACCACACGTGTACCCCCACGGGTCGGGGTGGCCGATGCGTGGGGGAGGAATCCTCTGCGGAAGGCGGCTGGTGTACATGACCGGCAACGCACCCCATGGCATGAAGGGATCCGGCGGACTCCGCGTCGTCGTCATCGGCGCGAGCGGCAACGTCGGGACGAGCGTGGTTCGGGCCTTGGTCACGGACCCCCGTGTGGTGTCGGTCCTCGGCGTCGCCCGGCGGCTGCCCGGCTGGCAACCGAAGGGAACGGAGTGGGTCGCCGCGGACATCGACCCAGGCGGCCCGGGGCTTGCGCCCCTCTTCGCCGGGGCGGACGTCGTCATTCACCTGGCGTGGAAGTTCCAGCCCACGCACGATCCCACGACCACCTGGCGGACGAACGTGCTGGGCAGCATCCGCGTCTTCGAAGCCGCCGCAGAGGCAGGCGTTGGTGCGCTGGTCAATGCCTCATCGGTCGGTGCGTACTCCCCGGGGCCGAAGGACCGCCGGGTGGACGAGAGCTGGCCGACCCATGGCTGGCCGGGCGCAGCCTACTGCCGCGAGAAGTCCTACCTCGAACGTTTCCTGGACGCGTACGAGCAACGCCACACCGCCATGCGGGTGGTCCGCATGCGACCTGGTTTCCTCTTCAAGCGGGAGTCCGCGTCGCAGCAGCGCCGGATCTTCGCGGGACGGCTACTGCCGGCCCGGCTGGTCCGGTCGTCTCTGGTTCCGGCCATCCCCGACCTTCCGGGGCTGGTTTTCCAGGCCCTGCACACCGACGATGCAGCCGCGGCCTACCGCGAGGCAGTCGTCCGCCCGGTACGTGGTGCGTTCAACCTTGCGGCGGACCCGCCGCTGGACGCGGACGTGCTTGCCGGAATCTTCGAAGCGCGCCCCCTGCGGACTCCATTGCCTCCAGTGCGGGCCGCGCTCTCCGCGGCGTGGCGGCTGCGGCTCGTGCCCGCCTCGCCGGATCTCTTCGACGCCGTCCTGCGCCTGCCGTTGCTGGACACCTCTCGAGCCCGCGCGGATCTCGGTTGGGAACCGCGCCGCACGGCGACTGAAGCGGTCCAGGAGTTCCTGTCCGGGCTCCACGCACATGCGGGTATGGACACCGCCCCTCTGGCGTCGTGACCGCTCAGGGAGCTGCATGTGTCACCTGGGCACGTGCCCATGGACAGGGCGGAGCACCAGCCCAGCCGCCCGCGGCGGCGGTGAAGGGATGCACACGCTCACTGTCCGAGGGCCCGGTCGAAGCCCCTGACTACAGCAGTTCGCGGGATGTTTTAGATGCCAAGGCTTCGGCAAACCGTGAAGCATGGTGCAAATCGGCTACACGATGATGACGGAGCAGGCTGGGCCGAGGGCGCTCGTGGATGACGTCGTCGCTGCGGAGCGGGCGGGTTTCGACTTCTCCGTGACCTCGGATCACTACTTCCCCTGGCTCGAGGCGCAGGGTCACTCACCCTACGCGTGGAGTGTGCTTGGTGCCGCAGCCCAGGCGACCGCGCGCATTCCGCTCATGACCTTCGTGACGTGTCCGACGACTCGCTATCACCCGGCCGTGGTGGCCCAGAAGGCGGCCACGATGCAACTGCTCTCCGAGGGCCGCTTCCGTCTCGGTCTCGGGTCGGGCGAGAACCTCAACGAGCACGTGGTCGGCAGGGGCTGGCCCTCGGCCCGGCTCCGCCTCGACATGCTGGAAGAAGCCGTCGAGATCATCCGGAACCTCTTCGCCGGCGGCGAGCTGAACCACCACGGCACCCATTTCGACGTGGTGAACGCGCGGCTGTGGGGCCTCCCGGACGAAGCTCCTCCTATCGGTATCGCGGTCTCCGGGGAGCGCTCCTGTTCACTTGCCGGCCGACTCGCCGACTTGGTCATCGCCACAGAGCCGAAGGCCGAACTGCTGGATGCCTTTGACCGGCACGGAGGGGTGGGCAAGCCGCGGATCGGTCAGCTCCCGGTCTGCTACGACACCGACCGGGACGCCGCCGTGGAGCGTGCCCACGACCAGTTCCGCTGGGCCGTCGGAGGGTGGTCCGTCAACTCGGAGCTGCCCGGGCCGTCCGGCTTCGAAGGCGCGACGAAATACGTCACGCCCGAGGATGTGGCTGAGATGATCCCGTGTGGGGACGACATCGGAGCCTTCGTCGACGCCGTCCGACCGTACGTCGAGGCGGGTTTCACCGAGATCGCACTCGTACAAGTGGGGGGCGACCGGCAACGGCCCTTCATCGACTGGGCGGAGAAACAGCTTCTGCCGGCGCTGCGGGAGCTCTGAGCAGGCCACCTCGCGCCGCCAACGGGCAAGCCCGACCGTGCCTCGCGCTGGTGCTCACGGGCCAAGCACCACCAACGTCCGCACCCAGACCACCGCCGGGATGGATGCATTCACGCCCCCGCACCGCAACTGGACCGCCGCTGGTGCGACCCGCTCGGCGGAACGCACATCAACCGCACGTGAAGCCATCCCGCCCGTCCCCAGCCGGTACGACAGGACAGCCGACACCTATGGAGCAGCCGTGAGTATCAGCTCGGTCCCTGATGCGGGAGCGACACCGTGACGACATCTTCTCGCCGTGAACACCTCTCCAGTCGAAAGGCGACGCCCATGCCACGCGCGGCCCTGTTCGACGTCGACGGCACACTGACCGACACCAACCACCTTCACGTCGTCGCCTGGTGGGAGGCATTCAGGCAGGCCGGGCACGCGGTGGCGATGCGGAAGATCCACCGGGCCATCGGACTCAGCGCGGCCGATCTCGTGGCCCATCTGCTGGGCGACGCCCGCGACAGGGACGAGGACGAAGCCCTCGCAGCCGCCCATGACACGCTGTACGGCACATGGTTCGACCGGCTCCCCGCTCTCGACGGAGCCCAAGACCTCCTGCGGACCCTCGCAGGCCGCGGCTGGCGTATCGTGCTCGCCACCTCGGCCGGGGGAGGGGAGCTCAAGGCGCTACGGCGAGCCATCGACGCGGATGAGGTCATCGCCGGCGTGGCCTCGGCCGATGACGTCGAGGCCGGCAAGCCCGCACCAGAACCGGTACACCAAGCGCTTGAACTCGTCGGCGTGCCCGCTGCGGAGGCCGTCTTCGTAGGGGACACGGTGTGGGACATGAAGGCGGCCTCCGCAGCCGGCGTAAGAGCCGTGGCGCTGCTGTCGGGCGGCATTCCCCGCGCGGATCTCGAAGAAGCCGGAGCAGCTGCCGTCTATGACGACCCGGCAGGCCTTCTGAAGCACCTGGACTCCAGCCTTCTCGCGGCGTAAGAGCTCCGCGCGTGACGCATCGTCTCGGGGTGACGGGCTGCGTACTCCCGGCGAGGGCGGATCCTTCCGCGGGCCGGTCGCAGGGCGCCGCCATACGAGGACATCCGCACACTGATGACGAACCCGCGGCACGGTCGGATGCGGTGGCATCTCGTCGCGAAGGATGAACCTCGACCTACCAGCCCGGCCAACGGGTTGGCTGAAGCACCGGGTCCGCGACACCGCGGGGGATCGTCGCGGCCGTCACCGGCCTCACGGCCCACCCGTGCACGGCCTGCCGGAGGCTGCGCGCCGAGCCGATGACGCCACGCCGTCCGGGGCACCCCGGGTCCGTGCGACATCGCCGCCGACGTCCCGCCGTAGCTGCCATGGCGCACCAGGGAGAGCGCTCTCCCTCACCGCCGGTGTGAGCGGCCATTCACCCGTCCAGCCGCCTGCCACGGATACCGCCGACGCTGGGCTTTTGCTGTCTGGACCCCTGTCGCCCCATAGGTGCGTGTGCTGGCACGGCATGCGAGCGGCCGCGCGGGGTGCTTCGCTGAGGACGCCCGCTCCCCCTATCACGAAGGAGTGATCATGAGCGTTTCAGGTGAGTCTCGCGACCCGAGCCAGCAGATGCGGCAGAAGGTCAAAGAGATGGAGCAAGCCGCCGAACGTGCCCAGGACCCCCAGGAGCGCGAGCGGCTGAAGGACAAGGCCCGTCAGCTTCGCGAGCAGATTCAGCAGCGCGGCAACGCCGGCGGAGACGACCTCGGCCCTCTGTGACCGTAGGTCCTCGAACGCAGCGCAGGGGCTCCTGATCGACGGAGCCCGGCACGTGTGGGCTGGTGCCGCGGCACCAGCCCACACCCCCGCGCTTCGGCGTCGCCGGGCCGGCTGGCAGGTGAAATGAACCGCAACCAAGTCCCACCGCAGCGGTGCGATCAGTGCCACGCCCTCATCGTCGAGGGCGAGGTGCTGTGTACGCACGTCCCGGACTCGTCGTTCATCGATCCCGGCGATCCCAACCGCGATGGAGACAGACCGCTTGTGGCCTGCTCACCCGAGCACCTCGCCGAGCTCATGAAGACGGCAGGTGTCCGCCCCTTCCTGGAGGCGGAGCCTGTGGGCGGGCAAGATCGACCGCGCCCTCGCCGCTCACCCGCAGGCTTGAGTCTGTATGCGCTCGCCCTGCAGACCGGACTCAATCAGGACCAGATCGCGCAAGCGGCGCTCTGGTCCGGCCGTTCCGTGCACTCCCTGGGCAGCCCATCCTGTGATATACCCACGGTGAGCAGCTCCAGGTCCGACGGCCAGGGCCACGCCCGCGAACCATGGCGCAACGCCGTGTCCCGCCGTGCGGAGTTCCTCGACGGACTCCGCTTCCACGCGAGCATCGATCAGGGGCGAAGAGGTGAGTCTTCCTCGTCCCAGGTCCGGGTGTCCCGGGGCTGTGCGTACGGCTCGGCGCCGGGCGGGTGTCCGCCGGCGATGGCCCTTTGCCGTACAGCCTCGGCGTCGAACTCCAGGCCGAGAAGGATGGCCAGATTGCTGATCCACAACCAGATCAGGAAGACGATGATTCCGGCCATAGCGCCGTACAACTTGTTGTAGGAGCCGAAGTTCGCGACGTAGACGGCAAAGGCGGCCGAAGCGATCATCCAGATCATCAGGGCCAGGAAACCGCCCGGGGTGATCCAGCGAATTCCCCTCACCTTGGCATTCGGGCTCGCCCAGTACAGGATTACGATCATGGCGGTCGCCAGTATGAGCAGGACAGGCCATTTCGCGATTGACCACACCATCAGTGCCGTGTTCCCGAAGCCAAGCGCGTTGCCGGCTCCGCGGGCAACGCTGCCGGTGAAGACCACGATCAGCGCGCTGATCACGGCGAGACCCATGAGTGCGACCGTCAGCCCGACTCGCAACGGCAGAAGTTTCCAGACCGGGCGGCCTTCAGGCATGTCGTAGACGGCGTTCGCCGCGCGGATGAACGCCGCGACATAGCCAGAGGCCGCCCATACCGCCAGCACCACACCGAGCACCGCCATCAGAGATCCCATTCCGGCGCTCCCTCGCAGCTGCTCCACGGCCCCGGTGATGACGCCGCGGGCCGTGCCCGGTGCGAGCCGGCTGAGGTTGTTCACCACCTCGTCGGTGGCCGAGCTGCCTGCCATGCCCAGCAAGGAGATCAACACAAGCAAGGCGGGGAAGAGTGACAGCACACCGTAGTACGTCAGAGCCGCCGCCCGGTCAGTCAGCTCGTCGTTCTTGAACTCGCTCAGACTTCCCCGCAGCACTCGCCCCCATGCGCCTTTGGGCAGCTGGGCCGGAGTGTCCGGTGCCGCCCGCTCGACCCGAGGATCTGGACCTGCATGCTTCCGGGCCGGCGCCTGTGTCGTGCCGCTCCGCCGGGTTCGTCGGGGAATATGCAGCTTCGCCATGAAAGGCGGATACCCCGGCTGAGGGATTTACGCGTCGCCGGGAGCTCTTTGTCTTGCCCATGCACCGAACATGCCGGACCGAGCTTGGGTTTTAGAGTCGTCGAAGTTGCTGCTGTGCGGGTGCAGTTGGAGGTGTTCGCGTCCGGGGGCGTGTGCTTCTGCCGCGGCGCCGGCGGTGGGCACGCTGGTCCTTCGGCTCGGGAGTCGTGTGCTTGATCACGACCTCTGCATAGGTAGCAGCGCTTGCGACGGGCGCTGTGCACCTTGTCGGCGCTTGCCTGCTCAGGCCGGATCCGGGGCCGACCGCCGAGCGGCCCGACCAGTTGCGCGGACCGGCGCGGTCGCCCGGGTCGCACCCACGAGTCGTTGTCCGAAGTGCCAAATGGCCGATCGCGAGAAGGGGGATCGGCCGCGCCGCGTTGTGTTCGGCCGTGCCTGCGGGAACCTCGGGAGTGGTGAGACTTCTGGGAGGCTGGTGTGGAGCGAGAGTGGATCGGGCTGGCCGAGGTTCTTTCCGCGGCCGAGGACGCGGCGCCGGTGGAGTCCCTGGATGTGGTCGCGCGCAATCTGCGCCAGCGGTTCGGCGCCAGCTACGTCTCATTCCTGTTCGTCGACATCATCGGCCAGAAGGCAGTGCGGGTCAGTGAGGAAACCGACACGCAGCGAGGCCTCCATGCCGATCAGATCCCCCTGGCCGGGAGCGTCTACGAGGAAGTGCTGCGCAGCCAGCGCTTGGTGCAGGCGACGGACGGACGGCAAGGCCAGCGGGTGGTCGTCCCGGTCACGAACCGGGGCGACACCCTCGGGGTACTGGAGCTGACTCTTCCCCGGGTGAGCGCGGAGGTCCTGGAACAGGTCGAGGAGACCGCGCATGCGCTGGCGTACATCGTCATCGCCGACCGTCGCTTCACCGACCTCTACCATTGGGGCAGGCGTACGACGCCGCTGACTCTGGCGGCCGAGATCCAGAGTCACCTGCTGCCCTCCGCCCCATGCTACGAGGCGGCCCAGTTCACTCTCGCCGGAGCCGTAGTACCGGCCGACTCCAATGCCGGCGACACGTACGACTACACCCTTGACCACGACACTCTGCATTTGTCCATCACTGACGCCATGGGACACGACGTGAATGCCGCGGTCCTGGCCACCCTTCTGGTCAACGCTTCCCGTGGCGCCCGTCGCGACGGATGTGACCTGACGGAACAGGCCCGCCGGATCCACCAAGTTCTTCTCGACCACAGCCACGGCGCCCTGGCCACCGGGCAGCTCCTGCGTATCGCCCTGGACGGCAGTGGGGCGGAACTGATCAACGCCGGCCACATCTGGCCGCTACGTCTGCGCGACGGCAGCGTGGAAGAGGTCCGCCTGGACGTGCACCTGCCTTTCGGAGTCCCCTCCGCCGCGCCATTCCGCGTCCAGCCTCTCGACCTGAGACCGGGGGACCGCCTCGTCCTCTACACCGATGGGATGCAGGAACGCAAAGCGGAAAGCGTCGATCTGCCGGCCCTCATCCGCGACACCGCCACCGAGCACCCGCGGGAGGTCGTGCGGGCCCTTACCGCAGCGGTCACCACCGCATGCGAAAGCCACCTCCAGGACGACGCCAGTGTCCTGTGCCTGGACTGGCACGGAACAGACACAGGCGGCCGTGACACGCACGCCGGAGCCGACGAAACCCATTGCCCGTGAAGGGCTCTGGAGGCGGGGCATGTTCCGTCCGATGACGCCTGGCTGTCCGGAGAGGTGCCGTGCGGGCGAGGGGGCCACCTCTGCGCGGTGGTGTCGTGGCGCAGACCCAGCAACTGCCGTCCGCACCCGGCGCAGAGCGCCGCGTTGGTACTGACGCGACGCTCTGCGCGACGAGTACCCACCGCACCTTGGGCGACGTCCGGGCGAATGACCGTGACCTCGCCGATGAGGAGGGTGCCGTCCACGGCCCGGGAAGCGCGGTGGTCCAGGCTGCGGTGAAGCTTGACGGCGAAGTCCATCGCGGTGAGATCCACAGCCGGGGACCTGACCGGGTCGCTCGCGTCCGTGATCGGAGTTCGCCGGTGATGTCCGGCTTCCTCAGGGAGTGACGGTGAACGTGTCGTCGAGCCAGTCGAAGATGCGGGCCAGCGAGAGGCGCATGGCGCCGGGGTGGCAATGAGCGCCGGCTCCTTCCTCCGCGGTGAACAGCATCAGGGTCTTGGAGCAGGTGAGGTGGTTGTAGAGCCGTTCGGGCTGGCCCTTGAAGAATTCGTCCTCGGCGGCGTCGCAGACGAGGGTGGGGCACTGGATGCGTTCGGCGATGCCGTCCTGGACGGTGTAGTCGAGGTAGGAGGCGCTGAAAGCGCGGGGGGTGTCGACGCCCATGACGTACATGCCGTGATTGATGGCCCACCGTGCGGTCGCGTCCTGGGCCATGATCTGCTCGAAGCGGGCGTCGAGTTCGGGAGCGGAGTCCGCGCGCAGGAGCCGTGCGGCTTCGTCGCGGTCGCCGGGGATGTTCCGGGTGGCTATCGCGCCGAGGTCGTAGACGCCGTCGACGGTCACGAGTGCGGCGAGGCGGTGTTCGAAGGCGGCGGCTCTGGGAGCGAGGACGCCGCCCATGCTGGAGCCGAGCAGGGCGATACGGCTGTTGTCGACCTCAGGCAGGCTTTCCGCGAAGTCGACCACGGGGGTGATGACGTTCTCCCAGTCGGGACGGAAGACCAGGCCCTGATGGTGGCGTGGTCCGGGCTGTCCGGGTCCGTCGAAGGTCAGCACGGTGTAGCCGCGTTCGACGGCCGCCAGGGCGCCGCTGAAGTGGAGCTCTTCGGCGGTGCCGTCGAAGCCGCTGTGCATGATCAGCATCGGCCGGGGTGTGCCGGTGGTGTCGGCCCGGTAGAGGTAGCCGGGCAGTGTGGTGTCCTCGTACGGGATGCGGACCGGTTCGATGCGGGGGGTGTACAGCGCGGCGGCGGCCTGGAAGCAGGCCACGCTGCGGTCGTAAGCGTGGTCGTGGCGGGGGTCGCACGGGTGGCCGTGCAGGAAGAACTCGGCCGACCGGTAGTAGTTGGAGGCGCGCAGGAACCCGTCCCGCGCGCTGACCGTGTGACCGGCGTCCAGGGCCTTCCGGGCCTCGCCGGCCACACGGTCGGCGGTGGCGAGCCACTCGTCGTGCCAGCTGTCGTAGTCGCCCTCGACGATCCGCTCACTCGTGGAGACCACCTCGCCGAAGTCCGCGCCACCGTAGGCGATGTGGCTCATCGAGCGCAGGGTCTCGTACCAGAACTGGGGGTTGTCGGGGAAAAGCAGCTGCCTCATCACACTCTCCTTAAGCACAGATCTGTGCGTATGGATGGACTGTAGACCGCCGGTGCGTCATGAAGCAAATATTTGTGCTTACGATGAGGGCATGAGCCCGAACGAGCCGACCCCACGCACCCGCCGACGCCCCGAAGAGGTCCGCGCGGCCGTCCACCAGGCGGTCATCGACCTGCTGTCCGACCCCGAGGGCGCGGACCTCACCATCCCGGCGATCGCGCAACGCGCCGACGTGAACCACACCAGCGTCTACCGGCGCTGGGGCAGTCGTGAGGCACTCCTGGCCGACGTGGTCATCACCCGACTCGAGCGGGACTGGCCACTGGTGGACACCGGCACCCTGCGCGGCGACCTCACCGCATGGGCGGAAGCCGGGGTCGCGAGCATCCGAAAGCCCGAAGGCCGGCTCCTCGTGAGGGCCATCGCCCTTTCGATGCCGGGGAGCGCCCAGGCTCAGGCGGAGCGTGCTCAGCACTTCGAACGCCGAATCCACGCCATCGAACGCATCCGCGAGCGGGCCGTATCCCGCGGTGAAACCCCCCCGCCCCTGGAACAGATCCTCGACCAGCTCATCGCACCGCTGTATCTACGAGCGATCTTCGGCATCGACCCCCCGGCCACCGGCTACCCGGAACTCCTCGTGGAACGGCTCCTCGGCAACGCGGGCAACGCAGCGACGGCCTGAGCGAGGGGCAACCGAACCCGCGGCTCCCGGACACCCGTGTCTGCAGGTACCAGCAGCCGTGGATCTGCCACGTCCAGGCGCTCGAGGCGCGTCAGTCCTTGCACCGCCGAAGTCGCCCCAAGAGGTCTCGGTCAGGTCGCGAGCACCCCTGAGAAGGGTCCGCAGGCCATGCGAGAGTCAGGTGCCCGGGGGAGTGGGAGGCAGTCTTGCTCGATGCCCGGCTCGTCTGGTTCGTTACGGCGTGTTGGTGAAGGAGCGTCGGTAGGAGCGGGGTGGCACTCCCCGGCGGCGCACGAACTGTTCGCGAAGGACGGCCGCGCTCCCGTATCCGACGCGGTGGGCGATCTCCTCGATGGGCAGGTCCGTGGTCTCCAGGAGTTCTTCGGCGCTGCTCAGACGCAGGCTCCGCAGCCAGGCGTGGGGAGTGGTGCCGGTCGCGGCGGTGAAGCGGCGGGCGAAGGAGCGTTTGCTCATCAGGGCACGCCGGGCCAACTCCGCGACGGGAAGCGGTTCGTGGAGGTTCTCGCGTGCCCACGCGAGTGCCTCGGCGAGACGTCCGTCGGCGCAGTCCTCGGGGGCGGGGGTGGCCAGGTACTGTGCCTGTCCGCCGTCGCGGTGGGAGGGCAGGACCACGTCCCGGGCAACGGCATTGGCCATCGCGGCTCCGTACTCCCGCCTCAGCAGGTGCAGGCAGAGATCGAAGCCCGCGGCGGCTCCCGCGCCCGTGATGATGCGACCTTCGTCGATGTAGAGGGCGTCGGGTTCGACGGTGACCATGGGGTGGCGGCGGGCGAGGAGTTCGGCGAACCGCCAGTGGGTGGTGGCCCGCCGATCGTCGAGTAGTCCGGCGGCGGCGAGCGCGAAAGCACCGACGCAGTGGGCCGCGACCAGTGAACCGCGCTCGTGTGCGGCCGACAGCGCATCGAGCACGGTGGGAGCGGGTGGTGTGCGGAAGCCGGCCCAGGGCAGGGCGATCACCAGATCCGCTGCGGCGAGCCGGTCCAGGCCGTGCGTGATGGTGAGCGGCACGCCGAGGTCGGTGGGCACCGGCCCGGGCCGGTCAGTGCACAGGGCGAAGTCGAAGCCGGGCAGTGCCTCTCCGTGCGAGCCGAAGACCTCGGCGACGATGCCGACGGCGAGCATGCCGACTCCGGGCGGTGCGTACGCGGCGACAGTCACGAAGGAAGGCACACATCCAGTGTGGCACTGATCCTGCGATCAGTGGCATCTGTGCCACTCGTGAACGACCGGCCTGACCGGAAGGATTGAGGCCATGACAGACGCACCGCTCGGCCGCAGCGCCGTGTACACGATCCTGACCACCGGATACGTCGGCTCCACCGGCCCCGGAGTCGCCGCCACCGTGTCCTACATATCCGACGCCGGCCGGCATGTGATCTTCGACCCGGGCATGGTGGCGAGCCGTGACCGTATCCTCGCCCCGCTCGCCGAGTTGGGGCTCGGCCCCGACGACATCACCGATGTCGTGCTCAGCCACCACCACCCGGACAACACCATGAACGTGGGCCTGTTCGGACGGGCCCGGGTGCACGACCACAAGGTGGAGTACCTCGGCGATCAGTGGAGAAACCGCGACGCGGAGGGCTACGAACTCACCCCGTCGCTCAGGCTGATCCGCACCCCGGGCCACAGCGCCGAGGACATCACCCTGCTGGCGGGCACGGATTCGGGCGTGGTCGCTTTCGCCGGTGACCTGTGGTGGCACGCGAACGGTCCGGCGGACGACCCGGTAGCCCCCGACCGTGAGGTGTTGCGCGCCTCCCGGCTCCGGGTGCTGACAGCCGCGCACCTGATCGTGCCCGGCCACGGCGGCCCGTTCAGAGCTGACGACACGACGCCACGCTAAGGGCTGTCCCGCCCCTGGCGCGTCCCGCGGCGGACTACAACGCGTCGACCGCTGACACCTTCCAGCCGTCGGAGGTCCGTGTGAGCGTCATCCGCACCCGGTTCAGGTCGACGCGGGGCCCGTCGACCTGGGTGCTCCGCGTCACCTGGTTCACGAAAAGCAGCACGATCGCCTTGTCGGGCGAGGCCGATACCACCGAAGCCGCGGAGGCATCGCGTCCGGGCGGGGAAGCCACTGTCGCCTTGACCACTCCCTGGTACTTCTTCGCGGTCGGCGCCACCACCGCCTTGGTCGTCCTGCGGTACTCGTCCTGGAAGGATCCGGTCAGATGTCCGCGCGCGGCGGCGAAGTCGCGGTCCAGATGCCGGTAGTCGTACGACAGGACGACGGGAGCCGCCGTCCGCGCGGCCGTGAGTGCCTGCTGCCGCGCCTGCTCCGCCCGCCGACCGTCCGAGTAGTCCTGGGCGAGCAGGACGGTCCCCACCAGGGCGGCCGCCGACAGCACGGCGAGCAGAGCCATGACCAGCCTGCGCCACCCTGCGCCCGAAGGCCCGGCGGTGCCTTCGGCCTCCGGCTCCGCGGAGTCCTGCTCCGGCTCCCGTTCCTTCTCCTGCGCCGTCTCCGTGCCGGGAACACACCGATCGGAGTCCTCCCAGTCCGGCGCCTCCCAGTCCGGTTCGACGCTTTCCGTTTCCGGCTCCTTCGTGCGCAGGGTGCGTCCGCAGACCGATCCGCGCGGGGACGGTCCGGTGGGCCGGTCCCCGGATACTCCCAGGGCGATGCTGTCGTTGCGCGCGGTGCGCTTGGCCGCCGCTCGGACGGCCGCGGTCATCGAGCGGCGAGCGGGGGAGCCGACGCCACGGCCTCGGGTGATCGGGTTCGCCATGGGCTTTCTCCTCACTGGTGGTGCGGGGATGCGGGTGTGCGGAAATGCGGGGATGCGGGCCGGCAGAGGTGCAGGGGTGCCGGGGCGCGGTCGGCATCGGGAGCGTCTGTCGTCGCGGCCCCGTCTTGGTCGGACTCCGGACGCCCGTCAGCCGACGAACTCGACATCGGACGTCAGCCAGCGACCGCCTTCGAGCACGAGGTCGAGCTGCAGCCGGTAGGTGCGCGCCTGGCCCTCGGGGGCGGCCGTATTGGTCACCTTGCTGTCGGCGACCACCAGCACGCGGGCGGACTTCTCCTCGGCCCGGGTGATGCCGGCTTCGAGCACCTGCCCCTGGGAGACCGATCTGTTCGCGGCGACCAGCTTCGTAAGCTCGCCCGTCTGCGCGGCGAACTCCTTCTTGAAATCGCCGGTGGCGCCCCTCAACACGTTCTCGCTGTCCTTCTTGTAGTGCCGGTAATCGAGCGAGGTGAAGTTCATGGCCGATTGGCGGGCCGCCGCCAGGATGTCCTGGCGCCGCTGTTCCTGCGCTCGTTGCTCTTGCACTTGAAAGCCGAGCCAGACGGCGAGGACCGTCGTGACGACGGTCGCCGCCGCCAGGGACACGGGCATCGCCCTGCCACGACGGGCGGCCTCCGCCGTCCTCGACCACAACCGGCGAAGCAGCCGCACCGCGCGCCCCGCGACGTTTACTGTCATGCCATCGGCCCGACGAGCAGCCATTGCCACGAGTCCTTTCCGAATACGCTCTGTTGGCCGCCGGTCGAGCCGATCTCGACTGGCGTTCCGTCCGGGCCCGCGGCCGTGCCGGTCTCGGGGTCGTACGGGGTGACATGGGCGGCCCTGTCCGCGCCGGAACCGCTTCGCCCCGAGGAGCTGGGGGCGTTCTGCGCGCCGCGCACCGAGGTGGGGCCGCCGCGCGGGGCCGAGCAGTGTGCTCCGGTGTTCGCGGGCCGCTCGCTCGTGTCCGACGGGTCGCGCCGCTGCGTCCCGTATCCCTGCCGGCACGACGGCGGCTCGTCCGCGTTGACCACCAACCCGAAGTGGGTGGTGCCGTCGCCCGGGACCACGGTGTAGCTGCCCGCCACCACCACGGGGAAGGTGACCAGGGCCTGCTCCACCCCGGGCAGCCGCGCCACCGTGATCTGGCCGCCGCTGATCAGATTGCCCAGCAGCACCGGCAGATGGGGTCGGGTCGCCGTCAGCAGCGAGTTCACCTCCTGCGCCGCCGGCGTACCGGAGCCGACGAGCTTGCGGATGTCGCCGTCGCTCGACTTCAACTCGGCGGAGAGCGCCGCGAGGTCGCGGGAGAAGGACCTGATGGCGGAACCCTTGTCGGCCTGCGTCTTCAGGACCTTCCGTGAGTCCTCTATCAGCGAGACCGTCTGCGGCAGGGAGCGGGAAGCGGACTCGACCAGGGCGTTGCCCGAATCCACCAGCCGGCTCAGCTCAGGGCCCGTGCCGGCGAACGCCTTGCCCAGTTCGTCCACCGTGATGCGCAAGTCGTCCTTGCCGACGGAGTTCACCAGCCGGTCCAGACTCAGCACGAGGTCCGTGGTGGGCATCGGCACCCTGGTGGAGCGGCGGGCGATGGTGCTGCCGTCGCGCAGATAGGGGCCGCCCCGGCCCCGCGGCTGCAGATCGACGTACTGCTCACCCACCGCCGAACGGTTCGCCACGACGGCCACGGTGTCCGCCGGGATGCCCGGCCCGTCCTCGATGTCCAGTGCTATCGAGACCCCGTCCCGGCCGGTGAGCCGCAGCTCCCCGACACGGCCCACGGGCACACCGCGGTAGGTCACCTCTGCGCCGGGGAAGACGCCTCCCGAATCGGCGAAGTCGGCCCGTACGGTGTACCCGCGGTCGAGGAGGGCGTCGGTCATCCCGGTGTAGCGGGCGCCGACATACGACACGCCGACAGCGGTGACCGTGGCGAAGGCGACCAACTGGATCTTGACCGTACGTGTGATCACGGCTGCATCCCCTTCAGCATCAGTTCCGCCAGGGCGAGATCGACCCCGGGCGGGAAGCGGCCCTCGCTCCGGGTGCCGTACGACACATGACCGCCGGTACAGAGTGGCGGGCACAGCGGGGCGCCGTCCGGGGGCGGCGGGGCAGTGCCGGGCGCGTCAGGCGACGGCAGCGAAGTCGGCCGGGGGACTCCGGGCACCTCGGGAACGCCGGGCACCCCGGGAAGGGGAACGTCAGGAACACCCGGCTTCTTCGGGTCGTCCGGCTGCCCCGGCTTCTCGCCGAGATTGCCGTAGATGCCCGCCAGATCGAGATCGGCGGTGATCCTGAGATTGACGTAGTCGCCCTTGATGGCGTCCGTCGCGTTGCGCGGGAACGGATACGTCGTCATGAGCTCCAAGGCGTTGGGCAGATCACTGCCCGCCTTGTTCAGCTGTTCCAGGATCGGCCGCAGACTGCGCAGATTGGCCACCACGTCGTCGTGCGACGCATTGACCACCTTCGTGCCGGTCTCGCTGAGCTTGGACAGGGACGTGAGCATCGCCGTCAGCTTGATCCGCTGGTCGGCCAGAACCTTCAGCGCGGGCGGGAGGGTGTCGACGGCCTGGGCGATCGTCTCCTTCTCCCGCCTGAGCCGCTTGGCCAGCCGGTCGACGCCGTTGAGCGCGCGGACGATCTCCTTGCGTTGTGCGTCGAGCCCGCCGACGAAGGTGTTCAACTCCGTCAGCAGGGACTTGACCCGGTTCTCCCGCCCCTCCAGGGCCTTGTTGAGCTCCGTGGTGATCGTCTTGAGCTGGGTCACCCCACCGCCGTTGAGCAGGGCGGACAGCGCGGAAAGCACCTCTTCGATCTCGGGATTGCGGCCGCTGCGGGACAGCGGGATCCGGGCGCCGTCGCCGAGTAGCCCGACGGACGCCGCGTCCACGGGTGCCGACAGCGCCACGTACTTCTCGCCGAGCATGCTGGTCTGCCGCAACTCGGCGACCGCGTTGCCGGGCAGCTTCACCGACTTCGAGATGCGCAGACCGACCCGGGCGTGCCAGCCGTTCAGCTCCACTTTCTCGACCGAGCCCACGGTGACGTCGTTGACCTTCACCGCGGACTGCGGCACGAGGTCGAGAACGTCCTTGAACTCGACGGTGACCCGGTAGGCGTCGTCACCGGTGGCCGCTCCGCCGGGCAGCTCGACGTCGTACAGACCGTTGAAGTCGCAGCCCGTAAGAAGCAGCGAGCCTGCCGCCGCCCACACGGCCGCACTCGTACGGATCAGCCTCCGGCGCTCCACGCTCATGCGCCCGCCTCCAGGATTCCGCCAAGGGTCCGGTCGACCGAGCCGGGGCCGGACACCGGCCGGGTGCCGCCCGGTCCGAACTCCGGCAAGGAGTCGAACAGCTTCTCCAGGTCCCGGCAGTCCGCCGCGTTGCCGTCCCCGGTCGTCCGGAGCACCGAGCACAGCAGCGCGGCCGGGTCCTGCGGGTGGTCCGGGTTGTTGCGGGTGTCGAGGGTTCCGGAGGCCGGGTTGTATGCGTTCTGCAGATTCGAAAGCCCCGCGGGCGCCACCTCCAGCAGCTCGGCCAGCGCGGCGCGCTGGGTGACCAGCACCTTGGTGACCTTGCTGAGGCCCTCCACATTCGACGTCAGCGACTTCTTGTTCTTCCTCACGAAGTCGGAGACATCGGCGAGCGCCACGCCCAGGTGCCGCAGCGCGGCCGCGAGGTCCTTGCGCTCCCCGGCGAGCTGGTCGGCCACGTCGGCCAGGCTGTCGTTGAACGACCGGACGTTCTTGTCGTCGGCGCCCAGCGCGGCCGTGAAGACCTGCAGATTGCGGACCGTGCCGAACAGGTCCTGCCTGCCGTCGGACAGCGTGGTCACGGCCAGCGAGAGATCCTCGACGGTCCGGTGCAGGTTCTCGCCCTGCCCCTCGAGGTTGTCCGCGCTCACGCCGAGCAGCCGGGACAGCGAACCGTCCTCGTTGGCTCCCCGCGGGCCCAGTGCCTCGGCTGTCGTGTGCAGACTGTCGAAGATCCGGTCCAGCTCGACGGGTACGGCCGTGCGCTGCTCCGTGACGACATCGCCGCTGCTCATCGCCGGCCCGGACCGGTACACCGGCAGCAGCTGGACGTAACGGTCGCTGACCACCGAGGAGTTGATGATCGCCGCCTTGGCGTCGGCGGGTACCTTCCGCCCGGCCTCGTACTCCAGCTCCACCCGTACCCGTCCGCCTTCCGGAGTGATCGCCTTGACCTCACCGATCCGTACGCCCAGCACCCGCACATCGGAACCGGGATAGATGCCGACCGTGCGCGGGAAATACGCCGTGACCCGGACCGGGTCCGGCTTCGGCCACATGACGACGGCGACCGCGGCGACGACCGCCAGCGCGGTGGCCAGCGCCGCCCGGCGCAACTGGCGCCTGCGCAGCGAACCCGAGCCCGTCAGACGTATGCCTGGCAGACGCATACGGGGCGGATGCACACGGGGCAGACGCGTGCTCATGAGGAACCTCCCGTCCGCGGAACCACCGGAGTGGCGACCATGTTCTGGATGTAGCTGTCGAACCAGCGGCCGTTGCCGAGTGTGTTGGTGAAGACCCGCACATACGGCGCGAGCAGCCTGACGCTGCGGTCGAGACTGGCCTGATTGCGCTCGAGCATCGTGACCACCGAGTTCAGACCTGCGAGCGCCGGTCCGATCTCCCTGCGGTTGTCCTCGACCAGGCCGGACAGCTGGATGCCGAGGGCGGCCGAGCTCTTGAGCAGCGTGTGGATCGCCGCCCTTCGCGCGGAGATCTCCTTGAACAGCGCGTCTCCGTCCTTGACCAGCTTGGAGAACTCGCCCGAACGCTCCGCCAGCACACCACTGACCCCGTTCGCGTGGCCGAGGAGTTCACGCAGCGCCTCGTCGCGGGAAGCGACCGTACGGGAGATCTTCGACAGGCCCTTGACGGACGCCCGCACCTCGGCGGGGGAGTCCTCGAAGGTGGTGGAGATGGTCTCCAGGGCAGTCGCCAGCCGCTCTGTGTCGACCTTCTCCGTCGTCGTGGTCAGATCGCTGAATGCCGACACGACGTCGTATGCGGGAGTCGTCCGGTTCAGCGGGATCTCGCTGCCCGGCTCCAGCTGCCCGGAACCCTTCGGCTCGAGTGCGAGGTACTTGGCCCCCAGGATCGTCTTGACGCGGATTGCAGCGCCCGTCCTGGTACCGAATCCGGGGTCACCCTTGACCCGGAAGGCCACCCTGACATGGTCTCCGTCCAGATCCACCTCGTCGACCTTGCCGACCTTCACCCCGGCGATACGGACCTCGTCACCGGGCTTGAGACCGCCCGCCTCCGAGAAGGCCGCACTGTAGGTCTCCCCGTCGCCGATGAGAGGCAGGCCGTCGGCCCTGAACGCGGCGACGGCGAGGAGCCCCAGCGCGGTGAGGCCGCACGCCCCGATCACCACGGGATTGCGCTCGCGGAACGGCACCATCATGTGCACCTCGCACGGGCGACGTGAAGCTCGGGGGTGAGGACCTCCCGGGTCTTCGGCAGCACGATCCGGCCGTCGAAGTCGCAGAGGTAGAAGTTGAACCAGGAGCCGTACGAGGCCGTCCCCGTCAGCTTGTTGAGCTTGTTCGGCAGCCGCTTCAGCACGCCCTCCACCGTCTTCTCGTTCTTGTTCAGCGTTCCGGTGAGATCGGTCAGCCCGGCGATGTCGTCGCGCAACGGAGGTCGGGCGTCCTCCAGCAGGCCGGATGTGGCCTCCGTCAGCTCGCCGATGTTCACGAGTGAGTCACCGATGGGCTTGCGGTCGGCCGAAAGCCCGGAGATCAGCCGCTGCAACTGCTTGACCAGTCCGGAGAAACGGGCACCGCGCTTGTCCAGCGTTCCGAGCACCGTGTTGAGGTTGTCGATCACCGAGCCGATCAGCTTGTCGCGGTCCGCGAGCGTGGTGGTGAGCGAAGCCGTGTGCGCGAGCAGGCTGTTCACCGTTCCGCCCTCGCCCTGGAGCGTCTTGATGATCTCTGTGGCGAGCTGGTTCACGTCCTTCGGGCTCAGCGCGGCGAAGAGCGGCTTGAATCCGTTCAGCAACGCGTTCAGATCGAGCGCGGGCTGGGTCCGGGACAGCGGAATCCGTCCGCCCGGGGGCAGCCTGGTGGAGTCGCCGGAGCCCTCCGACAGCGCGATGTACCGCTGCCCCACCAGGTTGCGGTAGCGGATGACGGCGCCGGTGTCGGCGAGCAACGGACGGCCCTGGGCGACGGAGAAGGTGACCTCGGCGAGAGTGCGGTCCTTGATGGTGATGTCCTCCACCTCACCCACGCGTACACCGGCCACCCTGATGTCGTCGCCTTCCTCCAGACTGGTGACATCGCTGAACACGGCGCGGTACGTGTCCTCGGGAGTGAAGGAGACGGTGACGATCGTGGCCGCGAGCAGCGTCGTCGCGAGCACGGTCACCACGGCGAACAGACTGAACTTGAGCAGCGGCGACGCGGTCTGCCCCGCGCGCCTGGCTCCTGCGGGCGTCATGCGACACTCACCGCCGTTCCCCGGGCCATCGGCCCGAACAGCAGCGTCGCCACCGCGGGCACCTCATCGGCCGGCACACCCATGACGGGCGACACGAGCGAACCCACGGCACGCTGCTCCGACTCGGTGGCGGACACTCGGGGCGCGCCCGACGTACCGTCGTCGAGCCTGGTGGCGGGTGCCGGGACCCGCGGATGGGGCATCCCGCGGCAGTCGGGCCCGGAACGCTCCGCATAGCGCGGTTCCTCGCCGGGCCGGTACGCCGGCCGGGGCCGGACGACTTCGAGAGTGATGCGCATTTCTCCGCCTCTGAAAGCCTGTTCCGACGCGGCTTCCTGCCTCACCAGGCCTTTGAGGAGACAGGGGTACTCGGGCGCGTAGCGGGCGAACAGCGCCAGTGTGGGACGGGATACCCGGCCCAGCGTGATGAGCCTCCCGGCGTTCTCGTCGAGCACCTCGTCCGTGGTCCTGGCGACGGTCGCCGTGGAGGTGAACAGGTCGGCCAGCTGGTCCCGCTTCTGCACGATCGTGCGGCTCGTGGTGACCGTGTTCCGCAGGATCCTCATCAGATCGGGCGCGGCGTCCCCGTACACCTCGGCCACGTCGGCGAACCGCGAGATGTCCTCCTTGACCGAGGGCATATGGGGGTTGATCCGGTGCAGATAGTCCTCCAGGCGGGTGAGGTTGTCGCCGACGCGGTCGCCGCGGCCGTCGAGCGCCGTGGCGAATGCCGAGAGCGTGGCGTTGAGCTCGGCCGGCCGCACCGTGCGCAGCAGCGGCAGCAGGTCGTTCATCAGCTGCTGTAGCTCGATGCCGACCCTGGTGCGGTCCTGGGTGATGACGTCCCCGGCGCGGATGTGCCGGGCCGAGGACTCCCGGGAGGCCACGAGGTCGACGTACTTCTCGCCGAACAGCGTCTTGGGCAGCAGCCTCGCCCGCACGTCGGACGGGATCCGGGCGATGTGTTCGGGCTTGAGCGCGATGTCGAGCGTCGCCTTCTCACCGTCGGCCCGGACCTCCCGCACCTCGCCGACCAGCAGCCCGCGCAGTTTGACGTCGGCCCGGGGCTCCAGCTGGTTGCCCAGCGTGCCCGCTTCCAGCGTGATGCGTACGACGGAGACGAAGGCCTGTTGGTACACGGCGACGGACAGCGACAGCAGCAGCGCGATGACGGCGATGAACACCATGCCGTACACCCTCAGTCTCACGATCCGCACCGGCCCTACCCCGCAATCCGCACGGTCGTGCTGGCGCCCCAGATCGCCAGGCTGAGGAAGAAGTCCAGGATGTTGATGGCGACGATGGAGGTACGCACCGCCCGGCCGACCGCGACCCCCACGCCGGCCGGTCCGCCGCTCGCGTAGTAGCCGTAGTAGCAGTGCACCAGGATGATCACGACCGCGAAGACGATCACCTTTCCGAAGGACCAGAGCACGTCGACCGGTGGCAGATACTGCTGGAAGTAGTGGTCGTACGTGCCCGCGGACTGCCCGTAGTAGCCGGTGGTGATCGTCCGGGCGGCGAAGTACGAGGACAGCAGCCCCACCACGTACAGCGGGATCACGGCGACGAAACCGGCGATCATCCGGGTGGTCACCAGGAACGGCAGCGAGGGGACACCCATCACCTCCAGCGCGTCCGTCTCCTCGCTGATCCGCATCGCGCCGAGCTGGGCGGTGAATCCCGCCCCGACCGTCGCGGACAGCGCCAGCCCGGCCACCAGCGGCGCGATCTCCCGGGTGTTGAAGTACGCGGACAGGAACGCCACGAAGTTGGAGGTGCCCAGCTGGTTGAGTGCCGCGTAGCCCTGGAGGCCGACCTCCGTACCGGTGAAGAACGACAGGAAGGCGATCACGCCCACGGTCCCGCCGACGACGGCCAGTGCGCCGCGGCCGAAGCTCACCTCGGCCAGCAGCCGAACGACCTCCTTCTTGTAGCGGCGCAGTGTGCGGCCGGTCCAGGCCAGCGAGCGCCCGTAGAAGGTCAGCTGGGCTCCCAGCTCCTCGAGAGAGCGGAGCGGGCGCCCCACGAAACGGTTCATCAGAGCCACGGGTCAGCCCCTCTGCGGAACGACTTGGAAGTACACGGCGGTCATCACGAAATTCGTCACGAACAGCAACATGAAGGTGATCACCACCGACTGGTTCACCGCGTCGCCCACGCCCTTCGGACCGCCCTCGGCGGTCAGCCCCTTGTAGGACGCGACGACGGCCGCGATGGCCCCGAACACCAGGGCCTTCAGCTCGGCCGCCCAGAGATCGGACAGCTGCGCGAGGGTGGTGAACGAGGCCAGATAGGCGCCGGGCGTGCCGTTCTGCAGGATGACGTTGAAGAAGTAGCCGCCGGCCACTCCCACGACCGACACGAGACCGTTGAGGAGCACCGCCACCACCATCGAGGCCAGGACCCGCGGGACGACCAGCCGGTGGATCGGATCGATGCCCAGCACCCGCATCGCGTCGATCTCCTCACGGATCTTGCGCGCCCCGAGGTCCGCGCAGATAGCGGTGCCACCGGCCCCGGCGATCAGCAGCGCGGTGACGATCGGCGAGGCCTCCCTCAGCACCGCGAGCACCGAGGCCGCGCCCGAGAAGGACTGCGCGCCCAGCTGCCGGGTCAGGCTGCCGATCTGGAGGGCGATGACCGCCCCGAAGGGGATGGAGACCAGAGCGGTGGGCAGGATCGTCACACTCGCGATGAACCAGGCCTGCTGGATGAACTCCCGCACCTGGAACGGGCGCCGGGGGAGCGTCCGCAGGACGTCCAAGGCCATCGCGAACAGGTTGCCCGAATGCCGCAGCGCTCCGACCGGATTGAGGCTCATGCGTCCGCCGTCCTTCCGCGGACCGCAGCCCGCACCTGGCGCAGCGACTCCCGGTCGGCGATCGTCTCCCAGCGCGGCGGCCGGTCGAGCCCCGCACTCGGCAGCAGCCGCGGAGTCAGCTCGGGCAGGCCGGGTGGCGCCGGATCCGCTCCCGCACCCAGCTGTGCCAGCTCCTGTTCGACCTGGGCGGCGTCCTTCTCCTCCGCCATGCCGATGGGCCCCTGCATACGGCCGTTCAGGAACTGCCGTACGACCGGTTCGCCGCTGGTCAGCAGCTGCTCGCGGGGGCCGAACATCACCAGCTCCCGGCGGAACAGCAGCCCGATGTTGTCCGGCACCTGCCGTGCCGACGCGATGTCATGGGTGACGATCAGGAACGTCGCGTCGATCTGAGCGTTGAGATCGACGATCAGCTGGTTCAGATAGGCCACGCGGACCGGGTCGAGCCCGGAATCCGGCTCGTCGAAGAGAATGATCTCCGGGTCGAGCACCAGGGCGCGTGCCAGCCCGGCCCGTTTGCGCATACCACCGGATATCTCGCCGGGCAGCTTCTCCTCCGCCCCGATGAGCCCGACCATGTCCATCTTCTCGAGGACGATCCGCCGGACCTCGCTCTCCGGCTTACGGGTGTGCTCGCGCAGCGGGAAGGCGATGTTGTCGTACAGGCTCATCGACCCGAACAGCGCGCCGTCCTGGAAGAGGACACCGAACAGCTTCCGGATCTCGTACAGGTCGTGCTCGCGCAGTCCGGTGACGTCCGTGTCCGCGATCCGGATGGAGCCGCTGTCCGGCTTCAGCAGCCCGACCAGGGTCTTGAGGAACACCGACTTGCCCGTGCCCGAGGGGCCGAGCATGACCGAGATCTCCCCGGCGGGCAGCGTCAGCGAAACGTCCTGCCAGATGACCTGGTGGCCGAAGGACTTGGTCAGTCCTTCCACACAGATCTCGACACCCATCCAGTTCACCCTTCAGCCGTGGAGCTCCGACATCTGCTCTACGGGGAGGGCGGGCCCGTCCGTCGCTGCGGGGAGGAAGTTTTTTTCGGTGCCCCGGAATCGGGACGCGACGAGCGCACGGCCAGGGCGTGATCCGGGTCCAGGAACCCGCCGGCGCACCGGGTCAGCGGCTGCGGAGCACCTGCGGCGGAACAGGCGCGTGCACCCCGGAGGTGCTCGGTCCGGGCACCTCCGGGGTCTCGCCCGGGTCCGGTACGCCGGGCAGGTCTGGCAGGGGCACTTCCGGCAGGGGCACCTCCGGCACCTCCGCCACCTCGGGGACGTCCGGGACGGTGGGCGCGGTCAGGGGCACCGAGGGCAGCCGAGGCAGCGGGGGTACGAGGGCACCGGCGTCTCCGGACCGGCCCGGCCGGCTGGAGGCGGCCGGCTGCCCGGCATCCCCACCCCCGGCAGGCGCGGACGTGGTGGGGCGCGCGCCGGGCATCCCCTTCGAGGACTGTGAGACCGAGGGGGAGGGGGGCCGCGAGGAGGGACCTTCCGCGTCATGGGCGTAGGGCAGGACCAGTCCTGCCACCGCCAGGGTCGCCGCCACCGAGGACACAGCCACTGCCTGCGCGTTCCCGCCCTGACGGCCCCGCCCGATCACCCACAGCGCCACGCCCAGCGTGGCAGCCAGCGAATTGCGCAGTGTCCGGCGAGCCCGCGCCAGAAGGGACTCGACCGTCCGGTAGCTCAGGCCCATCCTCAGCGCGACCTGGCTGACGTCGAGGTCCTCCGACTTCAACCACAGCGCCTCGGCCTGGCGGGCAGGCAGTTCCCCGCTCCGCACTGCCAGCCACTTCGCCTCGGCCCGGTCGCAGACCGCCTCCTCCACCGGCACCGGGACCGGCGCGAGCAGAGTGGGGCTGCTGCGCACCTCGGTCTCACGGTGCACCTGCCTGTAGCGGTCCACACACAACCGCGTTGTCACCGTGGTCAGCCAGGCGCCCAGCCGCTCGTCGTCCAGATGGGGATTCTCGGCGGCGCGGACCATCGCCTCGTGCACCGCGTCCTCGGCGTCCTCCAGGCTCATCGACCTTCGGCGCGCCACCTTCAGCAACTGCTCACGGTGGCTCCATGCGCGCTGCCACCGCTCGCGGGCCGCGTCAGTGTCCGTCGTCATGAGGGCCCCTTCGCTCTCACCAGCCGGGCAGGTGCGAGGCCCGGCACGGGGGAGATTACCTTCGGGTATCCGGGCTTGTAGAGGGGCGGAAGCGCATCGATTCCTTTCCGTTGCCCGGCCGTCCGTCGCTGGTCAGAGCCACGCACGGCAGCGGGAGCGACTCCTCGCCGCAGGCCGGACCGGGTGCGGGCGGACAAGACGCATGAATCCTCTGTATCCGTTCCTAACCGTGCAGAGGCGGCATCAAGGCGACCACCCCCGGTGCCGGCGGACCGGCCCGTCGGCACCGCAACCGCCGTGGCGCCCTGGCTGCGAAATCCGCAGGGCGACGGGTGATCCTTCCGGCGGCGCCTGCGTCGTCCTCGTCTCAGCTCAGTCGGCGAACGCACCGTGCCGCCCTGCCCCGGACGCGAAGCGCGCGGCACCGGAGAAGGTCTCGCCCGCCGACAGCGGCACCAGACCGTGCCGGAGCTCGACCGCCAGCGCCTCGGTCTCGGTCAGTCCGTGCTGCTCCTGTACGGACAGACGGTCGTGGCGCAGGCACAGCTGGGGGAACGCGGAGATCTGCCGGGCGAGTTCCTCGGCCGCTTCTCGCGCTTGCCCTGGTGGGACGAGGCGGTTGGCGAGGCCGATCGCGTACGCCTCGGCGGCCGTGACCGGCCGGCCGGTCAGGATCAGGTCCATCGCACGGCTCTCGCCGATCAGCCGCGGTAGACGGACCGTGCCGCCGTCGATCAGCGGCACACCCCACCGGCGGCAGAACACCCCGAGGACCGCGTCCTCCTCCACTACGCGCAGATCGCACCACAGAGCCAGTTCCAGCCCACCCGCCACGGCATGACCCGCCACGGCCGCGATGACCGGCTTGGTCAGCCGCAGCCGCGTCGGCCCCATCGGCCCGTCGCCATCGGGTTCCACCCGGTTCCCGCGTTCGGTGCCGACGGCTTTGAGGTCGGCACCCGCGCAGAACGTCCCGCCCTCGCCCCAGAGCACCGCGACCGCACTGTCCTCATCGGCCTCGAACGCGCGGAAGGCATCGGCCAGTTGCCGGGCCGTCGGTCCGTCCACGGCGTTCCGGGCGGCCGGACGCGACAGCACCACCGTGGTCACGGGTCCATCCCGCTCGACGCGGACGGCGGGGACGGTGTCGTGGGCTGCCGGAGTCGCTGGGGTATCCGTCATGGCGGCATTCTCACCTGCGCACGGGCCGGGTACCAGAGCGGTCCCGCGTCAGGCGACTCCGTCCGGCGCCCGCCCGAGAACCCCGGATCGCGACCGCACACGAAGCGGAAGAAGCAGAACCGGCAGGTTGGACCCGCGAGATCAGGTCCCCTCCAACGAGACACGGTCTGCTGAGTATGCGCTGCTGCGTTTCTGAGTAGGTGTACTCAAGGCGTGACGATCTACAGCGACCACAGTGGTGCGCAGACGCAGACCGATGACAGGAGAGTGACATGTCCGTATCCCGTAGCAGCATCAGCCGGCTCGCCGGTGCCTCCGGGTGTCGCAGGGGACGGATTGCTGCGGTTGCCGCATGCACGGCCATGGTGGCGGCGGTCGCGCTTCCCGGCTGCTCTATCCAGGACGACATCTGCAGCGACGACGAGTACCCGGTCATGACGGTGGGAGGCACCGGTTCCGCGTGTGTCCCGGACGATGAGCAGCCTCCGAAGGGCTATGCGCGCTACCCGCAGGGCAAGGTGCCGCAGAAGGTCGACGACGAGTGGGACGTCTACTGGCGCACGCACACGCTCGACGAGAGCGGCAAGATCATCGATGCCCCGGACGCTGGATGAGCACCGAGCCTCCCTGCTGACGCTGGAGGGCAGCGAAGGCACCGAAGCGGTGGCCCAGCGGGTGGCCGGGACCGGCCGATGCCGGCCGTCCCACTGCCGGTCAGCGCTTCTCGGGGCGTTCGCCCGCGCCGCTCTCGCAGCGCCGACTCCCGGGCCGCTTCCCACTTGGGGTGAGTTATTCGAGCAACTCGCCGCAGTGTGCACGAGACACCGCGAACAGAGCAGGATGGCTACAGGCCGCACGGGCCCAGGCTTGCGCCGCAACTGGCCTAACTCGTACGGTCGTTCTTATGTCACGGGCGAATCGCCATTAGCCCTCTTGATCGTTTTCTGGACAGCGCTTAGGCTCTCATGCCGATGGAGACGGGGAACCGGACCACGCGCGGCGGGCATGGCGCGACCGGTTTGTCAGGCATCGTGTAGCGGCAGCTCTGCTGGCCGGGGCGGCGGGGCTGATCCTCCTGGGCACGGCGTTCGTTGTACTGCCGAGTGCGGTGGTCGACCACGATCTCGCTGGGGCGAGGGTCGCCGCGCAGGATCGGCTGAAGGCGGTGAACGATGTCCGTACGACGCTTCTGCAGGTGGTCGGCGGCTTGGTCCTGCTCTTCGGCGCGTACGCCACGTGGCGGCAACTGCGGGTGAGTCAGGACGGTTTGCGCGCCACCCAGGAGGGCTACGTCACGGACCGGTTCAGCCGAGCGGTCGACCAACTCGGCAGCGACAAGCTGGATGTGCGCATCGGCGGGTTGCACGCGCTGTGGCGGATCGCGGAGCAATCCACCCGCGACCGGGAGGCCATCATCTCCATTCAGGCCGCGTACCTGCGGTCCCACCTGCCCTGGCCACCCGCCGGGCCGGAATCACCAGCGGCGGACGTGCCCATCAACGACATCGCACCTCTGGAGACTCGCGCTGCCGACGCCCAGGTGGCCCTGACCGCGCTCGGCGCGCTGTGCCAGCACCGAGAACAGTCCTGGGTCAATCTCAGCATTACCGACTTGCGCCGAGCCGACTGCGACGGGCTGTGGTTCCCCGGGGTCAACTTCGACCGCACCTGCATGGAGGCGGCGGGCCTCTACTACGCCAATCTGACCCAGGCATCCCTGGTCTCGGTCAACCTGCGTCACGCCGACCTCGCGACGGCGATTCTTCGCCGGGCTCGCTGCATTCTGGCCGACCTGCGGGGCGCGAAGCTGGTCGAAACCGACTTGCGTGAGGCCGACTTCACCGAGACCGACCTGCGCGAGGCAAACCTGCGCAAGGCCGACGCCCACGGTGCGCTCTTCCACCGTGCCGACCTCCGCATGGCCGATTTGCGCGGCACCGACTTGACCACCGCCAACCTCGTCGAAGCACGCCTGACCGGCGCCCTGGCCAGCGAGCACACCCGCTGGCCCGCCGGCTTCGACCACGCGGCCGCCGGAGTCGTCGACACCGACGATCCCGGCCCGGAGCCCTCGCCCCTGATCCAGCCGCCGGGGATGACGTGGCACGCCCCGCCACTGCGGTCCACATCGTGACCAACACGCCCAGGTCAAGATGGCGACGACCTCGATCCGCCTGACTGGCGTCGATCCTCCTCAGCTGCGTTGTAACGCGCAGGGGCCGCAGGCCGCCGTGCAGGTCCGGGAGCTGATATTGCTCCCAAGGTCGTAAGCGGGTGCCGGAGGCAGCGAAGCAGCTACTGGCGCGGTCAGGTGGAGGTCAAGACAGCCGCCGTTCACCTCAGCGTGGGGTGATTACAGGCACGGAGTTCGGTGTAGATCAGTAGGAAGTCACGTGACATGCCCACTGCGGTGCCCGGTCTCCGCCGGTTCGCCCCACGCTCTGGAGAGTGCGACTTGCGCCATTCACAACGGCGTTTCGCGGCTGTGTTGCTGGTCGGAACGCTGATACCCGGTTCGCTGCTCACCTCGCAGGCCTCGGCCACGAGCGCAAAGGCCGCGTCCCGCCGCGTCCCGCCGCGTCGCTGAAGTGCGTCATCCCGCCGCGTACGTGGACCCCTTCATCGGGACCGCACGCAACGGCACCACCTGGCCGGGCGCCACCCTGCCGTTCGGAATGATCGCCTGGAGCCCCACCAGCACCAAGGGCGATCAGACCAGTACCGGAGCCGCCAACGGATACCAGTACGACGTCACCAGGGTCCGCGGCTTCAGCCTCACCCACCTCAATGGCGCGGGCTGCAACCCCGGGGCCGCCGGGGACATCCCGATCATGCCGTACACAGGGGAGATCACCAGCTCCCCTTCAGCCGACAGCGCGGATCGGATCTACGCCAGCGACTTCTCCCACACCCAGGAAGAAGCCCGCCCAGGCCACTACAAGGTGACCCTCGCCTCCGGAGTGACCACGGACCTCGCCGTCACCCAGCGGGCCGGAGTGGGGGAGTTCACGTTCCCCGAGGGCAGCCCCGCCAAGCTGCTGTTTCGAACGTCCAACTCGCTCAACGGCAGCGAGGACGCCGACATCCGCATCGACCCCGAGCGGCGCGAGGTCACCGGGTCCGTGCTGACCGGAGCCTTCTGCGGGCGCCGTGCCAATGGCGGCGTCGACAACCGCAAGAGCTACTACCGGCTGTACTTCGTGGCCCGCTTCGACCGCGCGTTCAGCGACACCGGCACCTGGCGCGACGCCGAGGTCCGGCACGGCGCCACCGAGGCGTCGGGCGGCGAGGGATACGCGAACGGAGCAGACCGGGCGGGACGCGGCTCCGGCGGCTGGGTCGGGTTCGACACGAGCGGGAACGACGCCGCCAAGCGCACGGTGCGGATGCGTCTGGGCATCTCGTACGTCAGCGGCACGGCGGCAGCCGAGAATCTGAACGCCGAAGTCAGACACTATGACAACGTTGCCTTGGTGGCTAAACGCGGCTATCGCGCCTGGGACGATCAGCTCCGCCGTATCCGGATCAGCGGCGGCACCACGGAGCAGCGCACGGCGTTCTACACAGCCCTGTACCACGCCCTGATGCAGCCCAATGTGATGAACGACGTGAACGGCCGCTACATGGGCATGGACGGGAAGGAACACCGACTGGACAGGGGACAGCGCGCCCAGTACAGCAACTTCTCCGGCTGGGACCAGTACCGCGCCCAGATCCAGCTCCTCGCACTCCTCGAACCCCGCCTCGCGGGGGACTTCGCCCAGTCCCTGTACAACTACGCGCAGCAGAACGACGGAGTGTGGGACCGCTGGGTGCATGTCACCGGTGCCACCCATGTGATGACCGGCGACCCGTCTGCCGCGACCCTGGCGACCTTCTACGCCATGGGTGTGCGGAACTTCGACGCCGAGGGTGCGTTCGCCTCCCTCGCGCGCCAGGCGACCGTGCCCCATCCTGACGGGCTCTCCGACGCGGGCTGCCCCGGCCAGTGCGTCGGCGTCCGGCCCAATCTGGCACAGTACCTCGACTCGCACTACGCCGCTCAGGACGTCTGCCACTGCTGGGGCGGCGCGGCGGAGACGCTGGAGGCGTCCGTCGCGGACTCGGCGCTCGCGCGATGGGCGGGCCTGCTCGGCCAGCAGGAGCTCCACGAGGGTTTCTCCGAGCGCGGGACCTACTGGAAGAACGTGTTCAACCCCTTGGCTACGCCCGGTGAGGGATATATCCAGGCACGCAACCTCGACGGCGGCTGGGTGCCCGGCTTCACCCCGGCCACCGGCACCGGCTTCGCACAAGGCAGCAGTGCCACCTACACATGGATGGTGCCCCAGGACGTGTCGGGGCTGGCCTCGGCGATGGGCGGACGCCAGACCGCGGCGGCGCGCCTCGACGGCTTCTTCCACAAGCCGGACGGCAGCTGGTCGCTCGCCGGCGGGGACCCGCTGAGGTACGACCCGACCAACGAGCCGGGAATCCACGCTCCCTGGCTGTACAACGCGTTCGGCCAGCCGTGGAAGACGCAGGAGACCGTGAGGGAGATCGTGAACACGGTGTACGGGACGGGCCCGAGCGGTCTGCCCGGCAACGATGACCTGGGCACGCTGTCCGCCTGGTACGTCTTCGCCGCCCTCGGCATGTACCCACAGACACCGGGCCGCGCCGAATTGCTGCTGTCCGCGCCACTGTTCCCCCGCGCCGTGCTGCACCGCGACGGCCGCCTGCCGATCCACGTGACCGCCCCCGAAGCCAGCAGCGAACCGATACGTCAACAGCGTCACCATCGACGGCCGGGACCACGACAAGGCCTGGGTGAGCGGCTCGCTGGTCGCTCACGGCGGGCGCGTCGACTTCCGTCTCGGTGCGAGCCCGAACACCCGGTGGGGGACCGAGGAGAAGGGCCTGCCGGAGGACTTCCGCTAGGCGTGTTCGTAAAGTCGCTTTCTGCTTGGTTGGCCGTCCGGGGCAGTCCGGGCGGCCGTCCAGCGGATGCGGTCACTGGCGATGTGACTGATGCGGGATTGAGTGGTGACCTCGCGCTCGCGGCGGGGGGCGTCGCGGAGGGCTGCCTCGTAGCCGCCTTCGAGACGCACGCCTATGTGCTGCTCATCAGCCTCAGGCTGCTTGCCGTTCCGTCCGAGGAGAACCCTTCGTCAGCTGAGTGAACAGTGTCCTACTCAACACGGTGCGGTCGGCGGTGGGCGACCCGCAGACGAGTCTGGGTGGAGAGGTGTTCCCAGCCGGTGGATCGGCGGACTCGTTCCACGGGGCCGTTGTACAGCTTCTCCACCACCTGGCCGGGGGCGCTGCTGGGAGTGAGGGTGAGGGTGATGCGTGCCTCCGGGTGAGCGGTACTGCCTGCCATCCGCGCCTTGGCTTTGTGGACGCCGGGCAGGTGGCCGGCCTCGGTGGCGAGTGCGTCGCTGAGCGCCCGGTCGCGCAGCTCGACGCCGTCGGCGGGGGGCCTTCCGCCGACCGCCATGTGGCGGGGGCGGTGTCGGCGCAGCTGTGCCAGCAGCCACCAGAGGGCGAGCAGTGAGAGCAGGGCCAGGGCGGCGATGATGGCGGCCCACCACCATCCCCGGCCTGACCACGCGATGCGATCGGTGGGGATGATGAGGACCTCGTGCGGGGTGGTCAGTGGCCAGTCGTCGGGTGGGGCGAGGTTCCAACTGCGGTAGATGTCCAGGCCGGCGGCGAGTACGAGGAGGCCTCCCCCCAGCAGCACCACTCCGGCCGCTGCCAGCAGAATCCGGTTGACCTTCGCTTGTGTCTCCATAACCGGGCTCCGTCCGTGTCACGTTCCGTAGGGGGCTGCGCGGCGAATCAGGCTGGGCGCCGTGTGCGGACGGCCAGTTTCGGGAGGTGGGCCAAGGCGAGCTTGTCGCGTTGTTCGTCCCTGATGGCGGTGAGGAGCTCGTCCTTGACCTCGCGTGGGTCACGGAAGCGCACGTCCGCCCGAACCTTGACACGATGCCGGTGCACCCGGACCTTCGCCTGACTCACTCCGGGGACCCGCATGGCGGAGTCGCGCAGCAACTGAGCCGCTCCGTCGCGGTCCAGCACGACACGCGTACGTTCGCCGTCGGCAGCAACCTGCATTGGCAGCCGGCGCCGCATGCCGGGGGTGAGAGCCAGCACGATCAGCCAGAGGCCGAGCGTCGCGGCGACCACTGCGCCGACGAGCATCCATATATCGTCCAGCGGACGGGTCGCCAGTTCGTCGAAGAGGTGCTCGCGCCACGCGGCCGCCGCGTCTCCGCCCTGTACCCGCGAGATGCTGAACAGTGACATCCCGGTGCAGAACAGCACCACCATCGCGACGAGCGCAGCAGGAATACGGCGTGCCGACCACAGTCGTCGCGAGGGTTTCCGGCCGCGAGCGTTCCACTCGAGGCTGTTCGAACGGGGCTCAGGGCGTATGCCGTGCTCTGGTGGCGGGGGACCGGGAACCGCGGTGCCGGGATCCTGTTGGCGGCTCACGGCGCTCCTCGCGTGCGTCGTCCGGGCGCTTCGCCTGGTCATCGGACTCTCCTGCGGCCCGAGCCGTCAGCGGGGACAAGTCGCCGCACGGTCAGCGTGACTTCGCTGACTTTCATGCCGGTCAAGTGTGCAACGCGGGCGGAGATGTCCCGCCGTATCCGGCCTGCGGCGCCTGCGATATCAAGAGGGTAAGGCAGGTCCAGGGACAGGCTCAGCCGTGCCGATCCCTCATGGACCGTGGCCGAGGCGCTCGGGAAAGTCAGCGGCGGCCCCACGTGCCGGGTCAAGGCTTCGCGGGCGGCTCTGGCTGCGATGCGGGCCACGACCTTGTCGGGAATCTCCGTGGCGCCGCGCTCGGCTGGCGGTGGCAGCCGTTGGGCTTCCGTCCCCGTCTGCTGGAAGGTGCCGGCCTCGGCAGCAGGCGTTGGCTGGGCGGTCATAGCACCCGGCTCCGGGGTGGCTCTGACGGCCCGCTTGGGCGCCGGACGTGCTGGCGACTGGCGTCACTCTGGGGATGCAGGCTCTCAGTCCGGGGACTCTGGCCGTCTTCTCGGCGGCGCACGAAGTCGCCGACGACGAGGTCGCCCTGTACGAAGCAGCCGACGACCAGCCCCAGGGCTCCCAGGCCGGCTACGACGAGGAACGCCCCGAATCCGCCGAAGTAGCCGGCGAAGCCCAGGGTCATGCCTGTCACCAGTCCCAGTGTTGCTGCTCTCATCTTTCACTCACCCAGTTCCTGACGCTTGATTCCTCGCACGGCACGAGCGCTTTGTGCCGGGGACGCGGGATCGTTCATGTCACGCGGCCTTCGCTCTCCTGCTCCTCGTCCTGTTCGTCGGGGAGGTGAACGTCGTCGACGGCAATGTTCACCTCGACGACTTCCAGGCCGGTCATGCGCTCCACTGCGGTGATCACGTCGGTACGGACCTCGGCGGCCACATCCGCAATGGAGACGCCGTACTCCACGACGACGTCAAGGTCGACGGCAGCCTGGCGTTCGCCGACCTCGACGCTCACCCCGCGGCTGACCTCGGGGCGTCCGGTCGGGACCCGATCGCGGACAGCTCCCAGGGCTCGGGCCATTCCGGTACCGAGACTGTGAATGCCCGGCACTTCCCGGGCGGCCATTCCCGCGATCTTCTCCACCACGCTGTCGGCGATGGTGGTCCGCCCGCGGCTGCCGGCCGGGACATCGGAGCCTCTGCCGCGCTGCAGCGCCTGTCCGTCCTCGCCCTGCTGATCATCGGGGGCTGCGGGGCGGCTGGTCATGTCCGTCATGGGGATCTCCTCGGTTCCGTGTGGACACTCACGCAATGCCCGTCAACGGATTGGACCCATCTCGGTAAGAATCGTCATGAATAGTGCAAATATACTCCGTTAAAATGAAGCTGCGGCGTTTCCGGGAATCGAAAGCTCACGTTCTCTGCGCTGACCCGTCTGCACTCCGGAGGCCGCAGACGACCAAGGAACAGAGAAGCGGCCGATGCACGAACAGGACGGCTCCTCGTCAGCCCTGCGGGCACCCAACCGTCAGTCGGCTGGACCGGACTGGCTGCTGGCCGTACGAGCGGGTGAAGGCGACGACGAGGCCTTCGCCGTCCTGGTGCGCCGACACAGCCCCCCACTGCTCGCGCTGGCCCATCACCTCCTGGGCAACCCCGCGGACGCCGAGGACGCCGTACAGGAAGCCTTTCTCAGCGCATGGCGCCGACTGCCGGAGTTCCGCGGTGACGCTGCGTTCCGAACCTGGATGTACCGCATCGTCACCAACCGCTGCCTGAAGATCATGCGTCGTCGCATCGTGGCAGTGTCCCTGGACACCGTCCCAGAGCCCGCCAACGGCAATGTGGCGTCCGGACCCGAACGGGCCGCCGAGAGTGGAGCCGCCACCGCAGCCCTGGCCCGTGCGCTGAACAACCTGAGCCCGGACCAGCACGCCTGCTGGGTACTGCGGGAACTGCACGGGCTGCACTACGACGAGATCGCACACATCGTGGGCGCCAGTGAACAGACCGTACGCGGCAGGCTCTTTCGGGCCCGGCGCACTCTGACGAAGGAGATGGCCCCGTGGCGCTAGACGACCAGCACGCGCAATCCCCCGGGCACCAGCAGCCAGAACGCGCAGCCGGCGGCGCCGACCAGAGCTCCTTCGCCGGTGCCGCGCTGCTCACCGGCGATCAGCTGCTGCCCTGCGGGCGTCCCCTCAGCCACGTCTGGGAACGGGCAAGAGACGCCGCCCCCGCCGCAGACCCGCACACGGCCGGCTGTCTGCACTGCCGACAGGCCATCGAGGGCCTCGCTGCACTGGACGTGGCCATCGGTGCCCTTCGCGCCCAGGAACGGCCCGACCCCCAGACCCTTGCGGACAGGGTGATGCGCGTGGTCCGCGCCGAGGTCCGGCTCGGCCGGATGCTTCCCCTGGACGACCCCGCGCGAGACCTGCAGATAGCAGAGACCGCGGCCGCGAAGGTCCTGCGCCGGGCCGCCGATACGGACGCCGGCGCGAGAGTCGCCAGCCTGCGCATGACACCCACCGCGGACGGCCAGGCCGTACACATCGCCCTCACCCTGGCCGCTGCCCCGGACCGCCCACTTCCCGACCGCGCTGAGCAAGTGCGCCGGGCCGTCCTTCGCGCCGCGCACCAAGCGCTCGGAATGGTCATCAGCAGTATCGACGTCAGGATCGTTGATGTCCTGGACCCGACCCGGCCCGCAGCCTTCGACGAGGCCGATTCCCGGGAAGGCAAGCTCTCATGACCCTCTTCGCGGCGGGGGACCTCCACCGAACAGCCGCTCGCGCGGCCCTGGCGGTACGTGGCGTGGCAGGACTCGCGCCCGGCTTCAGCCACCGGCTGGCCCATGCCGCCGCCCGCGCCCAACAGTGCATGGGGATCGCGGTCTGGCCCCCCGAGGCCGGCATCCGAGCCGAACACGCACCTCATGCGGGTGGCTGGCACCTGGAAGTGCGCTGCATCCTCGACGAAGACCGTCGCGCACTGGACACCGCCCGGGACGTACGCCGACAGGTACGCTCCGCAGTCACCGCCCACCTGGTCCGCAGCGGCTCGCCGGAAGCCGTCACCGTTCTGGTGACCATCACCCACACCACCAATCCCGCCCCGTCGCGCAGTGAGCCGTGACCACCGCCTCCCAGGTCCAGTGCCTCGAGGCGGTAACGCCGCCGCCGTGCGTCCACGGGACGCGGGTTCGTGCCGGGAGAACGGCCTCCGCGGACGTCTGCGGCCTCGCGCACCAGCTGCTGACCCGGGGCGCCGGGAACCGAGTGTGCGGGTCTCGCCCAGAGCCGTGACCGGGTCGGGCCTCCGGCTGGAGTGCGCCCCGGGGGCCGAAGGGCGGGCCGGGTATGGAGTAGCCGCCGAGCATGTCGGTGGCCGCGCCAAGGGCCGGCGTCACGAGCGTTCGTTGCTCACGTCACCGGCGTCTCACAGCTGCATTTCCTCAAGGTAGGTGGGTTCGTCCGGCCGCGCCGTTATCACTCGGGAGTAGCGGCCTGAGTTGCGGCACCAGTCGTGGCAGGCTTTCATCTGCGACTGGAGATCATCCACGAACACATAGGCCGTTTCCCGGTCCGAGGATGGGAGGGCGGCAGTATCGAAAAGTGCCGGTAACTGTGATTTTAGGCGCAGGAATTCGTCGGTATGGTCGCGAACTATCGACTTGCTTTTCTCGATGGCTTCCTCTCGGGAGTAGTTCCGGTGATGCTGGAGCACGAGAATCAGGTTGTGACAGTCTCCTCTTGCTTCTTCCTTGGCGACCGAGAAAGCGTCCTGGACAACGTTGACGACCTGGACTGTTGCATTGTGCATCTTCTTGATTGCAGGTAAGGCGAGAACGGCTGCGGATAACTCGTAGCGGCCAATACGTTCTGCGTAGTCGATCAACACATTCTCCAGCCCAGCCTTATGGCGCAGGCTGAGGTATGCGTCGATATCGGGGACGATTCCGTCATGCCGGTAGACGGACTCGCTGGTGTAAGCGTTGAGGAAGTCCTCCCAGTTCCGGGCCGACCGGTGCTGCCACACCGCAGACATCCCGCGAATCTGACGAGACCACAGTGAGGCCAATCCGCTTGCCGCGGAGGTGAGGCTCTCTTTGGCCGTCACCGCGGGAGGTGAGTACACGACGTCGATGAGCTCTTGAATAATTCGTGCGACTCTGTGTGGTTGCACGCCGAGCGGCCCATCGAACTGGTCATCCACCAGTAGGAACCAGCCTGCTATGTCCATGCCCAACTCCAGGTCTGCTCCGCTCGCATGTGGCCAGAAGCGGGCAGCGACTTCCGGTACGTCCCACCTGCTGTATTCCCGGAGGCCTCTTCTGCTGAGAAGTGCATGTTCTTGGACCCACTCGTAGTGATGAGCGGTTGCCGACTTTGCGGCTTGGCTGATCCGGGAGGGAAAGGGAAGGTCGAAAAACAATTGTTGCACGTGTTTCTCCTCGCTGAATTCGAGGCAGCTCAAGGCGGCGTTCGAGCGTGGTATCGGTTTGGGTGGCGGTCCGGCCGTGTCTGATTATCAGAGGAACGTGGTCGACGGGTCCAGGGCGAAGCACGCGCCTCCGAAGCGAGGCAGGCGCCTGAACAACCCTGCCCGCGCCATTGCACCCCGGTCCCGTTCGTCACTCAGGAGCGCAGCAGCCTCCTCGCTCGGCTCAAGGACGGTTCGCTCACGTTGGAAGAGGTGATCGAGCGTGAGGACCCGGTGGTTGTCCGGACCCCGGTACGCAGCCTGCTGCAGGCACTGCCGGGTATAGGCAGGGTGCGAGCTGGAAGGCTCTTGACGGACCTGGGTATCTCGGAGCGCCGCCGTATCGGTGGTCTGGGCAGTCGGCAGAAGGCGCGTCTACTCGAAATCGGTCACGCCTGAAGGCGGGCCCGGTGACGCCGTGGTCCTTGGCAGGACCGATGGGACGTGATGGCGCAGACCAGGGCAACTCCCAGGCTGCCGTGGGTGCGGATCCGGGTCGACAGCTGACCGGACGAAGAGCCTCGTATGCCGAAGTCTCAATCGAGCTGGCCTTCCGAGCACAGGTGGGTAGAAACCGATCAGGGCGGCGTCTCAAAGACCGTGTCGTCCTGGCGGGTACGTTTGACGGCGGTTCAGACGGCCGGCATGGTCTCGACGGCTGGTGCTTCTGTCGATTGCCGTGATGTCGAGGGCCGGTATCGCTGGTCGGGGATCAGTTTGATCTCCTTCACCCCTGCCTGATCCCAAGCTGCCCCGGCTCACCCCTGTTTGCGCCCCGTAGCCGAGGGGGTGTCACCGCAAGCCGGTCGTTCTGAGGCTGGCGCCCGCCCGGCTGGGCCGGTCGGGCGGCAGCCGGCCCGCCGCGGCCGAAGGGGCTTGCCGAGACCGTCGCGCTCATGGAGTGTCGCCATTGATACGCCTGATACGTCATGCTCCGGTCCGTTCCGCCGTGGCGCCTCGCATCGGCCGGAGGAACGTGGTCCGCTGGACGGGCAGGCGAGCCGGGGGTGGCGCCGGCTCTCGCGCGACAGGTGCTGGTGTCAAAAGAGGAGATCCATGCCCGTCCTGCACCAACCAGTACCAGACACCGTCGTCATCGGCGCCGGTCTGGCCGGTCTCGCCTGCGCCTCGGATCTGTGCCGTGCCGGACGGCGGGTCGCTCTGCTGGAGGCCTCCGACGGACCTGGCGGCCGGATGCGTACGGATCGCCGGGACGGGTTCCTGCTGGACCGCGGCTTCCAGGTTTTCAACACCTCCTATCCTCAGGTGAAGAGGCGTGTCGATCTGAGGAGTCTTCGGCTGCGGCCGCTCACTCCGGGCATCGTCGTGCACACCCCGACCGGGCCGGTCCTCCTCGCTGACCCGACCAGACGACCGGGTGCCGCTGGGGCCCTGCTGCCGGGCCGGGTCCTCACGGCCCGCGACCTCGTCGCGCTGTCGGCGCTCACCGCGCGGGATGCCGTGCTGCCGGCGGCGTCACTCAAGGGGCGCCCTGACCGGTCCACCGCGGCTGCCCTGTCCCGAGCGGGGCTGTCCGAGGGGGCGATCGACCGCGTTCTGCGGCCGTTTCTGTCCGGCGTGTTCCTGGAGGACCGGTTGGAAACCTCCGCCCGCTTCTTCCACCTGGTCTGGCGAAGCTTGATCCGAGGGTCCCTCGGCCTTCCGTCTGCCGGCATCAGCGCCGTACCCACCCAGTTGGCCGGCGGTCTGCCGGACGGTGTCCTTCGGCTTGAGACGACCGTCGCCGAGATCACCGACTCGGGAGTGCTGCTCGCGGACGGAAGTGAAGTGCCGGCCACCGTCATCGTGGTCGCCACCGACGCCACCACGGCAGCCCGTCTGCTACCGGGCCTCGCGGTGCCGGACGGACGCACGGTCACCACGTACTATCACGCAGCCGACAGCACCCCGCTGGCGGAACCGACCCTGGTGGTGGACTGCACAGGGGCGGTTCTGAATACTTGCGTGCTCAGCGAGGTCGCCCCCGCCTACGCTCCGCCCGGCACAGTGCTGATCTCCACTTCCGTGCTGGGCGCGGACCGGCCCGGCATGGCTGACGCGGTGCTCGGGCACCTGGCCGAGCTCTACGACACCGACACCAGCGCCTGGCAGCAGGTGGCCGTTTACACGATCGAGGGCGCGCTGCCCGCGATGCTGCCGCCCTGGCCGTTGAGCCGCACCACCCGCTTCGGGCCCGGCAGGTACGTATGCGGAGATCATCGGGCGACCGGATCGGTGCAGGGAGCGCTGGCATCGGGAACACGAGCCGCACGAGAGGTACTCGCGGACCATGCGTCGAGTTGACGCCAAGTCAGCCCCTGTCGACCGCATCCGTTCGGGGTCGACGGTCCGAAGCGGTGATCGAACGGACCAGAGTCGTCGGCCCAATGGCCCGGAGGGAAAGGTGGACATGAACGGCGCGCGTGTCCTGGTGGCCGGTGCCGCCGGCGTTCTCGGTGATGCGACCACCGTCGAGCTGGCCGACCGGGGCGCACGGCCCGCTCTCGTCGGGCGTCGCCCGAGCCGCCTGGCCCGAGCCGCGCCGATCTCCCCGGGCACCTCGACCGCTCCACGCGCTGTCACGGAGGCGCTGACAGCGGACGTGCCGGCAGCGGACGCCGGACTTGGGTGCGCGGCACCAGGGCGTACGCCCGTCATCGAACGGCGGGCCCGGTGAGTCGACGTCCTGCAGACATGTCCGACGTCGTGGTTGTCGGGGGCGGAGCTGCCGGCCTCAGCCTCGCCCACCGGCTGGTCGTGACCGGTGCCGCGACCGTGACCGTCGTGGAGCCACCGGAGGGTCCCCTGCGTCCGCCGCAGCGGACCTGGTGCTACTGGGACCACGGTGCCGGTGACTTCGACGAAGCCGTCGTGGCCTCCTGGCCCCTGCTGCGCGTGCACGGCCCCGACAGCAGTGCGCTCACCTTCGATCCCGCCCCGTTGAGTTACCGCATGGTGCGCTCCGCAGCGTTCGAACGCATGGTGTACGAGCGTCTCGCCCGCACGCCCAACGGGCGGTTCCTCCGTGCCACGGCGGACTCGGTACGCAACGTGCCCGGAGGAGCCGAGGTCCGTTGCACCACACCCGACGGCCGGACGCTGACACTCCGCGCCCGCCACGTGTACGACTCGCGGCCCCTGCGCGCCCTGCCTCCGGCCAGGACTCGGCTGCTTCAGCACTTCCGCGGCTGGTTCGTGCGCACCGAAGCCGACCGGTTCGACACTGCGGTCGCCGAGTTGATGGACTTCCGGGTGCCTCAGCCGCGACACGGTCTCGCTTTCGGCTATGTCCTTCCACTGACTGCGGACCGGGCGCTTATCGAGTACACGGAGTTCTCCCGGACCCCGCTGACCACCGCGGCGTACGAAGTGATGCTCGGTCACTACACCCGCGAGATCCTGGGCCTGGACGCGTTCGCCGTGGAGACGGCCGAGCAGGGCGTCATCCCCATGACCGACGCCCGCTTTCCCCGGCGGGTGGGGCCGGCCGTCTTCCGGATCGGGACTGCGGGCGGTGCGACCCGCCCTGCCACCGGCTACACCTTCGCCGCGGTACAGCGGCAGAGCCGGGCCATCGCCGCCGCGCTGCGGGATGGTCGCGGCACCGTGCCCGCACCCCATCGGCGCCGTGCCCTCGCCATGGACGCGGTGCTCCTGCGAGCCCTGGACACCGGACGGATCGACGGCCCCGCGTTCTTCACCGACTTGTTCCGCCGTACACCGACGCAGTGCCTGCTGCGCTTCCTCGACGGCGCCACCTCGATCCGGGAGGAGTGGAGCATCGGACTGCGAACCCCGGTCGGCGCGATGCTCCGCACCGCCGTCGAACTGCCCTTCCTGCCCCGCCGCCCCCACCCCGCACCACGAACCGGAGAGAGCAGCCGATGACACTGCTGCGCGACCACGACCTGGCCCGCGCCTTCGACCACGCGTCCCGCACCTACGACTGCCTCACCGCCCTCAACCCCGGCCACCGCACCGAACTGCAGCGTTCGGCGCGCCGTCTCCGGCTGCCGCTGGACGGGGCCGGTCTGCACATCCTCGATCTGGGCTGCGGCACCGGCGCTTCCACCCGGGCCCTGCTGCGGACCGCGCCTCGTGCCCGGATCACCGCAGTGGACGCCTCCAGGGGGATGCTGCGACGCGCGCTGACCAAGCCGTGGCCTGCCCGCGTGCGCTTCCTGCACCTGAGCGCCGAAGAGCTGGCAGGGGCCGGTGAAGGACCGTTCGACGCGGTCTTCGCCGCCTACCTGTTCCGCAACGTCACCGACCCGGACGGCGTTCTCCAGACGGTGCGGGCCCTGCTGCGACCGGATGGACGCCTCGCCATCCACGAGTACACCCTCGGCAGCTCACCGACGCACCGCGCGCTTTGGTCGGCCGTATGCCAGGGCGTGATCATCCCGGTCGGCACACTCACCGGTGACCGAGCCCTGTACACCCACCTGTGGCACAGCGTCCTCGCCTTCGACACCGTTCCCGCCTTCACCGAACGACTGACGCGAACCGGCTTCACCGATGCGCGCGCCCTTCCCGTAGCGGGGTGGCAGACCGGCATCGTGCACACGTTCGTCGCCCACCGCTGCGCCGCCTCGACAGCGGACGCCGCCCGATGAGCACCAGAGCCGACCGCGCCACCATCCGACCCGGCCGGGACCGCAAGTCCGAGGTCCTGATGCCCACGCCCGGCAAGGACCGGTTCGCGCGCGAAGACGCACCGTCCGTCGCTGTGGTGGGCGGTGGAATCGCCGGCCTCGCCGCAGCCACCGGGCTGGCCGAACGCGGCGCCCGGGTGACCCTCTACGACCGGGAGGCAGCCCTCGGCGGCCGTCTCGCCGGCCATCGGACCCGACTGGCGGACGGCTCCGCCGCGACCATGAGCCGAGGCTTCCACGCCTTCTTCCGCCAGTACTACAACCTGCGCGGCCTGCTGAGGCGGACCGACCCCGCCCTGACACGCCTCACCCCACTACCCGACTACCCCCTCAGGCACAGCAGCGGCTTGGTCGACAGCTTCGCCCGCGTCCCGCGCACACCACCGTTCAGCGCCCTCGGGTTCGTCGCCCTGAGCCCCACCTTCCGCTGGCGCGACCTTCCCGCCATGGACGCCCGGGCGGCACTCCCGCTCCTCGACGTGCGCGTGCCGGACGTGTACGAACGTTTCGACCAGCTCAGCGCGACCCGGTTCCTGGAGCAGGTCCGCTTCCCCGACGCCGCGCACCACCTGGCGTTCGAGGTGTTCTCGCGCAGCTTCTTCGCCGACCCGCGCGAGCTCTCCGCCGCGGAACTGCTGCTGATGTTCCACATCTACTTCCTCGGCTCGTCGGAAGGCCTGCTCTTCGACGTGCCCAACGAACCCTTTCCACAGGCGCTGTGGGAACCACTCGGTGAGTACCTCCAGCGCCTTGGTGCGGTCATCCGCACCGGCACTACCGTGCACGGCGTCCACCCTGGCGACGACGGAGGAGCCGAGGTGCGCACCGACACCGGCGCCGACCGTCACCAGGCGGTGGTGCTCGCCCTCGATCCCGGTGGACTGAGGCAGGTCGTCGCCGGCTCACCGGGCCTGGGCACCGTCCCCTGGCGCGACGGCATCGCCGCCCTGCGCAGTGCGCCGCCGTTCCTCGTTTCCCGGCTCTGGCTCGACCGGCCGGTCCGCGCTGACCGTCCCGGCTTTCTCGGCACCAGCGGGTACGGAGACCTGGACAACATCAGCGTCCTGGACCGGTACGAGGGCGAGGCCGCCCGATGGGCCGCACGCAACACCGGTTCAGTGGTGGAGCTGCACGCCTACGCTGTCGCCACCGCCGCGGAACCGGACAAGGTACAGAACGGACTCCGCGAACATCTGCGACAGGTGTACCCGGAGACCCGTGAAGCTCGCGTCATCGATGCCAGGCACGAGTGGCGCTCGGACTGCCCGCTCTTCCCGGTCGGCACACACCACCGGCGTCCCACCGTGCGAACCCCTCACCCCTGGCTCATGCTGGCCGGTGACGCGCTCCGCTGCGACCTGCCGGTGGCGCTGATGGAACGCGCCGCTACCACCGGCTTCCTCGCGGCCAACGCCCTGCTCGCCCGGTGGGGCATCCGCGGCCAAGTGCTGTGGACCGTTCCCCGGGCGGGCCGCTCCTCCGTGCTCCGGGCACTCGGCTCGCTCGCGGGACGTCGAAGGCACCGGTGACGCCCCACCGGGCGGATCGTGAGCAGGGCGCGCCCTGCCTGGTCACTCCGGGAACCGTCCGGTGCTGCGCAGCATCCAGCGCCTCTCGGCGTAGGCCAGGTCATCGCGCCACAAGCGTCCGGCCGTGCGCCGCATCAACGGGCGCAGGAGGGGGGCTGCGGCGCGGGCCAGGGCGAAGCCGCGCCGCTGCGAGGTGGCGACGAGCGCCTCGATCACAGCCGTCCGCGGGTGTTCGTCGGCCACGCCGGTCAGTGGGGTGGCATGCGTCTCCACTACGGAGGAGGCACCCTCCCCGTCGGCGATGTGCATGACGACGGTCCGCGGCTCCGGCGCGGTGAACTCTGCCCGGACAGGGACGACGAGCCGACCCGCCACCCGGAAGGAGACGTCGACGACGAAGGCGTCGTGCTCTGATTCCCGCGGCTGCTGCACCACCGTCAGATCGACGAACGAGTACGGGTGGAACCACGACCCGTGCCACGGGTCGAGCCGGTTGGCCACCACGTCCTCCGGCTCGCAACCGCCCACCGCCGTGAACACGGCATCCACCCCCCTGCCCGCCGCCGGCCGCACCGGCACCATCGGTTGCTCCGAGGGCTCCTCGCCGCCGACCGCGTCGAGCCTCACCCACAACAGCACTCCGTCGTCGTACACGGGGTACGGCTGCCAGCCGGCGAACGCGGAACCATCCAGCGCCAGTCCGTGCCAGTGGCACACCAGCCTGCCGCACACCACCCGGCTGTCCCGCAACGGAGCACCGAGGTGCGGGCAGCTACCCGGGCCCGCGTGTGGTTGGCCGGTCTCCGAGCGCCACACGACGATCTCGATGCCGCCCACCGTCCTGCCGAGAGGTCGCCCGCTGGGGCGTACGTCCCGCGAGGCGCCGACCACGTACCAGTTACCGGAGGGTCGGGCCGTCGCCCGTTTGAGTGCGTCGGCGATCAGCCCTGGCCGCGCCTGGCTCCAGGTCGGCGTCTGCTTCGCCCACTCCGGGCCACGGCGCCGCCGGAGTGGTGATGTCCATCGTGCCTTGCCGGCTCGGTCATTCATCGCCGGGTCCGTTCCGCACAAGTGCCGCGCCGCCTCTCGTGGCGCGCCAGCGCGCGCCGGCCACACGCAGGGCACCGGCCGTGGCGGTGGCTGCACGCCGGCCTTGGGAGACCACCGCACGCCGATGCAACACGGTGTAGTCGTGTCGCGCGATCGCGTCGAGGATGCCGCCGTAGAGAGTGAACGCGGTGCGAATGCAAGGGCGCACCCGCGGGTCGAGTATGGCGATGCCCGGTTCCGCCGTCCGGTACACGTCCCTGGTCATGGCCTCGGCCGCGACGAGTGCCGCCCGGATCCGCGAGTCCCGGCGCCTCGTGCGACGGCTCCACTCCAGGAGCGCCCGGTCCACGCCGTGGGCGGCGAGCAGGTCCGTGGGCAGGTAGACGCGGCCGCGGTCCAGATCCTCGCCCACGTCGCGCAGGAAGTTGGTGAGCTGGAACGCCACCCCGAGGGCCGCCGCGTGCGGCGCCGCCTCCTCGCGGGGGACGACGGTACCGAGCACGGGGAGCATCTGAAGTCCGATCACGGCGGCCGAGCCGTGCATGTACTCCCTGAGATCGGCGTAGGTCGGGTAGTCCGTGACGGTCAGGTCGGCACGCATCGAGGCGAGGAAATCGGCGAACAGCGTGGCTTCGATGCCGTGCCGCGCGGCGGTGTCGGCCAAGGCCCGGACCACCGGTGCCTCTCCGCCGCCGGTGCGCAGTCCCTGGACGACGTCCCTCTCGAGCCGCTTCAGCAGCCGGTCGCGCTCGTCGGGCGTCCTGCGGCGGTCCAGGTCGTCGACGATGTCGTCGGCCCAGCGGGCGAAACCGTACAGAGCGTGAACCGCCGAGCGGCGTTCCAGCGGCAGCAGACGGGTGGCCAGGAAGTAGGTGCGTCCGTGGCGGGCGTTGAGCTGCCGGCACCTGGTATAGGCGGCACGTAGGCCGGGATCGGTGATCCCGGCGGCGTTCAGTTCACGACGCGTCATGAGTACCTGCAGTGCTCGGAGCGGACGGGAGGCTGTCGGTGGCCGGGCGGGGCCGGCCACGCGGGCCGCGGCGACGAGTGGCGCCGGTGACGCGGGCGGCGGCGAGCTTGCCGCTGATGAGCACGGTCGGGACGCCGACACCGGGTGTGGTCCCACAGCCGGCGAGTACCACATTGTCCAGTCCGCGTACCAGGTTGCGTGGCCGGAAGGGCCCGGTCTGGGCGAACGTGTGCGAGACGGAGAAGGGGCTGCCCGCCGCGTGGCCCTGTGCCGTCCAGTCGAGCGGGGTCACCAGGAGCTCCTCCTCGATGCTGTCCGCGAACCCGTCGAGACCGCGGCGTTCCAGCTCGGCGACCAGGCTGTCACGGTAGCGCGGCCCCAAGTCCTCCCAGGCTTCGGCGGAGGGGCCGACGGTGGTGTTCGGGCAGGGGGCCAAGACGTAGTGGAGGTGGCGCCCGGGCGGGGCCAGGGAAGCATCGTGCGCCGTAGGCCGGGTGATCAGCAGGGAAGGATCGCTCATCAGCGCCCCGGCGCGGGTCAGTTCGTCGAAGGTACGCTCCCACGCGGCGCCGAAGTGCAACGTGTGATGGCCGAGTCGGGGCCAGGTGCGGTCCGTCCCGGCGTGGAGGATCACCGCAGACGGTGAGTGACGCAGCGGGACCGGGCGCCAGGGCGCCTGCCCGAGGAGTGTGTGCGCGGCGGACAGCTCGCAGGTGAGCACCACCGCGTCGCACGGAATCCGCTCACCTGAGGCGAGGCGGACGGCACGCACGCGGCCCGCCGAGCGTTCCAGCAGAGTCACTTCGGTCGAGCACCGGAGAACGGCACCGGCACCGGTCGCTGCGTCGGCCATCGCGCGGGGAAGCGCATGCATGCCGCCCTTGGGGAACCAGACACCGGCCACGGTGTCCATGTAGGCGATCACCGCGTAGGCCGCGAGGGCCCTGGCAGGCGCGACTCCGGCGTACAGAGCCTGGAACGAGAACACCCGGCGCAGGCGCGCGTCGGATAGGAAGCGCCCGATCCGGCCGTCCAGCCGCCCGAAGCCGCCGAGCAGCGCCAGACGAGCCAGGTCCGGGTGCGCCAGCTGGAGGGGCGAGTCGAAATTGGTGTCGATGAAGCGCCGCATCTGCACCCGGTAGAGCTGCTCCAGCCAATGCCGCAGTTTGCGGTAGCCCGCCGCCTCGGCCGGCCCGGCGAAGCGCCGCACCTCGGCCTCCATGGCATCACCGTCGGTGTGCACGTCGAGCCAGGACCCGTCCGCGAAGCCCGCCCGATAGGCAGGATGCAGGGCCGTCAGCTCGACGTGACGGTACAGGCTGTCGCCGACGGCCCCGAACGCCTCGTCGGCCAAGTGCGGCATGGTCAGCACGGTGGGGCCCGTGTCCACTTGGTACCCGCCGAGCCGTAGGCGACCGGCCCGGCCGCCCGGACCGGCTTCCCGTTCGAGTAGTGTCACCTGGCGGCCGGCACCCAGCAGGTGGAGGGCACACGCCAGACCGGACAGCCCGGCGCCCACCACGACGACATGATCGGTCCGTCCCGTCACCGTCCTCACACGAGCTCCCCGGCCCGCTGAGGGGCCACACCAGCCGCCCGCTCGACCAGTGCGGCGAACTCCCGCCGCACGGCGGGCTCGGCACCGGCGACCTCGAAGTGCCTCAGACTGCTGGTCACCAGCTCTGCGATCTTCTTCTCCACCTCAGCCCGGGCTCCGGTCCGCTCGAGCGCCGTCCGCATCCGCTCGACGGTGCGTTCCGAGCGGGTGTCCCCTCCGGGGGCGAGCGCGGCGGCGTCCTGGGCTCCGGTGGCGTCGGCGAGCCGGAGACCGACGGCGAGAAGATAGGTGAGCTTGCGTGAGTGAAGGTCGTCACCGGCTGGCTTGCCTGTCAGCGCCGGGTCGCCGAAGGCCCCGAGCAGGTCGTCCCGAAGCTGGAAGGCCAGCCCCGCGCACCGCCCGGCGGCACGCAGCGCGCTGAGAGTGGCTTCGTCCGCGCCGGTCAGCGATGCGCCCAGCGCCATGGGCCGCGCGACCGTGTACAAGGCGCTCTTGAGGATGGCTGTGGTCAGCGCCTCGTCGACACCGGACGAGCCGCTTGCCTGCGCGTGGAGGTCGCGGTACTGCCCTGCGACCATCTCGGTGCGCATGGCTCGCCACTCGCCGTACAGCCTCGAGCCTTGCGGCGAACCGAGAGCCGTCTCCGTCAGCAGATCGTCCGCCCAAGCCAACACCAGGTCACCGGCGAGCACCGCAGCGGAAGTTCCGAATGTTTCGGCGGATCCCGCCATCCGTGCGGCCCGGTGCCTGCGGGCCATCTCGACGTGCATCGCCGGAGCACCCCGGCGCAGCAGTGATCCGTCCATCACGTCGTCGTGCATGAGGGCGCACGCCTGGAGCAGCTCAAGGGCGGCCCCCGTGTGCAGAAGGGCCGCGGCATTGCCCGACCCACCCGCGGCCCGCCATCCGCACCACGCGAATGCCGTACGCAATCGCTTGCCACCGCGCAGTACGAACGCGGCGACGCGGTCTGCCAGCTCGCGGGCGAACAGCGGATCCGCCTCGCGGGCCTGCCGCAGTCGGACATCAAGCACCCGTTCGAGGATGGTGTCCATGGCTCTCGTGGCTCCCAGGGCGGTGAGCGCGGAATCCTCCAGGCCCGCCGGCCCGGCCACCGTCGGCCGCAGTCCAAGCATGCGCACCCCTTTCTCGCTCTCGCTCGCCAGTACGCCCGCCCTCCGCTGAGAGCCCTCGCGCGGATGCGCACATCTCTGCCCTGCGCGCGGTGGCCCGTGGGGCGTGCTCACCCCGATGGCCCGGCTGGACGCTGCTCGGCGTCGGCGTTCCCGCACGGCGCCTGCGATCTGAGAGCGGGTGAAGTGGGACGCGATGAGCCCGGTCGTCCTTGTCGTGGGGTGCTGCAGGTGCCCGGCCTCCGCGTCATGGGCGTCCCCCGGTTGGTGTCTCGTCGGCCACCCCACCGCACAACGTGCACGTACGTCTCCTGCCGAAGTAGCCTGCGGTGCGGTGTTGGCCGCGGGCATCAATCTTGACGCGTCCAGTACGCACGAGCCGTCAGCAGCGATGTACGACACGCGCGAGGCCGGCCGTTCAACCAGCCGGAGTAGCGGCTTCGCACGGTGGTCCGAGGTAGGGCACCGGAGGTAGCCGCCACCCGCGTCCGGCTGGGCGGCCGTCCCTGGGTCAGGCCGAGTCGCGTCCCGGCCCCGGAGCTGTTCACTGCCCTGCGACGCGAGTAGCGGATTCTCTGGTTGCCGCAATGGGTCGGCCGCGCCCGCGATTTCCGCTGCCTCGGTTCCACGGGTCCCGGACATTCGGGACCCTACTCCTGCCCCAGCTTTCCCTGCACAAACAAGGTGCAACCTGCGAATGGCGGCGAAGCGGCGGGGCAAACGGGCGGTCAGGAGGTTGATGACAATGGTTCCCCTGATTCTCGTACTGCTCCTCGCGGTCATCCTTTTCGGCGCCGGCTTCGCTGTCGAGGTCCTGTGGTGGGTAGCCCTCGCAGTCCTCGTGCTGTGGCTGCTCGGCTTCGTCATGCGCTCCACCACCACGGGCGGTGGGCGCGGCCGCTGGTACCGATGGTGAGCTGACCAGCGCACGTACCCCTGTGCAGGGCCCGGCCGCCGTCATGGCGGTCGGGCCCTGCCCGTATGCCTACAGCTAGGCACTGCCGGATCGGCTGGGGCGAAGACATCCAAAAGGTGAATGAGGGTAGGCGTGTGGCAGTCGGGGGCGGGACGGGCATGCGCGAAGGAACCCGCGCACCTCCTGCCGCATCCCGCCCCCGGCGTCATCTGCTGCGGGTGCAGTATGGCGGTCGCTTTGCCACCGCCATGCAGGCCTCGCTGCGTCGCCCAACGGTTCGGCCTGGTCACGCCTGGTACTGGGTGAGATCGATGCTGTAGACGCGCAGCGGATAACCGTGCACTGGGTGTGCGGTCACGCATTCCGGCACCATGTCCAGCTTGCGGATGACGTTCTCGGAAGCCTCGTCACCCACCCGGTTGATACTGATCAGGCGGTCGAGGCCGCGGTCCTGGAGCGCGAACTCCATGGTGGCCTGGGCGGCTTCGGACGCGTATCCCTGGCCCCAGAACTGTGAGCCCAGCCGCCAGGTGATGGCCACAGCGGGCAGCACCTCCGGCAGGAACTCGGGCACGGACAGACCTGTGAAGCCGGCCAGTTCACCCGAGGCCAGCAGCTCGACGGCGAAGAGTCCGAAACCCTCCTCGTCCCACTCTTCCTCCGCTCTCTCGATGGCCTCCGCCGTCTGGTCAAGGTCGCGCACCGAGCCGTCGTCGATCCAGTGCATGACCCGCGGTTCCGCGTTGATGTCCGCCATGGGCGCGAGGTCGTCGTCATGCCAGCGGCGGAGAAGGAGACGGGGGGTACGGATCTCGGTCATGGCGCCCATCCTGCCGAAGGCAACGGCCTCGGTCTTTGTTGAACCGGTTCGGCGAGGGCCCCGCAGATGCAACAGAGTGTTGCGTGCACGAGGACCTGGATCAGGTGCAGAGCGGTGCGGCAGACGGTTCGCCTCCCGCCTGTGCCCGACCGGTGCCCGCAGAATACAACGATCACAGAAGGTGGATCTTTCCATCCCAGGACGACCGGTCCGGCTGTCCCACTGTGCGTAGGTGTAGGCACTCAACCCGAGTGGAGCTTCTCCGGAACCAACGACGCGCCGTGCCTTCCGGCTCCGGGTGCTCGGCCACCGCGTGAGCCGAGTACCCCAGTCGGACGTTCTCCAGTGCTGCCAATGCTCGGCTTCCTGCTGGGTAGCCGACGTGGGTCGCCACCGAGGAAGGAGCCCCGCCTCGTGATCGTTGTCGCGTGCTTGCTGCTTCCGGCGGCTGCCTTGCTGCTCTACGGCATGGATCGCATCGAAGATCAGCTGCCAGGAAAGCCGCCGCCCCGCCATGCCCGGCGCCCGCCTCCGGCGAGCGAACGGCGCGAGCTCCGACGCACGCACCGTCGAACGAGAATGTGAAGAACCGAGCGGGCAACCGTACCCGACCCGGTCCCGTACATCCAGCACTCCCGGCGGCCGTCCTACCGGAGGAACGAAGCGACGCCACTGCCGTCCACGAGGGCGCCACCCAGCGGCTCCTGGCCGCCCAACAGGGCTGATGCGAAGGTGGCTGGCTGTCCGAGCGGCCGGAGGGCTTCGTCGGGGCCGGTGGTGGCTACTGCTCGGCAACCGGGGTAGATGCGTGTCCGCCGGTGCGGTGGGTGCCTGGTCTGGTGACGGTCGATGTCAGCGTCGGGTGAGAGGATCACGAGATGCCTCTGCCTCAGCCCGGTGATCTGACCTCGCTGGTCCTGCGTACCGACTTCGGTGACGAGGGAGCCTGGGACGCGGTTCGAGCCGCACTCGACGCGGCTGGCGAGTACCCCCATGCCACGTATGTCAACGAGCTTCGCTTTGCCGGCGTGGGCGTACAGGCCTTGATGGCTGAAGAGGCTGCTGCCGACGAAGACGATCAGATCATCCACATGTTTCTGGCGGACGCGGCCACGATGAGGGATCCGGGTCACCCGCTCTTGGCTGTGGGCCTCTCGGACGAGCCCGGGCGGACGTTCAGGTCCCCGCTCGGTGGTTTCCTGACATCTCAGCCAACCTCAGCATCGCCAACATGGACTTTGCGGAGTTCGCCGACGCCGTTGATGGATCAGGGACGTTCCGCGGCTTTGACGAGGGCTGACACCTTGTCATCGAGGTCCGTCCGGGCCAGCTGTGTACCGCGCCGGTTCAGCGTGGCATTCGCGGGTAGGCGACGGCTCATCAGGTCGATCACCGCGAGGTGGATCATGCTCGGAGCGGGTGGGCAGGGTTCGTGGTCGCGGGCGAGGCGTGGGTGGTGCATGAGCCGGCCGAAGGTCCGCTCGATGACCCGGCCCGTGCGATCACAACTGAGCCCCTCTGGCCGGGGCGCAGTGGGTGACTTCGACGTCGATGCCGGGAAGGCGCCGTGGTCGATGGCTTCCCCGCGCCGGGCGTCCCGGTCAGCGATCCCTGAGGAGCACCCTGACCCTCCATCTATTGAAATGATTTGAGCGAGGCGGTGCCCCGCCGATACTGTCGTGGTGGATCGTGAAGTCGTCGTATGGAGGTGAGACCCGTGAACGCAGTTACCCATGGGTGCTCCCTCAACCCGTCACGGTCCGGCGGCTGACGGTCGGTTCGCCAGGAGCGCCTGAGATCGAGGCACTCCTGGAAGGACACTCCGATGAACACGAAGCCTTTCGAATCTGGCCTGAGCGGGAGCGCGGTGATGATCACGCGCGTCGCGGACAGGCAATGGCATGCACTGGATGACGACCTGGTGGTCGGCCGCGGGCATGCGGAGCACCGGCCCGACGGACGCTTGTTCGTCAGCATCGACGCCTGGCACGACGCCGCCTTCGACCGGATCGCCGAAACGATGCTGTCGGAACTCCCAGCGCCGCTGTACACGGTGGTCGACGAAGCCGACGTCGAGCTGACGGCCGGCTGGCGGCGGGCCGGTTTCACGATCCGGCGCCGCGAGTGGGAGTACGTCGTGCCGACCGACCCACGGGTCACAGGGCTCGAAGCAGTCCTGCCGCCTTCGGGTGTGACGATCGTGCCCGCCGGCCAGGCGGACGAGAGTCTGCTGCGGGCGGTGGACCGCGCCGTTCGTGACGAAGTCGAGGCGACCGTTGGGTGGCACTCGATGCCCGCGGAGGTGATTTCCCGCCCCGAAGGCGACACCATCGTCGACCCGTCGAAGTACGCGGTGGCCGCGGCGCCGGACTGCTACCTGGGTCTGATCCGGGTGGTGACGGTGAACCGGCCGCGCATCGGGCTGGTCGCGCTCCGGGCCGGCGAGCAGCGCCGCGGCATCGCGCGGGCGCTGCTCGCCCACGTGTTGGGGACGCTGCACCGCTCCGGGTTCGCCGCTGCCTGGACCGAAGTCCACGAGTCCAACGAAGCAGCCTCGGCGCTGTTCGAGAGCATCGGTGCCCGGCCGATCAGCAGCAACCTGGAGCTGGTGCGATGACGAAGAACAGGAACGTCATCGAGGTCGAGGGCAGGGTCGTCGAGTGCCTGCGCAGCGCCATGTTCACCGTGGAGCTCGAGAACGGCCACCACGTGCTCGCGCACATCAGCGGGAAGATCCGCAAGAACTACATCAAGATCATGCTGGAAGACCGGGTGCTGGTCGAGCTCCCGCCGTACGACCTGACGCGCGGCCGGATCGTGTTCCGGTACCGGAACTAGCGGCGGTCGGCCCTCCGCGGTAGCTGTTCTTTGGCCCCGGTCGCGGCGTTTTCGTGACCGGGGCCCCGATGACGGCTCGCACGCCGCGGCGGCCACCGCTCCAGCCGCCGCCAGCAGATCCGGCCCGAGCCGCGGGCCCCGGGGGGAGACGTTTCGAGGCCCTGCGTCGGCCGCAGGGGTGATCGAGTTCTTCATCTGGCCCAGCGGTTGCGGCCGGGGCGCATCGACTGGTCTCGGGCGGCGCACAGTCAGGGGCGTGGATATCGAGCGGATCGCGGACGAGCTCTACCGGCTGCGGCCGTCCGAGTTCGTGGCGGCGCGGGACACGTACGTCGCCGAGGCACGCGAGGCGAAGGCCACCGCGACCGCGAAAGCGATCGCTGCCATGCGCCGGCCGACGCTCGCAGCCTGGGCAGCGAACCTACTGGCTCGCGAACGGCATGAGGAAGCCGCGCGGTTCCTGGCTCTGGGGGAGACGCTCCGAGAGGCTCATCGGACACTCGATGCGAGACAGCTGCGGGCGGCGAGCGGGCAGCGGCATAAACTCGTCACGACGCTCGCGCGCAAGGCCGCCGTGCTGGCCCGCGACGCCGGTCAGCCGGTGAGCGACACGGTGCTGCACGAGGTCGAGCAGATCCTCCAGACCGCTCTCGCCCGCCCGGATGTTGCCGCGCAGTGGGCGAAGGGACGGCTCGTCACGGTGCCCGATGCCGCGGTCGACTTCGACATCATCACCCCGGCGGCTGTGCCATCCCGACCAGCACCCGCCGAACCCGCCCCGCATCGAAAGATGCAGAAGCACGACGAACAAAGGAATCGCCATGAACTTGAGCGTGCTCGCGGACAGGTACAAGACGCAGCCGACGAAGCTCACAGACGAGAGCGGGAACTAGGCGAAGCGCAGGACGCACAGCGTAAATCGGACGAGAACGCCCAGCGGGCAGCAGAGCGGGTGCGCCGCTTGGAGCACGAGCTGCGGGAAGCCCAGCGTGCCCGGGCCGAGACCGCAGCGGTCGCGGAGGAAGCCGGCGCGGCGGTGACCACAGCCAGGCGCACCTTGCGGGACGCGCGCCAGGCCGCAGAAGCGGCCTCCCGCACCCTGGCACATCTGGAGCAACAGGAATAGCCGCACACTGTTCCCCTGAAGACGCCCGGACTCACGACCCGCGCAGTCCTGCCGTTCTTCCGTCCACGGCGGTACTGAACGGACGTGACGAGGATCAGCGGCCTGTCCTGCCGGCCGTCGCTGATGTGCTTGGCCGGGTCGGAAAAGGACAAACTCGAGATCATCGCCGCCGGGGGACGCCATCTCCATCGCCCCAGCCGGTTCTCTGGCCGTCCACATGCGCCCCGACCTGACCGCCGTGCCTCTCCAGGGTGTCGAACCCGGCCGCGTTGTCCTCGCCACCCACGCCGGCGACAGCGTCCGGCTCCTCAGCGCCTTCCGCCGTGCCGCACAGACCTGTCTGACCGCCCCCACCACCCCAAGACGGGCCGGGATGAAAGAACATCGCCACGGCTCCCGCCGCCGCGGCCGCACCGCCGCGGCCAGGACGCACTGGTCGCGGAGTGGCTGCGGATCGTCGCCGCCGACCACCAAGCGGCCTTCGACCGGGTCGCGACCGAACAGCCCGGTCGCCCCAGGGACCAGATCCTGGCCCTGGCCCGCTTCATCGCCGAGGAAGCCGCGGCCGTGATCACCTTCGTACCGCAAGGCGCGTAGGTCAGCACACGCAACGGAGGCATCGATCAAGCGGGGGACCGCCTGATGAGAATCGTCGAGGGGATCTTCTCTCAGCACCGTGCTCCCCTCAACGCAGCTCAGGTCAACGCAGCTCAGGCAACCAGCGATTGACCGCCCCGCACGCGCGCCCCTCAATACCAGGAATCAGCCGCGCGTTCGCACCTCCCGCAAAGGGGACGACAGGTGCTGCGGCATATGGGCGAGCGCGATGATCAGCGGCACCGGCATATAGACGGGCCAGTGCTGCCGCCCCACCAAGTAGGACACGTACCCGAGCTCACGGCTCGCCCGTATCTCTTCGTCGGCCTCTGCCTGGTACACGACTCGGCAGCCGCCCGCGGCACCTTTGGCCCGCTGCCACAGTGCTGGCGCGGGCTTCCGCTCCTCCTCGGTGCGCGGGGTGAAGATCCGGTCTCCGAAGGCCGACCAGTTGAAGGGAGACGAACCCTTCCAGTCCCTGTCGATGACTCGCTTCAGCTCCGCGGCCCGTTCCGCGTCGCTAGCGCCCCAGGAAGACGGCACGTTCGTGATCAAGCCGAGGGGTATGTCGCGGGCGCGGAGCGCGCGCAGATAAGTGGCCGCTCCCGGCATGTACCTGATGCTCTTGTCCTCGGCCGTGTGCACGAGTGTCTCACCGAGGTCGAAGTACACGACCACGCACCGGCCGTCCCGACCGGAGCCGGTGCCGGTGTGCGCGGCGTTCACCGTGCGGGGTAAGGGCTCGGCGCCGCCCGCGGCGGAGGCCGACCCGGTCATCGCCACCACACATCCGAGGGCCAGCACCATCCGGCCGGTGATCCTGCGAGCGGAAGTCTTCTTCATGGGACCGCCTTCCCGTTGGAGCTCCAGATCACATGTACGTCATGTTCACTTCATACCCGCGTACGCGAGACTCGTCCCTCAGACGTGACACCAGCCCGGAGCCATGCCGCAGCCGTATCGCCGATGCCTCGACGAGGTCTGCTCGTTAGGTGAGGACGCCGCACACCTTCACTGAGTCGGCGCGTTGAGGGACCCTGACCGCGCCCGGGCAGGGTTCCCTCCCTGGAGATGGCGGTTGGCTCGGGCCGGTTATCAGAGCGGCGGCCAAGAACCCCGGCATTTCGGACGCCGCCACCTGTTGCCGCCGCCACCGACGAGCCGGCGCGATGCGCCGGCGGGTAATGAGATAAGACCCACTCCGCCATCGGGTGTGAACGGCGCGGCTACGAGGCGCGCCCCCGTGAGCGTGGCATCCGCCACCTTCCCGGACTCTCGGCGTCCGAGCGTCCCGGACGCAATCCGGTGCGGCCCGCCATCGGACCGCAGGTCACAGCCGGTGCGGTGCCTGTGCGCGGCCAGGTGTGTCCCTCCGGGCGACACGGTGCCGCTTCCCGGCGCCACCGCTGCCCGCGAGGGGGAACTGGCGAGCGCGACGCGCTGTCCGACCTGATCGGGACGGTACGGTCGAGCCGCAGCTGCGTGAGTGCAACTGTTCGCACGCGGCAAGTATTCTGCTTGTGCCGCACGGTCCGCGTGTGGCTCAAGGAAGGGGGAGGTCGGCTGTGAGGAGCGGAGGGCAAGGTCAGGAGGCACCGGGGCCGAGGATGCCGGTCCCGCAGATCCCTCTGGCCCGCCTGTCACCGGCCTGCCTCGCGACGGACGGCGACTCCTTCCTCACGATCCTGCTCGTCGAGGACGACGACGGTGACGCGCTCCTCGTGGAGGAGACCCTCCACGACAGCGGCCTCTCCTTCCGGCTCACCCGTGCCCGGTCCATGGCCGAGGCGCGGAGGGAGCTCAGTGGCGAGCACGGCCTTCCCGCCCAATGCATCCTGCTCGATCTGCACCTGCCGGACGCTCAGGGACTGGACGTCGTCGGCCAGGTGCTCGCCGAGGCACCCCGCACGGCGGTGGTCGTGCTGACCGGGCTGGCCGAAGAAGGCGTGGGACTCTCCGCCGTCGCGGCGGGCGCCCAGGACTACCTGATCAAGGGTGTCTTCGAGCCAACCGCGCTGGCACGCTCGGTCAGATACGCAGTGCAGCGCCGCCAGATCGAGCAGGCGGCGATGGCCCTGGAGGCCGGCCGTATGCGCGCCCAGGAGAACGCCCGGCTCGAACGGGGTCTGCTGCCCTCGCCACTCCTGCACAGTGCCGGGGTGCGGGTCGTGTCCCGGTACGAACCGAGCAGGTCTCTTGGCCTGCTCAGCGGGGACTTCTACGACGTCGTGGAGGCCCCGGACGGCACGGTCCACGCAGTCATCGGCGACGTCTCCGGCCATGGCCCCGACGAGGCCGCGCTAGGAGTGTGCCTCCGTGTCGCCTGGCGCTCCTTCACACTCGCCGGTGTCACCGGCGCCGCCGTGTGTGAACTGATGCAGAAGGTCCTGGTGGCCGAGCGGACCGGCGTCGAGATCTTCGCCACGGTCACGACCGTGGAACTGCCCCCGGGCCTGACGAAGGCGAAGGTCGTCCGCGCCGGACACCCGCCGCTGCTGCTGAGGGAGCCGGGGGGAGTGCGACTCGTGGAGACCGCAGTCGGGCCGGCGCTCGGCTTGCTCCCCGACGGTCTCTGCCACTGGCGGGACGACCATCTGGACCTCCCGGCCGCCGGGGGCCTGGCCCTGTTCACCGACGGACTCTTCGAAGGGCGTGTCAGCTCCGACGGGGGACGGCTCGGTGAGGACGGCCTGCTCGCGCTGGCCGACCGCTACACCGGCCGGCCCGCCGAGGAGTTCGTCACCGCGGTGATCGAGGAGACGCGGGCCCTCTCGGCAGACCACGGCGGCCACAGCGACGACGTCGCCCTCCTCCACCTCGAATGGGACAAGCAGACGTGACCAGCCATGAAGGACCGCCCATCCCGGGCGCCACACCGACCAGGCGGGACCGGCGCCCCAGGCTGACCGTCCCGATGTGGCTGGGCATCGTCCTGGCCGCCATCCTCGTCGTGGTGACGGGCTTCGCCGCCGTGGGGGCGCAGCTGCTCTCCCGGACGGCCGCCGAGTCCGACGACCTCGTCGACCGCATTCAGCCGGCCCGAGTTGACGCGTACCGGATGCAGAAGGCGCTCCTCGACCAGGAGACCGGGGTGCGCGGATTCGTCCTCAGCCGGGACCCCCGTTGGCTGGAGCCCTACACCCAGGGCCACAAGGAGGAGGAGTCCGCCCTGCGGGCACTGCGGGAGGCTCTCGCCGGCGAATCGTCCCTGCTCGCCGTCGTGTCAGCGACGGAGGAGGCGGCCGACGCCTGGCGGACCGGTTACGCCGGGCCGCTCGTGGCACGGGCCCGCGAGGGCACTCTGCCTGCGTCCGCGACCACGCAACTCCAGCAGAGCAAAGCCGCCTTCGACCGGCTCCGTGAGCAGTTCGACGCGCTGAACGAGACCCTCACCGCCGAACGGTCCACCGCAAGAGCGGAAATGCACCTCACCCGCGCCGGACACAACTGGGCCCTCGCCGGGATGCTGGCTGCCTTCGTCGTGTTCGTCGTGGTGTTGGTGGTCGTGCTCCACCGGGCCGTCGGACGGCCGCTCGACGAGCTGCGCACGGCGGCCCGGCGGGTCGCCGACGGCGACTTCGAGTACCGCATCGAACCTGGCGGGCCCGCGGAGACCCGGCACCTCGCCGCGGCTGTCGAGGCGATGCGCGTCCGGGTCCTCGACGCCCTGAGGGCCTCGCAGCAGCGTGAGGAACTGCTCGCCCAGCGCACGGGCGTCCTCGACGAACAGGCGTTGGAACTGCGCCGCTCCAACGCAGATCTCGAGCAGTTCGCCTACGTGGCCTCGCACGACCTCCAGGAGCCGCTCCGGAAGGTGGCCTCTTTCTGCCAGCTTCTCGAAAAGCGGTACGGGGATCAGCTCGACGACCGGGCCAAGCAGTACATCGGCTTCGCCGTCGACGGCGCCAAGCGCATGCAGGTCCTGATCAACGATCTGCTGACCTACTCCCGCTTGGGACGGCTCAACGACGCCAGTGACACCGTCGGCATGGACTCCGCGTTGGACGCGGCGCTGGCCAATCTCGCCACGGCCATGGATGAGGCGGGCGCCGTCGTCGAGCGCCCTGACGACCTCCACTGCACCACAGGCGATCCGGTGCTACTGACGATGCTGTGGCAGAACCTGATCGGCAACGCGGTGAAGTTCCGGGCCCCCGACCGGCCGCCGCTGATCCGCGTCACCGTCGAGGCCAAGATCGACGGCGAGGTCCGGGTCTGGCACTACTGTGTCGCCGACAACGGCATCGGCATCCCGGAGGAGTTCGCGGAGAAGATCTTCGTGATCTTCCAGCGGCTCCACGGCCGGGACGCCTACACCGGTACGGGCATCGGCTTGGCCCTCTGCAAGAAGATCGTGGAGCACCGCGGCGGCCGGATCTGGATCGATGCCGAGCAGACCGAGGGGACGAGGATCCACTTCACCCTGCCGGTCGCACCCGCGGGGGAACCCCCCGCGGAGACGGCGTCCACGGGTGCGGAACCGCTGCCCGCACCTGGCCCGTCCCCGCACGGCCGAGCGTCCTTGACCACAGGAGATCACGTATGAACGCCACCAAGCCCATCGAGGTACTCCTCGTGGAGGACGACCCGGGCGACGAGCTGATGACCCGCGAGGCGTTCGAGGACAACAAGATAGGCAACACGCTTCACGTCGTGCGCGACGGTGAGGAGGCCCTGGACTTCCTCTACCGGAGGGCGGCCCACCAGGACGCCCCGCGCCCCGACCTGATCCTCCTCGACCTCAATCTGCCCAAGTACGACGGACGCCAGGTGCTCGAGCGCATCAAGGCCGATGCGGAGCTCACCCACATTCCCGTGGTGGTGCTGACGACGTCCGCGGCGGAGGAGGACATCCTGCGCAGCTACCGGCTCCACGCCAGCGCCTACGTCACCAAGCCGGTCGACCTCGAGCAGTTCATCGCCGCGATCAGGAAGATCGACGACTTCTTCGTCACGGTGGTACGGCTGCCCCGCACCTGAAGGAGCCCGGCACGTGGCCAACGGCCCCGGGCGGGGAGGCGGGGGCCCGGACCCGCGGGACCGTTGGCTTGGGCGTGAAAGGGGCGGGGCCGACCGCTCCCGGGCGAACGGGGCGCAAACGGGTGGCTGGAGACGGCCACTCCGACGATGCGCAGTCGTGCGCACCACGCGGCGAAGGAACGCGTTTCCCGGTCCGTCGACCGTCCACGAGGGCCTCGACGTCACGCGGCCTGGGGCTGACCGGCCGGCCGTGCCCCGCTGTGCTTTCCGCCCGTTTCGTTTTCTGCCCGCCGGGAGGTGCCGTCGCGCGGATTCGGGGTAGGAGAGCGCTGATCCAGAGACGGCAGGGACGAACGGACGACCAGCAGATGAGTTCGAGTGTGATCGGAACGGGCCACGGCGCTGCCGCAGCATGGGCCGGAGACGCGTGGGCCGGCGCCGTGTACGACGGCGGCCCGGGGAGCATCGCCGAGGCCCGCGGCTTCGCCACGCGCTTCCTGGTGGACAGGCACGGTTTCGACCCCGCTTCGCAGGCGGCGGGTGCCGTCCAGCTGATCGTGTCAGAGCTGGTGACCAACGCATGCAAGTACGCCCAAGGGCCGTGCGCTCTGGACCTGGAGAGGACTCCCTCAGGCATCGATGTCACCGTGTGGGACAGCAGTTCGGCGCTTCCCCTCGCGCGGGCCGCAGAGCCCGGACGCGTCGGCCAGCACGGACTGGAGATCGTCCTGGCACTGTGCGACGGGTTCACCGTCGCGCGCGAGCCGGTCGGCAAGCGCATCACGGTGCGCATCTCCTGCCACTGACCGCCCGCCGGACTGTCCGCCGCCTGCCGACCGTGCGGCACGACGGCGCCGCGCCAGGGACGGGGCGCGCTGTCGTCCAGGTCGTCCCTGATGTCCAGGACGTCCCCCGCCGCCCGCTCTTCCGCCACCGTTCAAGGCGTGGGCGCCGCCCGCTCGACGGCGGTGAGTGCCGCCTCCACGTCCTTGTGGACATCGGTCGTCAAGCTCAGCGCCGTGAGGTCGAACAGCTTGGCGACGGGCGGTGTGGGCGCCGCCAGGTGCAGGTCGCCGCCCGTCGCCCGGGTCTCGCGGGTGGCCCGTATCAGCACGTTCAGCCCAGAGGAGTCCGTGAAGTCCACGGCGGACAGGTCCGGTGCCAGGTGACAGCGGCCGTGGAGGGCCTGGTTCGCCGGGTGGTGATGAAGGATCATCGCCGTGTCGAGGTCCAGTTCGCCGCGGGTCGTCACCAACGCCGTATCGGGTGGTGGATCTCGACCTCGACGTTCCAGCTTCTGCACCATGAGTGCATGCCTCCGCTTTCGGATGGTTCGTCGGCCGGAGCGTCCGTGCGGGCGCCGCGCGGTGGATCGCAGATCCCTGCCGGCAGGAGCACCTGTGCCCCGTGTCGCCGCTCGCCCACCAGCACTTAGGCTTGAGTTGCCGCCCAGATATCATTGCTGCATGACAAATGTTGCTCTCGGTTTATAGACTCACGTGCTCGTGTCCGGCGTTCGTGGCCCCGAAATCCGTGGATGCGTGCACACTGACAGCATGCTGGGCTGGTACCCCCGGCACGACGAGAATCGGATGACGTGGACAAGTTCGCTGGTCTCGAGCAGGCCCTGCGCGGCGCCGCCCCTCACGCCCTGCTGGATGTGGTGGGCGCGGCTCTCGACGAGCGGTACGGCACCGCCGAGGTGGAGCTTCGGCTCGCCGACTACGGGTTGCGGTCACTGCAGGCCGTGGACCCCGGCACCCGCCCGTCGGAACCCGTGCCGATCCACGGCACCCCCGAGGGCCGTGCCTTCGGCTCCCAGGAGCCGTACGCCACCGAGGACGGCGGTGGCCGAATCGCCGTGCACCTGCCCGTCACCGTGCGTGGTGACCGACTCGGCGTACTGACGGTGCGGATGGCCGTAAGCGCCTTCACCGAGGCCGACCTCCCGGACCTCCGGCTGGCCTGCGAGGCGCTCGGTCACGAGATCCTCGTCGCGGAGCGGGACACGGAGCTCTACGTCCTGGCCCGCCGCGCGGAACGACTGACCCTAGCGGCCGAAATGCAGTGGCAGCTACTCCCCGGCCGAGCCTGCGCTCGGGACGAGTTCGCCATCGGCGCCCAGCTGGAACCCGCCTACGCGATCTTCGGCGACAACTACGACTGGTCCGTGTCGTCCGACCACCTCACCATGGCCGTCACCAACGGTATGGGCGACGGCATCGAAGCAGCCCTCCTCAGCAATCTCGCGGTCAACGCCCTGCGCAACGCCCGCCGGGCGGGTCTCGGACTTGCCGATCAGGCCGCCCTCGCCGATCAGGCCGTCTACGCCCACTACCGGGGCCGGGCGTACGTGTCCGTGCTCCTGCTGCGCTTCGGCTTGGCCACGGGCGAGGTAGAGGTCATCGACGCCGGGTCACCGCGGCTGTGGCGCCTCCGCGACCGAGAGGTGAAGCCGATCCCGTTCGACGCTCAGCTGCCGCTCGGCATGTTCGAGGAGACGGTGTACGTACCGGAACGGTTCACCGTGCTCCCCGGTGACCGTCTGGTCTTCGGCAGCGACGGCGTCTACGACGCGGTGTCCCCCGCGAGTGAGTCCTACGGGCAGCGGATCCTCGCCCGCACGCTGCTCGCCACGAGCCTGCTCCCGCCCACCCAGGTCCCCGGGGCAGTGCTGCGCGAGCTCGCCGGCCACTGCGGGGACAAACCCCTCGAAGACGACGCGCTTGTGGTCTGCCTTGACTGGTTCGGACGGGAAAGTGGTGCCGGCGGGTAGGACGCACGCCACGGTGTGACCGGGTGGGATGCGACGGTCTCCGCGGCTGGCAGCGCCGTCGGCGGCTATGCGGGTCTCGAGGAACCGCCGCCCGGACCGGGGCCGCGTGCGCCGTCCGCCTCCATGGCCTCAAGGAATCCGTGGAGTCCCTCGAGCAGCGCCACACGGGACGCCGGCTCCATCGCCTCGATCGCCGCCAGCAGGACCGCCTCACGCTGGGAGCGCAATTCCGCCAGGTACGCCCTGCCGTGACCGGTCAGGCGGATCGTCAGCTCCCTGCGGCTCACCGGGCTGGGGGTGCGTTCCACGAGTCCCATGGTTTCCAGCCGGTCACACAGCCTGCTGACCGACGACGGCGCTGAGTCCAGCACGTCGCCGAGCGTGCGCAGATTGACCCCGTCGGCGCGCTCCAGGCTGTACAGCACCCGCAGCTGTGAGGCGGAGACGGCCGCGGTGTCCCTGCCCCGTTCCCACAGGATTTCGAGCATCTCGATCACATCGCAGGCCGCCCGTGCCGCATCGGTCGTCCGCCGCGAGCGTGGAGCCGGACTCGTGCTCATGCCGTGACACTCCAAATCAGACGTGTTCCGCCGATACCGCGGACTCGGTGCCGCGCACCCTGCCTCTCGCGCGCCGGCGGCGGACGGATAGCGGTGGCCGGGGTTCTTGCGGCCGGCGTCGTCGCTCGAGCAGGAGGCGGGTACGGGCAACCATATCCGTCCCTCTTCTACCCGACCGGCCGCCGAACCCTGTGCCGGTGGGGGAACCATCCGGTGTGGCAGGCGTGAAGAACGCCCGCCCTCGGACCGCTCGGGCGGGTCAGGCGGAACGTGCGCTGTCGTCCCGACGCAGCCCCGGCGCGGAGCCCGTCTCGCCGAGCGCGTCCCGGAAGCTGGACAGGCCCAGGAGCAGGGACCTGACCGTGGCCGGGGTCATCGCTGTGATCACTTCGAGCAGCGACGCGTCACGGCGGCTGCGCAGCTCCTCCAGATACGTCCGGCCGCGGCCGGTCAGATGAAGCTCCAGCTCGCGTCTGCTGACCTGGCTGGGCAGCCGCCGGACGAAGCCCAGGGCCTCGAGCCGGTCGCAGAGCCGGCTAACGGAGGGCGGGGCCGAGCCCAGCAGCTCGCCCAGGGTCCGGAGATTGATCCCCTCGTCTCGGTCGAGGGTGTAGAGGACGCGGAGCTGCGACGCGGAGACCGGCGCGTACGGCACCTCACGGCCCCGAGCCCACACGACCTCGAGAAGTGCGACGAAGTCATGGCTCACCACCGGGTCGTCGCAACAGCGAGGCCCGGAATCAGAGTGGTTTGCGTCCATACCTTCCGACACCCCGAATCGGTCACCCTCGTTTCGCGGGCCAGGGCAGCGCCGCAGATCAGAGACAGGAGCCGTCCCCGCCACCGCAACCATATCTTTTTACCGGCAACGGACACCCGGGTCCACGGCATACCCGCACGGCGACAGCCACGCGGGATCTATGGCCGGGCGGGGGTGCGGGCATCTGTCCGGGGCCGCCGGCGTATGACCCGCGGGGTGTGCATCCTGTCCCGGTGAGACGCCCGCCCCACGCCACGGCCGGTGAGTCCCACGCATGCTCTCGCTCCCACCGCTTGCTTCTCCCCTCCGACGGCGAACACCACAGGGGATCCAGCCCGCCCCGCGGGCGTACCCGGCGGCAGGCCTGTACCGACCAGACCTCCGGCAGGCTCCGGCAGGTCGGGGGACCAGTCCAACTCACCGCGGGCGCCGAACTCGTCGAGGACCAGGCGGTGGAGCTTGGCGCAGTCAGAGGCAGCCGCGCCCCTTGTTCGCGCTGCAGCTGATGCTGCAGGGTCGTTCCCGCGACTGATGAGAAAACGTGTTGGCCGGCTGTCGGCAAGCTGCGAAGATGCCTCTGTTTCCCAGGCGGAGGATATTTGTTCGTTTTCGTGTGTGCTGGATGCGGCGGCGAGTTGACCGCTCCGCTGTCCCAGGTCTCACTGCCAGTCCACGCCCGTCAGAAGTACGGGAACGGGACCCGGCTTCCGGTGCTCATGCAGCCTGGGACGTTTGCCGTGGACCCGGACCCCTGGGGAGGGCCGTGGCGGATGTGGGACGAGATCGATCCGGGCGAGGCGGAGGCACGCGGCATCTATGCGCAGGCCTACGCCCTGTCCGACAGCACGCCCGGGGCGAGTGTCATCGCGCCCGGTGATATCCGTGGAACCCGGCTGATTCCTGAGAAACGCGGCGGTGCCTGCTGTGGCCTCGACGGAGCTGACGGTCCCAACATGGCCTGCGAAGCATGCGACCTGCCGGTGGCGACCAGAATCGACGACTGCTCGCTCTGGCAGGCAGTGCGGCTCAGCCCGGACGCCGTGCACCGCATCCCCGCTGACGGCGTCCACACCGCACCCCTCTCCTGGGCGGAGCTGGCAGAGAATGGGGAGAAAACGCCCCCCTTCGAGCCGATCGCCACGTGGGGAGGACGGTTGGGGCCGAACCACTACTGGTCGTGGAGTCCACAATGGGAAGCGGCAGCCGGCCATGCTATCGCCCACCTGCTGGTTGCCTCCCAAGGGAAGCCGGTAAAGGTCCCGGGCGGTCTGAGCGCGGATGTGTTCCAACGAACCCTCGACGGCCTGCTGCCCGCAGGCCCTTCGACGCGGCGCGCCGTCCTGGCTGGACCGGGACGGCCCTCCCTCGACGTAGGCGTCGACATCCTCCTCGTACCGGTCCACCCCCAGACAGGTCACACCTGGAGCGCCGCCGACCCGGCTGCATCCACATACCCGGTGCCCCTGCCGCTGGGGGTGTGGCTGTGGCTGACCTCTCCCCAGTCATACCTGCCGTTTCCCGCGTCGGGCCGCATACCCCAGGACGTTCTCCGCGACGACCCGCTTCCACTGCTCCCCAACTCCCTCTTCCGGGCCGACCGGGGAACCTTCCAGCACACCTTGGCCCGGCTACCAGCCGTTCGCAGCCCGTGGCTGGGCACGATCCTCAAGAACCTCGTGCAGGGCACCGGGGCCGACCTCTTCTAGCGCTCTGACCGCACATGTTCGCCGGGTTGGTCGTGCCCAGCGCCGGCGGGGCGCCCGCCCCAGCGGATGTCCCTCTCGCTACGGATCCGGTTCGCCCCTGGAATCCACCTGTGGCGTGAGGGCTTCCTGCGCTCAGACTGTGCTGCGGAAGACGTACGCCGTCATCGGGGCGGTTACAGGCCCTGGGCCCAGACGGGCCGTCATCTCCTCGATGACGGTGGCGCGGGCGGTTGGCTCGTCGCCGCGTTCCTCGACGGCCGCGCGTACTGGCGTCCCGGTGAGGAACCCTGTGGCGACGTCGGCGGCTGACGCGGCCCGGCCGTCCAGCGTCAGCTCTTCTTCCTCTTCCATCGCGAACCCGGCGGCTGCCAGGTCATCGGCCACGACGGCGGGGTCGGCGTAGCCGTGCGGGACCGTCGGGAGGAACTGCGGCGGGTCGATCGGGAAAGCCCGCTCCAGGCCGGCCTGCACCGCGGCTGTGAAGGCGTGCGTGCTGAGCGGGCCCCAGGTATTGAACAGGAACCGGCCGCCCGGAGCCAGCACCCGGCGGGCCTCGGTGAAGGCCGCGACCCGGTCGGGGAAGAACATTACGCCGAACTGGCAGACCACCAAGTCGAAGGCTCCGTCCGGAAACGGCAGCCGCTGCGCGTCGGCCTGCCGCCATACAGCGCCCGGGGCCTGCCTCGACCCGAAGGCCACCATGGCTTCGTTCAGGTCGGTGGCCGTCACCTCGGACGTTGGCGCTGTCGCGAGCAGGACCGAAGTCAGCACTCCAGTCCCCGCGGCCAGTTCGAGGGTCGTTCGGGGGTGGAGTGCCGCCGCTCGGGCGGCCAGGTCCTCGGCGAAAGGTCGGAAGAGCACCGGCACGAGGTACTCGTCATAGGCCGTCGGCATGGACTCGGACCATGCTCGGTCTGGGTCGGTTCCCGTCATCCTCATCACGGTAGAGCCGCCCCGGGAATGACCCCACACGCCACGCCGCCCGGTTGCGGGAACGCTGCGCGCCGGCCCGCCGGTCAGCGGACGGCACCAGGGACCGGCTGCTGGCCCACGTCCAGCGTCACTCCGACGCGGTCGGCGCTGCCGACTGGACGATCGTGTGCGCGGACTTTGTCACGGTGAGAGCCCACCAGCACGCGACCGTGGTGCTGTGCCTTGCCGGCATGGGCAGAGTCCAAAAGCTGTTGTGGCCGGAGACGAACAGAGCGGCATAGGACCCCTTCCCGACATGCGCGACAGAGGTGGCTCGACTGCTGGGTGTCGAAGACGTCGCCGTGAAGCCGAACGGCCGGCAGGCCCGCCACATCGCTCGTGCTGTGTGCAAGCCCTCGCTCGAATGCGCAAGTCTGCCTGATGAGCTTTTCGCCCCGTTGATGGCTGCAGCCGAGGAACGCGACGAGCATCGCGTCGCCGTGATGGAGGCCGCCGGGATCATGGCACGCACGCCGCGGACATCCCGCGAATGCAAACAGGCGGCCACAGACTTCCAGTTGTCCTGGCGCGTGGCGGAGAGCCGCGAAGAGCGGGCGCGGCAGCTGGCCGGCTCCGCACTAGCGGTACGGGCCGCACTCGCCCAAGACGACGCGCTGCGGAAGGCGAAGGCCTCGGATAGAGAAGTGAAGCATGGCGAGAAGAAGCTGGGCTGGCGGCTGCGAGGGTGGCTGGCCGACGCGATCCGCGACGCGTCCTGACGCGCATGTGGTTCGTGACCGTATTCGGCCCAGTGCCCCGAGCCCGCAAGACACAGGGATGGATGGACCTCGCCATCCCGGGTCATGGCCTACCGGGTCACCTACGGAATCACGGACCACGCCGTCGTACTCGGACCGGAGCCTGTCGACCATGGACCGCGCCTCTTCCCGGTACCGGCAGCTCATGAAAGAGCTGTGCCATGGTAGGCGGCCGAATCGTCGATCGGGGCCGCAGCACCGCGGGTGCTGCAGCCCCGATCTTGCCGACTGGACCAGTGTGAAATGCACGACAGGTCGACCAACACCACTGAACCGGGCGTCACGGTCGTGAGTGCCGCGTCAGCCAGGCTTTGCCCGTCAAGGAGCGGCGGCCGGTGTGGTGCATCGTAAGGCGTCGGATCTACCTCGTAGTGGGCCTACTCGGTTGATTCGATAATGCCGCGAGGCGCCGAGCCGGGCGTCGCGACGGGGCGAACGTTGGCTGACGCGGTACTAGCCGCCGGCGGCCTCCCTGAAGGAGCGGGCGATGGCCCGGTCATTGTCCAGGGCACTCATCCGTACGGGGCTGCGCTCGTCGTCCAGGACAACGGCGCGGAGCACTGTTCCGACGGCCGCTTCCTGGTCGCCGTCCGGCCAGCGGGGGTCCTTGGCGTTGTCGATCAGCCCCGCGGTGCCGTCCGGAAGCACCACATCCAGCCCCCAGGGTCGTACCGCGACGACCTGGACGTCGTATTCGCGATGGAGTATCGAGGGCATGTCGTTCGGCCTCCTCACGGCTTGGGTATCCAGTTGCGCTCGACGGTCAGGGAGTTGAACTCGGCCAGCCTCTTGTAGTCGATCTCCCACTCGATTCTGGGGGTTCCATTCGGGCCCTTCCAGTCGTAGCGCTTGGCAGCCGTGGCGAACTGCACCAGGAACTTCATGTCCATGTCGTACCTCAGCATGCCGGAGGCGTACGTGCCACGTCCCCAGTACTCGGCGGCGACGCTCTGCTCGCCGAAGTACACCTTGCCGTTGCTTCCATCGTCCGCCGCCCGGGCCGGGTTCGGGCCGTGTGCCTTCTCATAGGCCACGTCCACGGTCTTCGGGGTCCGGTAGATGGGGAACGTGCAGTCCGTGTCCGACTTCGGCTTGTCGCCGGAGGACGCGGCTGACCGCTGGACGGCCGAGGCCTTCGACTGCCGGCCCGGCTTGGTGCCGCCGGAGTTCCGGTCACAGCTGACGCCGAGTCGGTCCAGCTGCTTCTGGGCGTCCTCGATCCTCTCGGTGACGGCGTCGACGTTCTTCCGGGCCTTGTCGACCTTCTCCAGGAACCCCTTGATGCCCCAGATGGCCTTGCTGATCTTCGGCAGCTTGGTCCCGATCTTCGCCAGCTTGGCCGGGCCCGCGTTCTGGACGATGGCCCAGATGCAGATCCCGATATCGGGGTCGTCGATGCACTCCTTGATGTCCTCCGCGAACAGCTCCACCAGGATTTCGGCGCCGTTGTCCTTCAGGTAGTCCAGGAGGTCCTGGCCGGAGAGCTCCCGGGCCAGCGCCAGTTCCTCACCGCTCAGCCCGGCTTGCTCCAGGGCGTACTCGGTGGCCATCCGCATGACCAGTGCGTCCAGGGCCTCCGCGCCGCTGCCGGGATCTCCGCCGCCGCCGGGCTGCTGATCGGTGTACTTCGGGTTCTTCTTGGCGGCCTCGGCCAGTTTCTTGCGCTGCCTCTCGCGCTCGGCCTCCTCGGCGCGTTCGGCGGCCTGGTCGGCCTCCTTCGCTGAGGCATCGGCGTTCTTTGCCGCGTCCTCAGCTGCGACCGCATACCCTTCCGAGCGGTCGGCGCTCTGACGCGCGGTGGCGGCGTCACTCTCCGCCGTCGCGGCAGCGCTGCGAGCACTGTTCGCGTCCCGTTCGGCGGCCGTGGCCTCGCTGTCGGCAGCGGCTGATTCGCTTTCGGCTGTGCTTGCGGCGGAGTCGGCCGCGAAGGCGTCCTCGCCTGCCTGCTTGCTCCACTCGGCGGCTCTGGCGTCGGCCTTCTTGGCGGCTTCGGCCGCTTTGGCCGCCTCGGCGGCGGAAGCCTTGGCCCGCTTGACCGCTTCGGTCGCGCGTGCCGCATCCGCAGCTGCCTCGGCTGCGGCCTGTGTGGCCGCCTTCGCGCTTGCGGTGGCCTTGTCGGCCAGCGCCTTGGCGTCAGCAGCGGCCTTCGTCGCCTCCTTGGCCTTGGCTTCGGCAGCGGCGGCCTGCTGTTCGGCGAGTGTCTTGGAGGCCTGACCGACCAGTACGGCGAACGCGGCGGAAACATCGACTTCGCGATAGGGGCTGCCGAGGGCGATAGCCTTGTCCGCAGATATCGTCACCTGCTTGGCCGCATCCCGGGCAGCGACGGCGAACTGGGCAGTGGCCATGGCGTGGCCCGCCGCGACTGCGGCCCACTCGCGCGTCTTTCGCGCTTCATCCCTGGCTGCGGAAGCCTGAGTGCGGGCTGTGACAGCGGCAGCGGCGGCCTTCTTGGCCTCGGCCTCGGCATTCCTCACGTTCTGCGCTGCAGCGGCGGAGGCGTCGATCGCCTCGGCTGCGGCGGCGTGCGCACGGGAGGCGGCAGCGCTGCTGGCCATGGCCGCAGACCAGGCTCCGTCTGCGGCGGCACGTGACCTGGTTGCTGCTGCCTTCGCGCGCGTCGCCGCAGCACGGGCCGCGACGGCGGCGCTGCCGGCCTCGTTGGCCGCGGTACGTGCAGCCGTTGCCGCGATAGTGGCCTCATTGGCCGCGGTCCGGGCTTCGGTCGCGGCTTGCCGGGTTTCGGCAGCGGCGTCAGATCCGTCGGCGGCGGCAGCGGCGGCCTCAAAGGCCGCAGCACGCGCGGCTGTGGCTTGCTCCTCACGCTCCGCGCGGACCGCCTCATCGCGTGCCTGAGCGGCACGCGCCTCCGCGTCCTTCGCGGCCGCGTGCTTCGTCGCGGCAGTGGATTCGGCGGATGTGGCGGTCGACATCGCCGTCGAGGCCTTCACCCGCTCCTCTTGGGCGCGCGCCTCTGCGGCCTGAGCATTCCCGCGTTCCCGCGCAGCGTCCTTTCGCGCCGCGGCAGCTTTGTCCCGCTCCGTCTCGGCGACTCCACGCAACTCCTTGGCCTTGCCGGCCTGAGTGCGGGCGGTGGCTTCCTCCTTCTCTGCGGTCGTCTGTGCGTTCTTCGCCTTGGTGGCGTTGTCCGCGGCTTCCTTGGCCTGCTTGTCCGCCGCGTCAGCCGCCGCCTTGGCCTGGGCCGCTGCTTCCTGCGCGGCAGCCTTGCGGAACTCGGTCTGCAATGCGTGCGACTGCGTCTTGGCGAGCGCCAGCAGTGTCTGGCTGTCGCTGGCGGTCGCCTTCGCGGCGTTCGACGCCGTGAGAGCGGTCTTCGACGCTGCCTGGGCGGCCGCGTACGAAGCCCTGGCCACCTGCACCGACTGCTGGGCGTACATCAGGCCACGGCCACGCGGCGTCTTGGCCGCGTCCGCGATGGCCCACGCGGTGCTCTGGGCTGCGACGGCCTTCTCGGACGCGGCCTTGGCCGCCGCGACGGCTTTGTCCGCGATCGGAACCTGAGCCGCCGCTGCCTTGCGCGCCGCGTCCAGGTCCTTCGTGGCCTGCGTGAACACGGCAGGCTTCGGCTTCAGGATGCTGTCCTTCTGAGCCGCCCAGTACTTCTGGAAGTAGAGGATCTGGTCGGCCTGCCAGGCCTGCCGGATCGCCTCGACCATCGCCTCGGTGGCGACCCGGACTTCCTTGGAAGCGGCGGTCTCGGCAGCGACGATGTCCTTGCGCTGCGTGGTCTGCGAGGCATACTCCGCCGCCCACTCGGCGTGCGCGTCGACGACGGCTCCGGTGAGCGCGCGGTAGTGGTCGATCGGGTTGTCGCTGTCGCAGCCGGCCCAGGCCGCCTTCAGCGCCTCGACCTCGGTGCGATGCTCCATCGAGCCCGGCTCCGGGGCCTTTGTCGCGAAGCCGCCGAAGCGCAGGAAGCTGGCGATGTCGTTGGCCGAACCAGGAGCACTGTTCTGACCGTTGTTCATGCCCACCAGGGCGTCTGCGGCGACGGGCTTGTACGCGGTGGCCCACGTGTCACCGGTCGTGTCGAGGGCGGCGAGGATCTCCTTCGCCTTGTCCAGGGCGACTTTGCCGGGCCGGGGCGTCGGATCGTCGCTGACCTTGAACGAGAACTCGCGTTCGGCCCGGGCGAAGGCGACGATGTCCGCTCCGAACTCCGGGGCGTGGTAGTCCCGCCCGCCGGAGGAGTTCGTCGAGGCATAGGGCTTGTTGGTCGTGTTCAGCTTCTCCTGGCGGGCCTTCCAGGCATCGCTGCGAGCGCCCTGGGCCGCCTCGTCGCGCTTCTGCGCCTCGCCCAGCGGACCGTAGCCCCAGTACCAGTCCTTCCAGGCCGCTGCCACATCGGTGTCCGTGCCGGACAGTGCGGTGTTGGCGATCCCCTTCATCTCGGGGCCGCCGTAGCGGACGGCTTGCGCCACCTGGCAGCGGTCCTTGCGAGCCTGCGCTCCCAGGCTGATTCGCAGGGTCCTCTGATACGGATCGGTGGGGTTGTCCCCTGGTTCATCGGCCTGCGCCGGGACCGCGTACACCAGCCCCATCAGCAAGGTCGAGGCGGTGGTCAGCGCGGTTGCCGCGGCCCCCCGTGTCAAAGCCGCACGCCTCGCGCGCGGATCCTTCCGTGGAAATGTTCTCAACGCTCGTCAGTCCGATTCTTCTGGGAACGGGTCGCGCCCCGGGAAGAAAACAGGTGGTGATGACAGGACGACGCGTCGTGCCAAGCCATCTGATGGTCAGTCAGACGACTGAGATGTGGAATCGCCTCTCGGCGCACCAGTCGTGTGCGCCGCCCCCGCCTCCCCCTGAGGCGTAACGATCTTCGCACGTCAATCACGCCCGCGGGAGGCCCGAGGAGTGCGGAAATGTCATGGAAGGTGCCATTTTGGCCATGCTTGATATGTGAAGAATTCCTTCTGAGCGAGTGCCTAAGCGCCTTCAAAGCTTCAAGATGTGGCCCTATTGAGAGGCATCCGGCATCGGACCGCCCTCGGCTGACGACCCGAATGCTCGGCGAAACGGCCTCCGAGTTCGGCGGTGCCACGCCCGTCGGCTGGCAGTCCAGTGCTTGACCACCAGCGTTGGTTCGTTCTCGGGGGGTTGAGGCCCGGCCGCGGGCGCCTCCGGTTCTGTCGCCGGGAACTGTTCAGGCGCGAATGGCGGAAGCTTTGGCTTCTCGGTCGCCATCTCCGGCCTCACTCAGGGCCAGTTCCTGGTCGAGGCTGGGTTGTCGTTCCTGGATACGGTGTACGGGGTCAAGACTGACCGCCCTCGCTGACGATGAAGGCTACCGGGGCCTCGTGAGGCTTCTCTGCCACGACGACGGGCGCCCGCCGGAGTGCTCCCTGTCGAACGAGTCCTGGGAACACCACGTGCACAAACTCGTGATGGCCAGCGCCAACCGCAACGCCGGACTGTTCGCCGAACTGGACGTCGCGTCCGAAGATGGCTCCGGGCGGGCGGACGTGATGGCGACCTCGCCTGACGGCACGCGGCGGATCGCATGGGAGGCGCAGCTCTCCCGATCCATCAAGGCACGCACCGACCGGTACGCGGCCGAGGGAATCCCCGTGTGCTGGGTCTCCCCACAGAAGCGGCCGCCCGGATGGATCGGGTCTGTGCCGGCCATCCGCGTGCGGTCGCCCGAGGAGTCCGATGGCTCCTGGATCGTGGATGACGGACTGGGGCGCTTCAAGGCCGGCCGCGGCTCCTTCCAGGAGGAGTGGAGAGGCTCCTTGTGGATCTCCTGGTGATCCGCCACAACGGCGCACTCGACATCGACGACCACGAAGGTCGTGGAACCGAACGTTGCCGCGCCCCGTCCGCCCAGCCCGCCCGTGCGAGCCTCGGCGATTCGGCCAACCCCGCGGCTCAGCACACCCGTTGCGCCGGACGGGTCCATGCATCTTCCACACGCCGCCACCCGCTCTATCTCGGGAAATCCGGAGCGACTGAGACACGCCAGTTCGATATCTCGGCCAGCTCGTTGAGCCTCACGGACCAGCCGTGACCGACAGATCGGGGGAGCAGCTTGAGCACGGGCAGTACATCCGCGCAGCAGGCCGAGGACGTAGCGGAGTCCTCCAAAGGACGCTGTGGGCGCGCCGCAGGAGGAGTTCCTCTACCGGGATACCTCCCGGCTCCAGGCCGGTGCGCAGATGACGAGCATCACGATGGCGCGGTGCCTGCCCGTGCTGGTGCTGCGGTCGTTGAGGATGGCCTGTCGGGTGGACCGGGCCGCGACGGCCGGACTGCTCGCCTGCCAGGTCGGTACCGGCGTTCTCGCGGCCCTGGGTCTGCTGGCGGTCACCGGGACGTTGACCGCGCTGATCTCCTCCGGAGACATCTCCGACCGGCTTTGGGAAGCGGCTCCGCGGTTGACCGTCATCGCGACGGCGGCTGGACTTCGCGCGCTGCTGGGCATCACCGTGACGTGGCTGACCGGGAGCGCGCCGGTCTACGTCGGGTACGGCCGGGTTCCGGCCCGCCCGGCGAAGAGCGAGCCGGTGCACTATCACCTCGAACTCGGATACGCGTTCAGGACGCTGAACGCGGCGTCGGACAGATTCAGGAGTCCGAGGTCACGCGGCGCCGGCTGGCATCCGCTCGCCGAAGCCGCACGCCTCGTCGGGCACCGGATCCAGCGAGCCGCTATCGTACCGGGACCGTCGGCCCGGCGAGGCCCGGTGACGGTTACCGTCACCGGGCCCCGAGGCGACCGAACGCGTGGACCGTTCCGGCCTACCGGTGCCTGCCCGGCAGCGAGGCCGTGAGCCTGTCGGGGTCGGCGGTGAACACACTCTCCCTGCCCGCGCTGGCGATGCTGGGGCTGCGCGCGTCTCCCACCGAGGTCGCCGTGCTCGCGTTCCGCGGGCAGCTCCGAACGCATTCGCACTTTGGGCCGGGGCCCAGTCCGATCGGTGTGTTAACTGCACCAAGGCCGCTCGTCGTCCTGGCCCACTCCCCGCTGCACGCCCTGCAACGTATGCCCGACCCACCACCCTGGCCGGACGAGACGGCAATCACGGCCCAGCCACCCACCAAGGCCCTACCGGCTCCCGCGCCTGCTCGGGATGTGCGCCGGGACGGCGCGATGGACAGAGGTACCTCGTGACACAGCCGACCACCGACTCCAAGGGCGTTTGCAGGGCGGCCCCGCCCGCGCGCGGCGCTCCGTATGCGCAGACCACGGCAGCCCGCGCGGCGATGGTCGCCCGTCTGGAGGAGGCCGGACATTTGCACCCTGGCCCGGTTCGGGAGGCGCTGCTCGCCCTGCCGCGCGAGGTCCTGCTCCCGCACGCGTACGTCCGGGTCAGCGGCCCGGGAGTGGACCCGATCGAGTGGCGTCTGCTGGACGGTTCCCACCCCGACGACCGTAAGGAGTGGCTCGACCTGATCCACAGCGACGATTCGGTCCTCCTCCAGCGCGACGGGGAGCCCCTCGACTGTCTCACCCGTGGCCCGGTGACCGGCGGCCACATGACCTCCATGGCCAGCTACACCCCCGCTACCGTCGAAGCCCTTCAGACACTGGAACTCGAAGCCGGCCACAGTTACCTGGAGCTCGGCCCCGGCCCCGGTGTCTCCTTCGCGCTCGCCGCCACCGTCACCGGCCCTGGGCTCGCCACCGCCGTGGAGCGGGACAGCCACATGGCCGGCTTCGCCCAACGGATCATGGACCGCCTCGGCATCGGCGCGATGGTAGTCGAAGGCGACGCGCTCGAAGGCCACGAAGCCAGGGCACCGTATCTGCGGATCCACTCCGGCATCGGCGTACCCTGCGTCCCCCGAGCGTGGGTGGAGCAGCTCGCGCTTGGTGGGCGACTGCTGACGACGCTCGTGACCCGCACACCGAGCTGGCCCGGACAACTCCTCGTCAACCGCAGCCCGGCCGGCCGGGTCGAGGCGATGTTGCGGGGCAGACCGCGCGGATACCGGCCCCTGCTCGGATACCGGTGGCTCAGCGCCCTGGACCACCGCGCCCGCATCAAGGCCGTCACCGGCACGGCACGGACCACCCGGCTGACTCCCCCGCCAGACGACGCCTACGGATTCTGGCTCGCTGCCGCCTACCTCGCCCCCGGCCTGGTCCGCGATTTTCAGGCCGAGACGATGACCATCGTGGCGCCCGGCGACGACTCATGGGCCGTGGCGGACCCGAACGACGGAACCGTGCGGATTCACGGGCCGCGAGACGTCTGGGCCGAACTCGAAGCACTGCACGCCCGCTGGGAGCAAGCAGGCCGACCGGACACGTATCAGGTCGATCTCTCCGATGCCGCCGGAATCCAGCACGTCACCTCCGGCCCCGGCCCAGGGGCCCTGAGTTGGGCACTGCCCACGCTCGCCACCGTCCCCCGGCAGGCGCCATGACCGCGCATGTCGGTACTGGATGCCGCCTCCGGCATCCAGTACGGCACCGCTGGCAGCGTCCGGAACTGGTTGAAGGCGGCCACCGCACCCTCGCCCGACTCCAAGCCCGGGACACCCGTCCGACCGAACCGAACCAGTTGAGGAGCAGCACGTGGGGTACACCGGCCGCGCCGAATGGCGGAAGCACTACGCTGAAGGTAAAGGTTTCCGGCAGCTGGGGGATGCCGAGCGCGCCCTGCTCGCCGCACACACTCCCGTGCCGGAAGAGGGAGGCCGGGTGCTGGAGGTGGGGTGCGGGACAGGTGAGCTGACCGCCTACCTCGCGTCCCTCGGATACCAGGTGGACGCTGTCGACTTCGCCGAGAGTGCGCTAGCCCGCGCCCAGCAGGAGCACGCGGACACAGAGGGTGTGCGGTGGCTATGTCTGGACATCGAGCGCGACGATCCGCGGGAACTGCATGGCGACGGCTACGACCTGGTGGTCATGCGCCTGGTGTACCCGTTCCTGCGTGACCGCAGCCGGATGCTGCACAGCCTCGCTGAGCGACTGAGTCCCGCCGGAGCCCTCGTCGTCATCACCCCCACCGCCGAACACACCCCAGCCGAACGGCGGGACATCGCCCTGGACGAGGACGAGATCAAGACCCTCGTAGCCGGCTGGCAGCGGGCCGAACGGTTCGACGCGGACGAACTCGCGGTGCTGGTCCTGCGCGGCCCCTGCCACAGCAACACCACCGAAGGCGAGAAGCGCCGGTTGTGATCCTCCTGGAGGAACGGAGTGTTCGGCGGCCAGCACGCGCCTGCCGCTGGCGCAGTGGGTGCGGGCCGAAGTTCCCCAGACCTGAGACGGTCGTGGGCCGCGCTATGCCAGAAGGGTGAGGAATCCCGATGCCGGGTGGGTTGACGGCCGAGGAACGGACTCGGCGTGAGCAAGTCCGGCTGGCAGCCGCCAGGCCGTTGGCGCTGTGTTGGGCGGATTGGTCGGCACTGCGGACAGACGCCTCGAAGAATTTTCCCTCGGGATGGGGCGGCGTGCCGGGATAGCCCAAGCACTCCTGGGAGATCCAGCCGTACTCGTCCTCGACGAGCCCGCCAATGGCCTCGATCTGCACTCGATACGCTGGCTCCGAGACACCTGAAGCAGCTCGCAGGTGAGGGCAAGGCTGTGCCCTTCTCGAGTCACTTGCTCGCGGAGATGCAGCAACTCGCCGACCGTGTGGTGCTCCTCGCCCGAGGACGCGTTGTCTCGGAGACGACCATCGCGAGTCTCGCCTGTTTGGCGGCAAAGGTCCTCCAGTGGACTGATCTCCAAGGGGCATCCACTGGGCGCGACGGGTCTCGCCCAGGACGCCGAACTCATCTGGCAGCTGCGCGGCGAGGCGGACACCCGGCAGGTCCCCGGCGCGCGGACCGCGCTCGCGCACAACATCGGACTGGGCGGCGCGGCGGTGGTGACGCTGCTGGGGCGGCCCTCACGGCGGTGGCCGACGGCGGGGGCCCGGTCGGGGCCGCACGCAGTGTTTGCGAAGTGCCACCCTGTGGGTTCGATGTCTATCAGCCAATCTTTGGCTGATAGACATCGATGTGTCACCGGTTCTTCACGCCTGTCACACAGCTAATTCCCCGCTCGGGCACAGCATTTGCGCCTGCCGTGAGGGGGGCGGTGTCCAACTGGACGCGCATCTCGGATCGCGGACGCCAAAAAGCCTCTTGGGTGCCGGTGTTGGGCTGGCGCTATGGTGATCGCCACGCGCACAAAGTGGATCGTTTCTGCGGCCACGATGACGTGTGCGCGTCATTCGGCGGCCGGGGGGAACTGCGTCGCCACGGGGGAGGGATGGTTCGTCATGCCGCTATGCCGGCTGGTCGTGAACGGCGCATTGGTCGCTGCCGCCTGCTTCCCCTGCCTCCGCACGGGCACACCCGGCTGACCCGCGCGCCTCACCACCGCCTTGCGGGGCGGTGATCCCTGCCTGCCCTCGTTCAGACGAAGGATGCCCCTTTTGCGTTCCAGATCAGGCTTGTTCGCATCCAGATCCAGATCTAGATCCAGATCACGAACAACGTCCACCACTTTCACCTCTCTCGTCACGTCCGTCGCCGCCCTGGCTCTCCTGGGCGGGGTGGCGGTGCAGCCCGGCGCGACCGACCCGTTCGCCGGGCAGCGCACCGAGCTTGCCGGGGACGACTACGACTGGTACACGGACACGGCCGCCGAGCAGTTGCGGCAGGACCAGTGCCTGATGGCCGAGGTGCTGCGCCTGGGCGGGCCGTCCATGGCCACCACCGCGCAGGACGGTCTCAACCAGCCGCAGGACAGGCTGCACGAGCTGGCGAACCGGCAGCACTGGGAGGACACTCCGCTCGCCCAGGCCTACAAGAAGGACCGGGACGCGGCGTCCAAGGAGCTGGACGCCCTCAACGCGGTGCGGGATACCTGGAAGAAGCCGCTCGACGGTCTGGAGACTCCCCGAGGCTTCAGCGAGACCGGTTTCCACTGGCCGCCGGGTACGACCGACGGCAAGGAGGACTTCTACACCCAGACCGGTCTGACCAAGTGGGTCGCCGACCGGTTCTGGAAGAACGACAGCGACTTCTACGAGGACCCCACCCCCAGGGCGGACGCGACGACGGCCAAGGCCGTCAAGGACCTCGGTGCGCCGCTGTACGGCAAGGACCCCAGTACGCAGCTGCCCGAGTGGGAGCGTCAGCGCGCCGAGCACGGGGCGTACGAGCACCTGTCCGACTGGTCGCTGGAGCCCATGGGCGCGGACAACGCCCGCCTCTTCCTCGCTTCCGGTGGCTTCCCCCGGACGGCGCCCGAGCCGGGCACGGCCGAGCACCGCATCGCGGTGGAGGACGTGAAGACCCGCTTCGCGTCGTGTTCGTGGCGTGATCCGATCGATCCCAACAAGGTCCAGGGCGACGTCGCCACCACGGGCGCGGCGGAGTGGCAGCAGGAGATTGCCGGCCAAGCAGTGCAGCGTAACCAGATCCTGGCGGCGAACAAGAGCGCGACCACGTCACTCGCCTCCGGTGCGAAGGCACTGGGGGACCTGCTGGGCCACTCCTGGGTTACCGATCACCTCGTGCGCTGGCAGGATTACTGGTCCGCGGGCGGCCTCGGCTGGATCGGCGACAGCTACGTCACCATCGAGGTGCCGGGCGCGGCGGGCAACTGCCTGGACGTCCAGGGCGGTGGCAAGACGAACGGTACGCCAGTGCAGGTCTACACCTGCAACAACGGCGCTGCCCAGCAGTGGACGCTCGAAGGTGGTGAGGACGACCTCCACATTCGCAACGTGGGGTCGTTCAAGTGCCTGGACGTGGCGGGCAACAAGTCCACGAACGGCACGAAGATCCAGATCACCGACTGCTACAGCACCCCCGGGCAGTCGTGGAAGGGCAACGCCCAGGCCTCGTCGCCGCTGAAGAGTGTGTCGACGGGGAAGTGCCTGGATCTGAGCGCGTTCACGAAGAGCACGGACGCGCGGCTGTACGACTGCAAGGACTCCAGCGCGCAGAAGTTCCTGATCAAGCCGTCGGGTCACAAGGGCACGGACAGCCTCTCCTACCCGGACAAGGCGCAGTTCGACAAGGCGAAGAAGGGTGTCACCGACACCCAGGCGGCGGCGAAGAAGCAGGTCGCCGCGCTCAAGGTGCAGTTGGAGAGCGCCAAGAAGGCGGCTGCCACGTCGGACGCGGCCGAGCAGGCGGCGTACGGGATCGCGGATGCGGCGGGTGCGCCGCGGGGGCGTGGTCTGCTGGTGGGTCAGCAGAAGGCGCAGGTCACCAAGGGTTCGGTGGCGGCGTTGACGGCGATGGTGAAGGCGGCGGAGACCGCCGAGGCCGCCACCCGTGCTGCCGCGGGTGACAGTGACACCATCGCGCAGCGTGCGTTGGCGCAGGCCGCGCAGGTCAACGCGGAGTTCCGCAAGGAGGCCGCGCGCATCGCCGAGTTGCAGGCGAAGGCCGCGGCCGATGCGGCGAAGGTGCACCGCGACAACGCGAAGAAGGACAAGGAGACCGCGGAGGCCAAGCTCGCCGCCACGCTGAAGGCGGAGGGGGAGGCGAAGGCCGCTGCCGCGGACGCGAAGGCGAAGCGGCTGGCGGCGGAGGCCGAGGAGAAGACGGCCAAGGCGGAGAAGGAGACCGCCGCTGCCAAGCAGGCCGAAGCCAACCAGCACAAGCAGACTGCGCAGGCCGAGGCGGCGAACGCCCAGGAGGCCAAGGAGAAGGCGGAAGCGGCCGAGCGCACCGCTGTTGAACGGAAGAACGGCGCGGTCGGGGCCCGGGACAACGCGAAGGCCAAGCGGGACGACGCGTGGGATGCCGAGCAGAAGGCGGAGGTGGACCGCGCGAAGGCCGACGCCCTGGGCGCCTACGCCGACTCCCTTGAGGCCGGCGACGAGGCGACCGCTGCTCGCGCCGCCGCCAACGAAGCGGACGGGCATGCGGACGACGCCGAAGCGGCGGCGGGCCGAGCCCGCTCCGCCGCGAACGCCGCGACCGAGGCCGCGGCCGCGGCGGACGCCGCAGCGACCCGCGCTGAGGCAGCCGCGAAGCGCTCGCGTGCGAACGCGGACGCCGCTCAGGCCGCGAAGCTGAAGGCCGACGCCGCGGTGAAGACCGCGACCAGCGCCGTGGCGGATGCGATCAAGGCGTCCGAGCACGCCATGGCCGAGGCCAAGACGGCCGTGAAGCTCGCGCAGGAGGCAGAGAAGCTCGCGAAGACCGCCAAGACCCAGGCGGACGCGGCGAGCAAGGAGGCCGCCAAGGCGCGGGTGGCTGCGGCGAAGGCGGCGGGCTTCGCCCACGTCACCGCGCAGGCCGCCGTGGACGCCGGAAACGCCGCCGTTCAGGTCGCCAAGCCGGCCAACGACGCCATCCAGCTCGGCTCGCCCTACGTGACGACCGACTCGGCCGCGAGCCTGGTCGTGCTGACCGGACAGGCGTCCAAGACGATCGCCGACCAGCAGAAGGCCGTCGCCGACGCCCACGCCAAGAACGCCCAGGCCGAAGCCGCAGCCGCCGAGACGATCGCCGACCAGGCCACCGGCGACGCCAAACTCGCCTACCAGTACGCCGCCAACGCCGCCGGCCACGCGGCCAACGCGCGTATCTACTCCAAGGAGGCCCTCGGCTACGCGGCCGAGGCCGCCGAGGCCGCGTCGAAGGCCGCACAGTCGCTGGCCCGCACCGTCGAGTACGACCGCCAAGCCACCGAGGACGCCGCAGCAGCCGACAAGGCCGCGGGCCGCGCCGAGGGCTACGCCAAGGAGGCCCGCGCCTCCGCCGACCAGGCCGCCCTCGACGCCGCCGCCGCACGCGAGGCCGCAGCCGCGGCCGAGCAGGCCGCCAAGGACGCCCGCGCCGCCGCCACCCGCGCCGACGCCGCCGCCACCGAAGCCGAACAGGCCGCCAAGGACGCCGAAAGGTACGCCAGGGAAGCCCAGGAAGCCGCCGACCGCGCCGAAAAGGCCGCGAAGGGCGAGGACATCAACGCCGGCACCGTCGTCGACAAGGACGGCTCCATCGGCAACATGTTCTACAAGATCGACCGCTACGAGAAGATCGGTGAGCCCAAGGCCGTAGAGAAGACGGACGCCTGCGACGCGTGGTACACCCCGCTCGTCTACACCGGTGGCTGCACGATGACGGTCGAGTTCCGCCTGAAGGCCTACCTCAGCCTCTACACGTGCGACGCCGACATCGACCCGATGGAATACATGTGTCCGGCCGGCGCGACCACCTACGTCGGCCCGCACGTCACCGAGGTGACGCAGAAGGTCACGCACACGATCACGATCGCCGAGTTCCAAAAGGGCATCGACCCGATCGACGTGATCTTCGGTAGCTGGATCAAGTGCTTCCAGAAACTCGTCCCCGGCGGTGCCAGTGGAGACGGCGGCCAGTGCGGCTGGGTGGTCTTCGACATCGCGACCCTGTTCGCCGGCAAGATCCTCAGGCCCATCGCCGACGCCATCAAGGCAGCCGACGCCTCCCTTAGACTTGGCATTGGATTCGCCGAAGCCTACAGAGGTCTGCGCGCCGCCGGGCTGTCGGAGGCGGCTATCGCCGGTATCACCAATAAAGCCTTCCAGAACGCTCCACTCTGCCTGAAGAAGCCTCCTGCTGGCGCTTCCGCTATGCGGGTCAGCGGATTTTCCAAGCCGAGCACGGCGGCTGGTGGCGGCAATCTGGTGCTCGCCGCCGCATCGAAGCCAAGACCGCCGGAGGTCGGATGCGGAACGCTGTGGATCGCGGAGGACAAATGGGCGCACCACTATATGTCCACGAACAACCAGGGCCTCATGCACGCTGACGACTTCGGCATCAAGGGAAACTTCAACAAGGTTAATGGACAGGCGTTCCTCGTTGCCGTACAGCAGCTGGTGAAGAACCCGAGCACACAGAAGATTACCGGCACCTTCAGGGGGAAGGCGGCCGTTCACTACGTAGACGACACAGGCCTGCACGCGTCATTCGCCGCAGACGGCCCGAACGTTGGGGAGTATCTCGGCGGGTGGCGATCCACAGGGGATCAGCTAGCCTACCTGCTGCGAGACGGGAAGCTCTAGAAATAGAGTACCGCGATGAAGGCTGCGAAAAGAGTTCTCCGTGAAAATTGAACTGACAGACGACCAGGCGCTGGTTCTTTCCGACTGGATGCATCGCGTAATGCATACAGCGGAGTTCTCGGCGATTATCGATGATCGGGCAGTGTGGTCTGCTCTATGGAAGATCAACGGAACCCTGGAAACTCAATTGTCGTCGATCTTCTCCTCCTCGTACTCTGATCAATTGGATGCCGCTCGTCAGCGGTTGATCGACGAGATTGGGGATTTCGGGGAGTAGCGATGCGGCTCGGTTCATCTGCCAGCCTTCCATAGGCAACACCAGCCCATAATTGAGCTGTGCGGCGTCAGGCAGCCAGGTGGCAGCGACCGCGACCCTATTACGCAGCCGCGGCCCGCGCTCTGAAGCAACATGAGCGCGGGCCGCACTGTATTCACGCAGGCTGGTCGGACATGGCGTGCAGGTGGGGCGATCTCGCATCCACGCTTTCGCGGCAGCGATGGCGTCACGCTCGTTGTCGGCCAGGCTGGTGAAGAGGTGGGCATCCTTTGTGGTTTTCGTCCAGCCGATGCTCTATGGGGCCGCCGGAAGCACCGCCACCACCGCCGATGCCACCGAACCCACCGCCCATCCCGCCCGCAGCGGGCCCAGCCGCACGCCGGCGAGGCCTGCGCCGATGGTTCGGCCGACGGCCATGAGCATCGGCTCCGGCCTGCCACATATGCGCGGGAAATATTCGCTGCACGGCTCTGTCGCAGCCGGGCGGTACGGGCGCATCCTGTGGGCATCCCGCCACGGGGGCCTCTGCCGGGCGGGGTAGCCGTCCCTCCCGGCCTCCCCACGGGAGGGCCGACGCCTGCGCGGCAGTGCCCACCCGGCACGGCCGTCATAGGGTGAAGTGACAGAACGCTCAGGGGGGCCTGGAGGTGCAGGATGCCCCGGCCGGTATGGAGCGGTGCCATCAGTTTTGGGCTGGTCACTTCTCTGAACTGGCCCATGCTGTGGTCCGGCGGTCGGCGGCCGTAAAGGCGCCCGCTTGGGCGGGCAGCCGGGTGGCTTTGTTCACGAGAACTGGTTCGGCTCAGGTCGCGCGTGAGCCGCGCACTGTGAGGAGTCGTGCTAGCCGAGGGTATGAAGGATCAGTTGCACCCCTTGGCGCCATTCAGTCGCGTCGCTGTTGTCTACCCAGCCCTTGGCCAGCTCAGATCCGTCTCCAAGAACGCGGTGAAGTGCTTCGCGAGCCAGAGCATGCAAGGAGGCCGGTAGCTGGGGCAGCGGCTCGGCAGGCATGTCCTCAGGGGAAACCACTACCTTGCTGTCCGGGATCTGAGCAGCGACCAGCGCAGCGGCGGCAACGGCCTCGGCTTCGTCCCCAGCGTCCAGGCGCGGGCCGGATTCTGCGACTCGCCGTAGTGCTCCCTCGAGGGCGCTGATGATCTGTTGGGGAGCGAGCCCGCTGAGCCCGTCAGTGAAGTCACCAGCGAGATCACTGTCAAATGGTCCGGTACCCCACGTGCCCATGCTCGTCTCCTTGTAGTCGCTGGTTGTGCTGGGCCAGCATTTCAGCAGGGGCTGACAGCGCTTCACGCTTGAACATCACCCCTGCCGGGGCGGCGGGGGTGTCGGCAGCCTCAACAGGACGGGCCCTGCGGATGCCGTTGAGTCGATTTGGGCGATCTTGGTTTCGGCGCCGTCGAGGCTGACACGCAGTCCCTCGATTTCGCCGAGCCAGCCTTCCCGCTCTGCTTCGGCGATCCGGGCCAGGAGGTTGTCGCGGATCTCCACCAAGCGGCCGCGCTGGGCGGGGTCGGGGCGTAGGAGGGAGCAGCGTACGCAGGCTTCTCTGAACTACATTCGCTTGGTTGAAGGTCTGATCGGCACGTACTGTCAAGTGACGACTTCCACGGAAGCGGGTCGGGGGAACGGCATCATTTCCCATCCCAAGGGCCAGTCCGGATCTCGTTGCTCTGCGGCCTCGACCTCAAGACGCCGGGGAACACGCCATGTCCACCATCGAGCACCTTCTTCGGGGCGGTCAGGCCATGGAGTCGTCGCGCGGCGATAGCGAACATCGATGCAATCGAGTTCCGGTTGCCTGGTCGCGCGAACACGTGAGGGCAGCAACGGCCAGACTCCCGCGAGTGCGTTCCGGCACGAGAGATCGTTGTCGAGCTCCGGCGCGCACCACGAGTAGCCCTCCTCCACCTCGTCCACCAAAGCGCTCCACTGTGCGAGGAGGGAGTTGAGGGAGTGGGCTTGTGCTCCACCTCCGGTGCTGGTGACACGGGCGAGGGCTGCCCTGACGGCGTCGTGCTCTTCAGCGCTCAGAGCGATTTCGTCCGTGTGGCTGTCTGCCGGATCCATGCGGCGACTCCTGCTGAACTTGATGGGACGGCGCGGGTGAACTCACCTTTTGTCGGAGCTGATTGTCGCGCTCAGAGTGCGCAAGGTGTCGTCGTATTGGTGGCGGTCGAAATGGAACGGACCGAACGCCGTGTAGTCGCGTGTTGTGCGGTGGGGCTGCTCGAAAGCATCCCAGGTCACGAGGTCGGCTGTCGCGGTGATGCGGACCATGAGCGGCCAGCATCCCCACTCGCCGCATTCACAACCCAGAACCGGTGTCTTCGGCCCCATCGCGTTGGTGGATTGTCCGAGGAAGTGCTCCAGCATCGGGCCGAAGTGGAAGAACTCCGGGATCAGACCGCCGTAGGCGTCGCCTGCGGGCTGCATCCCGGCCGCGATCTCGAACCCCTCGATCAGCTCGGTGAGTGGTGCTCCGTCGATGCGGGGGACGATCACGAGCGGGCCGCCGTCGCCACGGTGCCGGCAGCCGAACCGGATGTCATGCTGGTCATCCAGTGATTGTGCCAGCGAAGCCGTTCCCTCCACCTGGGTAAATTGAGCTGGGACTATGTGTGGCATGCCGAGGTCGATCGCCGTACCGCCGGAAGTTTGTCGGTCCATGTGAGCGAGCTTGTCTTCGGCAAGCGCAAGGTCTCCATCGGCACCTGCGCTCGTGCCTTTTCAACCCCTTGTGTTCATGAACACGCTTGCGTTCGTTGCTCGCTCCTCCGGCCGGACCCGGCCCAGCGCGGCCGGTTGGAGGAGATCCGCGACAACCTCGTCGCCCGCATCGCCGAGGCCGAGCGCGAAGGCTGGCTCGGAGAAGTCGAAGGGCTCCGGGTCAGCCTGGCTGGCGCCGCACCGGAGCGTGCCCTCGCAGGACATGCAGAAGTTCGTAGGCACTGCCCGTCTTGAGCACGGCGCGGACGTCGCGCTGTTCGTCACCACCTGCCGCACGTTCACGAAGGCCGCACTGGGCCTTGCGCTGCGCCAGGACATCGTGGCCCTGCACCGCGACCTGCTGGGCTTCTGGGTCAAAGGCGCTCATCTGGAAACCCTGATCCCACTGAACGGAAGCGGCGGCGGCAGCAAGCGGCGCCCCTTTGCCTGATCGGCCCATCAAGGACATCACCCTCGTGGAAGGCCTACCGGTCACCACAGTCGACCGCACCGTCTGCGACCTTCTCAAAAGCCGAGCCGACGCCGGCCGCCTGATCGCGGACGCCGACCGCAAAGGCCTCACCGAAAACCGGACCCTGGCCGCGCGCGTTCAACCCTTCGCTCGCTTCTACGGCCTGCGCCGTACCGCGAGCGGCGACGAACTCCTCGAGTCCCTTACCGAGCAAGCCAGCTTCACCTGTGCGACCACCAGCTGAACCCGTCGGTGGACTCGCCGGCCGTCGCCTCGCCCTCGGGACACAACGCGGCCGCGCGCACCTGGCGCCTGGAGGCGAGGAAGTGGCTCTGAAGGGCACAGCACAGCTTCCCCCGGGTCGGCAGGGGCTCGGCGCAGGTGCCCTCGTCCAGTCGGGCGAGGGCACCAGATTGCCTTGAGACTCACTCAGGCGGGGGTGATGTTCTCGGCCTGGGGGCCCTTCTGGCCCTGGGTGACGTCGAAGTTCACCTTCTGGCCTTCCTGCAGCTCACGGAAGCCGCCGCCAGAAATGTTGGAGTAGTGGGCGAAGACATCCGGTCCGCCCCCGTCCTGCTCGATGAAGCCGAAGCCCTTTTCCGAGTTGAACCACTTCACCGTTCCGCTGGCCATGCACGTCCTCCAAAGAACTCGGGGTACCGGCCTCGCACCATGCGGCGGCCGGAGGTGATCGCCGGGCCCTCAGCAACGCTGGACAGCAAAACCGCCCGCGCATGTGCTCCACGGGCGGAGAAGACTTCGGAACCGCGACATCTTAAGCCGACGCTACACCGGCCGCGGACTCGTAGCACCGGGACGTGCCGCGTGCTACCAGCCGCTCCCGTCCTGGGCGGGTGTCACGACAGGGGGGCGCTCGTACTGGGTCACTCGTTCGTGGGTGATCCAGGAAGGGAAGTCAGGATGGTTGCTCCAGGCCATCGTGAGCACCCGCTGGATGGGGTACAGCCGATCGTGAAGGGGATGGGGAGCGACGCCCGTCCGCATCTGCGCGGTGTAGAGCAGTAGGTGGAGGCAGACGGGGCGCGGCGCCAGGAGGTATGAGAAGAACCCGGCTCCCGTTGGGCGCATGGGAGCCGGGCTGCGGCACTGGATCGTCAGCAGGTGAGGGCGTCGTCCTGGATGGCGTCGATGAGTGTGACGAAGGCAGGTACCGCAAGGACGATCGCGGGGCCGCTCGGGTTCTTCGAGTCTCGAACGGCGATGCCTCCGTGGGAGGGCGCGTCGGCGATCTCGACGCACTCGCCTTCCCCGCCCGAGTAGGAGGACTTCCTCCATGCAGCTCCTTCGAGTGAAGCAGTGTGCAGGTCGCCTCGGGCTTCGAACACTGGTTCATCATCCTTGATGACTTCCCTCGACTGGTCGGCGGGAAAGGCTGCGGCGGTGACATACCCGAAAGCGGTCTGGAACACCGAATGTCCTTCTGGCACGTGAATCGGCGGGTCGATGGCTCGCCGGGATGTAGGTTGCTACTGCTCGTAGGTCCAGGCGTGGCCGGTCTGGCGGTACTGTTCGACGGGGATGGGATCGGTTCCGGGCCGCATCCGTGCGGTGTAGAGCAGGCCGTCGAGGTGGTCGATCTCGTGATGGACCAGCCGGGCGAGGCCACGTTCGTAGGTGGCGGTCGCCACCAGTCCGTCCAGCGTGGTGGTCTCTACGGTGATGCGCAGCGGCCGGGGTACCAAGCCGCGGACGTCGAAGAAGGACAGGCAGCCCTCGAACTGCTCATCTGCCTCATCCGCGCGGTCGGTGATGCGAGGGTTGAGCAGGACGATCGCCGGGTCGGCGGAGTCGGCGGGCCGGACGACGGCAGCGGCTCGGGCGATGCCGATCTGAGGCGCGGCGATGCCCATGCCCTTGGCGAAGGGGTGGACCTGCCCGATGCGCTCCATCGTGGAGAACAGCCTCTCGATGACCTGTTCGGCGGCTTCGCGCTCGGCTGGCAGGTCGAAGGAGCGGGCGGGCTCGGCGAGGACGGGGGCGCCGTACTGCACGACTCCGAGATCACGCATCTGCTCGCTGGGCCGCACCTCGATCACCTGAACTCCCTTTGGCTCGCATTGCGTTCGGGATGGGTCCGAAAACGCCATTCCAGACGGTACCGGGCGTGGAGGGCGGGAGTGGACGTGCTCCAGGAGAAGACGCGTACCCCGTCCTCGTCACGCCGGACCGGGGCGGTCCGCAGTGGTGCCGCCTCGGCGGTCATGGAGGTCTCGGTGCCCCACACCGTGGGATCGAGTTCGGCCGGGAAGGCGAGCTCGACCTCCAGGTGCTCAGTGGGCAGGCGGACGGCGCGTTGGAACCAACGACCCCACTTTTCGTCGCCCACCGAGTAGGCGTATTCGATCCACACCGACTCGCCCGGATACAGCGGGTAGCGGCCCTCGTCGTTCTCGAAGAGCAGCCAGACTTCCTTGAAGGCGTCGCGGTCATGCTTGGCCTGCCAGCGCATTCCCTCCCCGCGGCACATGGCCGTCAAGGCAAGTTCGTCCCAGGTCAGCGGGTGCTCGCGGTAGTGGGCGTTGGAGCGTTCGGGCTCGCCGGGGTAGCGGTCGACGCTGATGCGAATCAGATACCGGGTGATCGGCTCGCTGCCGGTGTTCCGCAGCAGTCGGCGCATCGTCAGCCGGTACTGGCGTCCGTCGTAGTCCAAGCGTGCGGCGTCGTGCTCAACGACGATCGCCGAGCCCGTCGCGTACGGCTGCTCGGTCCGCCGGGCCCCTGGCGGGAGGGCCGAAGGCGCCGCGCGGGCCTTTAACGCCTCGAAGACGAGCCACCGCTTCCACAGGGCCTTGCCCGCGTTCAGAGTGTCCTCCGCGCGGCGGGCGAAGTCCTCAGTCGGCTTGTGCCGCCCGGATTCCACATGGCTCACATAGGACGGGTCGAAACCCATCCTGCGGGCCAGTTCCCGCTTGGACAGCCCCCGCACCTCACGCCAGTAGGCGACCTCCGCCGCGAACGCCTCGGCGGCCTCCTCAACCGTCGAAACGTCGTCCCGCGCGTCCATCAAAGCCCCCGCCCTGGCTACCGGATGAGATGAATGAACCGTGAGTGACTTCGACTCACCATTCTGTCACGCTCCCCGTTGCCGGTTCCCTTCCTTCACCAGCCCGCGTCGAGTTCCGGGCTTCCGTGAAAGGAGGGCTACAGCGATGCGTGTGCTGTACCTGCTCAACGTCTCCAACTCCAGTCGGCTGAACGCCGACTCCGGCTTCACCTTCGCCGGCCTGCTCGCCCCGGCCCTGGCCGACGCTGGGGCCGAGGTGACCGTGGTCTCCCCGGTACCGGCCGGCGATGCCCGAGTGCACTTCGCGCCCACCGCCTCACCGTCCACCAAGTACCGCGCCCGCTTCGACCCCGGCATGGACGCCCTGGTCGCCCTGATGCGCGAGCGGCGGCCCGAGGTAGTGGTGGCCAATCAAGTCGAAGCCGCCCCGGCGGTCCGGGCGGCACTGCTGGAGGCCGGGGTGGACTCGCTGATTGCCGGGTACTGCCACTACCTGCCGTTCTCGTTCACTGACACCGGCACGCTGGAGCTGGACCCATCGATGAACGACGGCGGCCTCGGCCGCAGCGTGCTTCTGGCCTTCGCCGCAGGTCTCGCGGCCTGCGACCGCGTGCTGGCCCACTCCTCCACCGCCGCCTCGTGGGCCACCGCAGCTGCTGCCCGTACCGGCGTGGAGCTCAAGGAGAAGCTACACGTCGTGCCTGCCCCCAGGGACGGGCTTTTGGTGCGTGACCCGGCTGGCAACAACCCGCCTGAGGGCCGGGCCACCGGAATCTACAACCACCCCCTGTATGCGCACTACGGCACCGCCCGCTTCACCCAGCTCGCCCGCCGCCTCGTCACCGAGGCTCCGGTACGACTCACAGTGATGGACCTGTTCGGCACCCGCAGTCACGAGCGCATCCGCCTCGATCCCAGCCCCGAGCGGCATCTGGAGGAACTGGCGGCCGTGGACGGCGTCGCCGTCGCCTCTGACCACGGCGATCGCGTGCACTACCGCAACCTCCTGGCCGGTGCCCACTTCGGCATCGCACCCTTCCGCCCTGGCTGCCCCTGGTCGATGTCGGTGATCGACTGCCAGGCGATGGGCCTGCCCGTGATCGGCCCGCGCACGGGCTGGCTCGCCGAGCACATCGACGCCGAGCTGTTGTTCGACACCGATGACCAGGCCATGCAGACGCCGAGCGCCTCGCCACGGACGCCGAGTCGACGTCTTATGGGCCATGCTCCGCGACAAGAGGCACTTCACCCTCACCCCACCGGCCCCCCAATCGGCTTGACACCATCATTGAGACTCACTCCACCAGAGCATGCGGGACGTCGAGTACGGCACGATATGGAACCACGAGGCCCCCGAGTCGAAGAGCTGCGGACGTCAGACATCCCGCTCAACCACTCGAGGGCCTCACCCGTCACGCCACCCCGCCATCACCCGATCAGTGGCCACACTGAACAAGCTCACTGTCTCCCGGCCCCTCGTCTCGCCGTCGTGGCGGGCGGCCGTCAGATGCGCGGTCGCTCGAAGCGCCGCGGTTTCTCGGGGGCGAAGGGAACCCCCGTGGACAGCCCGCGGGCGCCGACGACCAGCGCCTCGCCCAAGAATCCGACGCCGATGGAGAGGTTGATCGGCCGCGCCTCCGCCTGCATCCCCATGTGTACCGCGAGGAAGCCGAAGGCGGCCATCACCAGCAGGGAAGGCAGGGGCCTGACTCGACTCCGGCCTGTTTAGACGAAGGCACCCGCCCCGAGGTCGCCGCTTTGCCGCTGACGCCACACGGACGGTACTGGACGTCCTGAGCGCGATCCACGAAAAGTTCCCTGCCGTTGTGGGCTAGGGGATTTCCCTAGGGATTATGAGGCGAAGTCGCGCCATACTTTCGTCACTTCTAACAACGGGAGTGCCCATGAAGAGAACCAGATCCCGTATCGGACTTACTGCCATGGTGGTAGCCATAGCAACAATAGGAAGCATTAGTCCGTCATCGGCATCCATTGACACAGACTGCGGCTCGCCGCTCACTAATCGGTGTGTTGTGGTCACGCCAGATTATCCACCGCTGGTAGCTGCGGGGTTGCGACTGCCGCAGCCTTATGACTTCTATGACGAAGGTCATGCGCTTTACGGAGACTGGTATGACAACTGTGACGGGATGGGATCAGTGCTCTACTCTCGTCAGGTCGTAGGAACAGTAATGTCTCGGTTTGAGACGGGGGTGACCAAAGCGGTTAGCGTAAATTCTACGCTGAGTGGGTGGTTTGCCTCGGTGTCGACTACCTATAGTCAGGCGATGGAAAAAAAGGAGATTCACGAAGAAGCCAAGGCAACGTATGATAGGTCCGATTGGACGGTGGCGCCGGGAGAGAAAATGCGGGTGAAATTCCGGCCAAAGATGCGAGTGTTCCCGACCGTGTGGCGCAGGAAGGACGGGAAGAGCTTCACGAGCAACTCCGCTACCTTCGAAACTACTTATATGTATTCTCCGGTTCGCAGTAATTCCCTCCCCAACTCCGCTGTAGGGATTTGGTCGAAAGAAATTGATTCCTGCACGAGGCCTCCTAGTTCGCTGTCTGGTACGCAACAACTGCGCAGGGGGCAGGAACTCAGATCGCCAAATGGGGATTACAAGGCATCGTTCCAAGATGATGGAAACTTCGTCGTCCAAGACTGGACCAACCCGTCAAGTCCGAGAGCGATCTGGGCGACGGGCACTGAAGGAACTCGGACAAACGCGTCCAGGATTCGTCTGAGTCAAGCTAGTGATGGGGTCGCGGGAAAGCTGATAATTACGAACGACGATCACCGAGTCGTTTGGCAGACAGTCAATGGCGGAGGTCTTACGCTCCGCATGCAAGACGACGGAAATCTTGTCCTTTACGGAAAGACGAAGACCGGCGCGAGCATGGCGGTTTGGGCCAGCAAGTGGTGAAAGAAGCCTGACGCGACGCATGCAGGAGGCCCCGCCGCTATTGGCGGGGTCTCCTGGCTCGCAGCAGAAGGTGGCATGTTCTGCGTGCGCCGCGTGCCGGTGGCCGGGGGTGGGGCGTGGAGGGTGACAATCACGGCATGCGCTCATTGACGAACTCACCTGTCGGCCTCACCAGTCCACTGACTGACTTCGTCGGCCGTCGAGCGGAGCTGAGGCGGGTCAAGGACATGCTGGGCGAGGCGCGCCTCGTGACGATCACCGGAGTTGCCGGTGTAGGAAAGAGCCGCCTTGCCCTGCAGGCTGCTCGTGATCTGCGTCGGCTCTTTCCCGATGGCGCGAGTCTCGCTGATCTGTCCGGCGTGGAGGAGGGGCAGTCGCTCAGGTCTGTTGTGGGCCCGGTTCTGGGGTTCTCGGCGCACAGTGTGGACGAGGACGTCTTCCTGGAAGTCCTGGCAGCTTTTCTGGGCGAGAGCCGTATCTTGTTGATTTTGGACAACTGTGAACATTTGGTCGAAGCGTGTGGTCGGCTCGTCACCGGACTTCTGAGTAAACTCGCCGGGCTCCACGTGATCGTGACGAGTCGTCACCCGCTGGAGGTGTTCGGGGAACGCACCCTTGCCCTTGAACCCCTGCCTGTCGTGAAACCCGCAGCCGGGACGGATGGGGAACATTTGTGCGACGCGCTGCGGCTCTTCGAGAACAGAGCGCGGTTTGTCGCGCCTGATTTCAGGCTGACAGCCGGGAACTACGAGGAGGCACTTGAGGTATGTGCCCGCGTTGACGGCATTCCTCTGGGGATCGAACTCGCGGCCGCCCGGTTGCGCACTCTGTCGCTGAAGGAAATCGGTGGACTCCTTAAAGAGAGATTTGAGATTCTTGATGTAGGGAACAAGGCGGCCTTGCCGCGTCATCAGACTTTGCAAGCGGCAGTCGATTGGAGCTATCAGCTGTGCTCCCCGGGTGACCGGCAGCTGTGGAACAGGCTGTCAGTTTTCACGGACAGTTTCGATCTGGAAGCGGCCCGCCGTGTCTGTCTGCCGGAGGCCTCTGCTGCCTCTGCAGCAACTGAAGTGTCGTCCTTGGTGACGCAGTCTGTGGTCGTGCGTATGAAGGGTGAGGGCGCTGCCCGGTACAGGATGCTGGAGACCATTCGGCATTACGGCGCGCAGAAGCTGTCCGAGGACCTGCGGAACTCGGTGCGTGCACGGCACCGCGACTACTATTTGGAGCTGGCGGAGAGGTCGCACGGAGACTGGTTCTCGTCGCGGCAACGGTTGTGGTTTCAGAAGTTGTGCCTGGAGCAGGGAAATCTTAGAGCGGCCCTGGATTATTGTTGCAGCGAGCCTGCTGAGGCCGAGTGCGGCTTCAGGATGGTCCTGGCGTTGCGTGACTTGTGGCAGCCGGCAGGTCTCGTTCACGAGGCATACACGTGGATTACGGCTTTCCTTTCCCGGGCCGAAGGCGGGACGCCTGCACGGGCCCGAGTCGCTGCGGTCGGATCCATCCTGGCAATGATGCGGCGAGAGCGGTCCGCAGCGCAGGAAATGTACGATGAGGCGCAGGCATTGGCCCGAGCCACGGGGGATGCAAACGCTAGTGCGCACACTTTGTACGCCAGGGGAATGTTTCATCTCTTTGAGGGCGATCTGTCCCTTGCGAGAGGGTCCCTTGAAGAGGGGCTCGCTTTCAGGGAAGTCCTTGATGATCTGGCAGGTGTCAGTACATTTCTTCTGAGGCTGGTCACGGTCAGTCTTATCGAGGACAGTCTTGCTGAGGCGGATGCTCGGGCGGTCGAGGCGATTGAGCTGAGTGCGGAGCGGGGGGAACTGTGGCAGCGGTCGGCTGCCGAATGTCTGAGAGGGATGGTGCTCTGGCGCCAGGGCCTTCATGAAAGCGCTGCGGCCTCCGTGCGCCGTAGTGCGCACGCCAAGAGACTCTTTCAGGACCGGATGGGGCTTGCGCTGTGCAGTGAGGTCCTCGCGTGGATCTCGGTTGGAAAAGGGGAACTGGTACGGGCGGCCACGCTCTTTGGGGCCTTGCACCGGGTGTGGAAGGCCGACATCGACGTACCTCTTGTGAACTACTTCTCGGGCTTTCACGAGCAGGCTATACAGGACTGCCGCCAAAGACTGAGTCAGGAAGAGTACGAGGCCGCCACAAGTAGGGGCCTGGCCATGCCGGTCGACGAACTTGTCACCTTCGCTCTAGAGGGCGAGGGCGAGGGCGAGGGCGAGGACGAGCCGACAGCGGCAGATGCCGAGCGGCAGAGGTACCACCCGCTCACCCCCAGAGAGCAGGAGGTGGCGCGTCTCGTCGCCGAGGGAAAGAGCAACAGGGAGATCGCCGCCGCCTTGGTGGTCTCATCACGCACCGCGGAAAATCACGTCCAGAAGATCCTGACCAAGCTGGGTTTCTCTAGGCGTGGTCAAGTGGCGGCTTGGTTCTACCGCGAGACGTGAGGTGCTGCACGACTTGTGCGACGCCCCCAGCCCGCCCGATCATGCGTCGTCCTCCCGGGATGACGACGGACCGTTGCTCCGGTAGATGCGCCTGATGCGCCGCTCTTCTTGGACCGTGTAGTTGAACGCAATCATGTTGAGGAAGAGCCCCTCAATCATGCGTACCGGGAACGCGCAAAAACAGCGCCCATGTTTTCTCTTCACGAGGACCGCATCCTCCTAGACTGCGGAGTCATGCTGACAGAGCGCTTTCATGTGGCATGGGAAAAGTAGTGTCTGGAAACTCGGATGGCGTGCCCGTGGGGCCAAGGCGAAACCAGACAGTCTTGGATTCCGTTCCGTATGCGACCCACCATTCTTCAGCGAGTGCATTAACCAGGTAAAGGCCCCGGCCGTGGGTCGAACTCAGATCAGCCTCTCCATGTGTGATCTGGCGCGGATCGCCGTCTGAAACCCCGACTAGCAGAGATGTTCCTTCTTTGCCGGTAATTGCCACGCACTTTATGTTCACTGCTGTCCGTGCGTGTAGCACAACATTTGTCACGAGTTCGCTCACGAGCAGTGCGGCATCTTCCAGGACATCGAGTGCTGGGGCCGACTCCGATGTCGTAAGCGCGGAGGTGAATTGGCGGATGAATGTCCGGGCTTCGGAAGGTGCAGTCTCTCCGCGCTCAAGCCATCCGGATGATTGTGACATCGTAGGCATGATTCCTCCTGGTGGTACGAGGTGCAGTACAGCCAGGTGCTGCATACGTATCCCAGTTAATCCTCGGTATCCGTACGGGCGCATGAGTATCTCTGCCCATTTGGTGAGCTGGCTGACCTGAACGCGTGAGTATCCTGCTGTGTATCAATGGAAACTGTCAGCCCTGCATGATTTTTCTCAGTTCTTGACGACTGGCTATTGAAAAACGCTGAAAGAGTATAGATAGGTGGTACTCCACGGTCTTGGGGCTTATGAAGAGCCTGTCGGCGATCTCTTTGTTCGTCAGGCCCCGGCACACTAGGCTTGCTATCTCGCCCTGCCGCTTCGATAGTGAGCGACAGACCCACCCCTGCCTATTGCTGCGATCGGCCCGATATTCCCCGGCATCTTCAGGGAGAACCATTGAGGGGACCTGAACCGAAAGCCGGTCAGTAGAGTCATAGTCGATCTCCATGACGACCTCATCGCGAAGAAGTGTCGACGTCCGGCCCAAAAACCGCAGATATAGCTTGTGTTCAGAATTCTCAAGCGACCCTTCCCAGACTTCAATATATGCCCCTGGCAAGTTCTCGCGCTCTGGACGTTCCTCGGATGAAAGAGGACGGCCTCTTTCGCTCTCGATCTCGGTTTCCGCGTCCATTCTCCATATGAGAAGTGAAATCTTTGCCCTGCGGTCCCCGCTGCTTGCAGCGATTCGGGAGAGCGTCGCGGCCAGGGAATCGAGGCCATCGCTACCCGAACCTCGGAGTCTCACCATCTGTCACCCTTTGCAACTGGCGCTGAAGAACTGGAGATGTGGGAACCATCATCTAATGAGCCTCAAGCCTGCAAGAGTAGAAGTACTCTGCCGGTACTCAAAGGAACCGGGGGATGCCTCACACCGCAGCTTAATGCCCCTTGAAATCTGATAAGAATAAACGCATGCTCAGCGCCGAAGGCGACCGCAGTGCTCTGTACGGGATTTTCACGGAGAACAGCTTTCCTCAAGTTCTAGAACTTGACCCTGGGGAGTTCCCCTAAGACAACTCCCTCGCAAGTCACATTCCCAAGGGAAATCCCCTAAGGGGTGACTGGAACCGGCCCACCCGGGCACGCAGGGCGACGGCTTGACTGGACCCGGGGCAGCGAAGTTTCAGCGACAGATCCCAGGATCGGGTCATCCTTGAATCTCTCGCACAGACTGAACGCGCACTTCATCGGAAAGGACGATTGTCATTGCGGAACGAACCCATGAGCTTCTTTCATCTTGAATAGTCGCAGGTCAGCAGTGTGTGGACGGCTTGGACGTCGGTGTCGATTCGGCGGGTGGAGCATCTGGCTCGCCGTAGTAGCCGCCAGGGCTTCAGCTGCGCGAAGGCCCGTTCTCCTGGAGCTCTCAGCCGAGCATGTTCGCGGTTGAACTGCTGCAAGTGCTCGGGTTGTTCGCGGTGATTCTTGTGCAGGGTTCGGCCAGTGGCGCCGGCTCCCCGGTAGGCGCGGTCCGCGAGGACGAGGATCTGTCTGGTGAGGCAGGCCTGGACGATGCCGTGGGCGCGGGCCGCGGTCAGGTCGTGGGTGCGGCCCGGTGTCACGCGGGAGAACCAGAGCGGTGTGCCGTCGGTCGGGCGATGACCTGCACGTTCATGCCGTGCTTGCGGTGCTTCATCGAGTGGTACGGCTCGTCCGCGCGGATGCGGTCGATGGGGATCAGAGTGCCGTCAACGATGACGTGGTCGCTCTCACCAAGGCCGGTGAGAGCTTCATGAAGGCCGGGCGCCCAGGAAGCCAGAACGTCCAAGGCCTCGTCGACGTGTCACCAGGCGGTGGCCTGGGATATCCCGAAACCGGCTCCGAGCTGCGAGAACATCTCGTTCTGGCGCAGATGGACCAGCGTGAGCAGCGCCTGCTTGAAGCAGCCGAGCTTGCGCCACCGGACGTTGCGGGCCCGGCGGTGCTCGTACAGCAGCCAGGAAACACTGAGCTTCTTCAGCGTTGCAGCTCGAGTGTGAGGACCGCCTTGGCGATTGACGTCATGCGGTTGGGGCTGCAGCGGGATCTGCGGAAGATCCGCCAGGACTTCAGGCGGGCGACGCCGCGTTCGACGGGTGCTCGTGCCGTGGCCAGGGGACGGTTGCGGGTCTTTTCGGTGGGAGTGAGTTCCTGGAGGGGCTTGCGCTTGATGCCGGTGGTCAGCCAGGGGCCGGCGCCCTGGTAGGCGAGATCGGCCACGATCGGAACGCCCTGGCGCTCACAGATGCGGATGATCCGGTGGGTGCGTGCGGCGGTCAGGTCGTGAGTGCGGCCCGGCAGGGCGGGCGAGAGCCATAACAGCCGGCCGCCGGGATCGGTGACGACCTGCACGTTCACGCCGTGGCGCCGGTGTTTGTGGGAGTAGTCGGCCCGGCCGTCGCCGACCCGGTCGCACTCGGCGAGGGTGCCGTCGAGTAGGACGAAGTCGGGTTCGTGCTCGCGTAGCGTCTTCAGCAGGCCCGGCGCACGCGCGGCAAGCAGGTCGACGACCGCGCTGGTGTAGGCGTGGGCGGTGGACTCGCTGATCCCGAACCCGGCGGTGATCTTCGCCAGAGTGGTGTGTTCGCGCAGGTACACCAGTGCCACCATCGCGCGCTGGGACGGGCGGAGCTTGCAGCGCCGGTTGAAGTTTCCCCGTGATCCTGGACACGATCTTGTTATGCCGCGAGGGCGTGTTGTTGATGCCGTCGGGTCTCGGACGGGGTGAGGTAGCCGAAGACCTTGTGCTTGCGCAGGCGGCGCCGGTTATGGAAGGTCTCGATGAAGGTGAACACGTCGGCGCGCGCGGTGGCCCGGTCGGGCCAGGTGCGGGTGCCGATCTCCTCTTTGAGCACGGCCCAGAAACTCTCCGCGGCGGCGTTGACGCTCCTGTAGTTGTCAACTGGCCGTGTGGGGCGCTCGTGGGGCGGGTCGGAGCAGGTGGTAGACCTCGCGGATGACGTAGCGTTTGAGGCAGCGGATGATCTCGCGTTTCGTCTTTCCTTCGGTGGTGCGGCGGGCGACGTAGTCGATCGTGGGCTGATGGAATTGCATTCGGACGATGACGGTGCGGTAGATCGCGGCGTTCAGCTGTCGGTGGCTGCCGTGGTTGATGCGATGCCTGCCGCTGGTCATGCCGGAGCCGGTGGGCACGGGAGCGTTGCCCGCGAGCT